>NZ_JAGDQK010000004.1:0-194108 GCF_017498755.1 Bacillus sp. XF8 | reverse complement strand
ACTTCTAATGAAAACTTTGCCATAAAAAAACTACACCTCCAATTGTTAATTGTGTCTAACAATTGGGGTGCAGTTCAATAGATAGGAGGTTTTTTATTGTGTTACGCTGGAAATAAGAGGGGGAAGAGAGGGATATTTTTAGAAAATAGAAAAAGGAGTAGGAGGACTGATATGGAATTTGTGGTTATTAATGAAAATACAGAAGAGGGATTTCAAGATTTAACGTTTAATATCACACATTATTGGAGGGAGGGTATCATGTTGTTAAAGTTTTTGGTCAATTTGAAGGAGAAATTGTTGGATTCATGATTGCTTTTAAAGATAATATGATAAGGGGTATGACTACTGCAGGGGAAATAAATTATAATGCTTTTCATCAAAACGGTATTGTATTTTATTCTTTGGGGAATGATTCTGATTATTTAGTAAACGTTATATCATATTTATATTTATCGAAAAGTAGTAATTTTAAAATGAATAATATAGTACCTTTTACGTGTTTCGCATTGGCGGGAAATCCATCGAATTTTGAAAATGAAATTCTAAAATTCAAACTGTTTTTTGATGAAGATGAGGAATTAAATCGTTATTGTGAGTTATATGTGGATATTGATTTGAGACGCAAGATTCTTGAATTGAAGGAAAAGGATGAGGGGTATAGAGAGAATATCTTAATGGCTTTAACGTTGCCAGTTTAAATAAGTTTACTATTGAGATTATAAAATAAAAAATGGTCTTCTTTCGTATTAAAAGATGTTTGTTAATGATGGGTAGCTGTGCAATCACCTTATATCACTGAGCCATTTAAACAATGAGGTTATATGTAAAATGACTCAGTGATATAATTGTAAGATGAGATAAACGAGTGGAATGACTCGAGGATAATAAAAAGCCCTGCAAAAACAGGACTATATTATTCTTCATCTTTACTTTGTTTTTCTAATTCAACTAACTTTTGAACTAAAATGTGCTGCGGCATATGCATAATTTGCTCAAGTGGAACACCAAGAGCTTTTGATAAGCGGATTGCAGTGTCCGGAGAAATTTGTAATGGTCTCATAGAAAGAAGTACCTCCTTTTTCGTATAGTATAGCAT
This sequence comes from Bacillus sp. XF8, assembly GCF_017498755.1. Taxonomy (NCBI): domain Bacteria; kingdom Bacillati; phylum Bacillota; class Bacilli; order Caryophanales; family Bacillaceae; genus Bacillus; species Bacillus sp. XF8. The sequence continues at coordinate 193,012 of NZ_JAGDQK010000004.1, read as the reverse complement.
AAGATTGGGGGAGTGAGGATGACTCTTATATTTGCGCACCGCGGTGCGGCGGGGACGTATCCAGAAAATACAATGATTTCCTTTGAAGCTGCGGAATCGTTTCAGGCAGATGGGATAGAATTAGATGTACAATTTACGAAGGATGGAAAAGTTGTTGTGATTCATGATGAAACTGTCAATCGTACAACGAATGGAAAGGGTGCGGTTCGTAATTATCTGTATGAAGACTTGAGAAAATTAGATGCGAGTCACAAGTTTTCGGAAAAGGTAGGCTTTTGCCGAATTCCTTTATTAGAGGAAGTATTAGAGTGGTTGCAGTCCAATCGATTGCTTCTGAATATTGAATTTAAAAATAATAAAATTCCATATCGTGGTTTAGAAGAAGAGGTTATAACACTTGTACGAAAGTTCGGTCTTGAAGAGCGGGTTATCTTTTCTTCTTTTAATCATTACAGTATGAAAAGATGTCATATGATGGCTCCAGATATTCAAACGGCGATTTTATACCGTGAAGGTTTACATAGCCCATGGGCCTATGCGCAAAAAATGGGGGCTACTGCGGTCCATCCAAACCATCGTTACTTTCCTGATGCAATCGCTGAATTAACAATGGAAAGCGGAGTCGAGGTTCGTCCTTATACGATAAATGAAGAGACGGTCATGCGTAAATATTTCGATATGAATATATCGGCAATTATTACCGATTATCCAGAAACTGCTAGAGTGTTATTGCAAGTGAAAAAGTGAGACCTTTAATTAAGAAAGGTCTCACTTTTTTGTTTACTTACCTTCGAAAACGAGCTTGTACTTTATTTCGCTTACGATCGCGGTATAATACGAAGCTACCAAAGATATAAAAACCGATTGCAAAGCAGAATACCCCCATTAAAAATTGTAACCATAATACAGGAATTGGAGATAAAAGAATACCGAATACAGTATCTCTCATTAATTTTATACCTAGCACTGCTAATGAAATGGGAATAAGGGCTAATAGAAGAGCGAGGTAACGCTGCATAGATAACGCTCCTTTTCAGATAATTTCGTATATATTAAATGATGTTATATAGAAAGGACATTTGTCAAGTGATTGCTGAACGAGTAAGATAAAGGTGTGAAAAATTTTGCAGAGATACTTCGAGAGGAAGTGTAATGTGTGAAACAAAAAGTATTAATTATTGGAGCGGGCGAAGGTGGAAGTACGATTCTTGGTTTGCTGCAAAATTCGAATATATTTAAAGTCGTTGGCGTTATCGATATAAATCCGAATGCAAAAGGATTACAGATTGCGCAAGAACAAGGTATTGCAATTGGAGAAGATTTAGATTCGTTTCTTACGTTGGGTGTGGATGTAATTTTTGATATGAGTGGTGATTACCATTTACATAAGGTTCTATTAGCAAAAAAGCAAGAAAATACACTTCTTATACCAGGGGATGTTGCGAAAATCGTTACGAAGTTGGCACATGAGAAAGAGGGTTTAATTGAAAAGTTAAAAGAACAAACGCAGCAAGGGAATTTGATTTTAAACTCCACTCATGATGGAATGATCGTCATTGATTCAGAAGGTTATGTAAAATTATTTAATAAAAGTGCAGAACGTATAACAGGTTATAAAACAGGAGAAGCGGTAGGTAAATATATTTTAGAAGTAATCCCGACTAGTAAATTACTTCGTATTATACGAACGAAACAAATAGAAGTGAATCATGAGTTGACGTTAGGGAATGAAAAAAAGATTATTACAACTCGTATTCCTATTTTAAAAGAAGATGGAGAGGTTCAAGGAGCTTTTGCCATTTTTAAAGATATTACAGAAGTTGTAGATTTAGCAGAAGAAGTTACGGATTTAAAAGAAATCCAAACCTTATTGGAAGCGATTATTCATTCATCTGAGGAAGCGATTTCTGTTGTAGATGAGAAGGGGAGAGGTCTTGTTATAAACCCCGCTTATACGAAGTTAACAGGTCTTACAGAGGATGACATAATTGGAAAACCTGCAACGACTGATATTGTAGAGGGTGAAAGTATGCATATGAAAGTACTTCGGACGCGTAGAGCGGTACGAGGGATTCATATGAAAATCGGTCAGAAAAAACGTGATGTAATTGTAAATGTAGCACCGATTATTGTTGATGGCATATTGAAAGGTAGCGTGGGTGTTATTCGTGATGTGTCAGAAATTCAAAAGTTAACACATGAATTAAATCGGGCAAGACAAATTATTCGGACGCTAGAGGCAAAATATTCTTTTGAGGATATTGTAGGAACGTCTGATGAAATGATGGCAGCGATTGAACAAGCGAAACTTGGAGCAAATACGCCGGCAACAGTATTACTTCGCGGGGAGTCAGGGACTGGTAAAGAGTTATTTGCACATGCTATTCATAACGGGAGTAACCGGAAGTACAATAAATTTGTGCGTGTGAATTGTGCTGCTATTTCAGAGACTCTATTAGAGAGTGAATTATTTGGTTATGAAGAAGGGGCTTTCTCTGGAGCAAGAAGAGGTGGCAAACGAGGTTTCTTTGAAGAAGCAAACAATGGAAGTGTTTTTTTAGATGAGATTGGTGAGTTGTCTGCCAATACGCAAGCGAAATTATTACGTGTACTGCAGGAGAAAGAAATTGTAAAAGTAGGCGGAACGAAAGCGATTCCTATTAACGTTCGGGTTATTGCAGCGACGCATGTGAATTTAGAAAAAGCAATTTTGGAAGGTGAATTCCGGGAAGATTTATATTATCGCTTAAATAAAATTCCGATTCAAATTCCTTCTCTTCGTCAACGAAAGGAAGATATTCCAGTTATATCAGAACGATTGATTCAAAAAATTAATCAAGATTATGGTCGGAATGTAGAAGGGTTAACGGAATCGGCTATTGAATATTTGCAATCGTATGATTGGCCGGGGAATGTCAGAGAGCTTGAAAATATTTTGGGGCGAGCCATTATTTTTATGAACTATAATGAGATGTATATTGATGTGCATCATTTGCCCTCTTTGCATAAGGAAGATCAAGTGGAGTTAAAAGGAAGTAGTTTGCTACCGGAATTAGAAGAAAAGTCTCTTGAACATTTGGTCACGGAGTTTGAAGGGAACATCATACATGAATATTTAGAGAAGTTTGATGGGAATAAAACAAAGACAGCAAAAGCGTTAGGAATCTCAGTTCGAAATTTATATTACAAGTTAGAAAAGTATGACCATGCAAAAAATAGCATGCAATAAATTGCGTACCGTGCAATTTATTGCATGGTATACAAAAAACGACAATTTAAGACAGAATATTCTGCTATTTTCTAAAGTACTGATTTTACTGCGTTTTGTATGCGTTTTCATAATTGGTATGACCACTTTGAAAAGTTGGCACGGTATTTGCTTATTAAATAGACGAGGGACGACGGAAAGGGTTGATTACAAAATATGAAGTTAAAACACTTAATTGATCAAGCAGCAGGACAGCCCCAAAAAACTGTGGCTGTAGCAGTAGCTGAAGATCATGAAGTAATTGAAGCAGTTGCTAAGGCCATTCAATTACAGTTAGCTCAATTTCGTCTATATGGAAATCAAGAAAAAATTATGGGTATGCTACAAGAGCATAACTTACAAGTTTCAGAACACGTTCAAGTGATCGGCGCATCATCAAATGCTGAGGCCGCGGAACTTTCTGTTAAAGCTGTAAGAAATGGTGAAGCAGATGTACTTATGAAGGGGAACATCCCGACCGCAAGTATTTTAAAAGCAGTATTAAATAAAGAGTGGGGACTTCGCAAAGGTAGTGTGTTATCACATGTTGCAGCGTTTGAAGTTCCAAATTACGATCGCTTTATTTTTGTCACAGATGCAGCAATGAACATTGCACCTGATGTAGGGCAAAAAGCTGCTATTATACAAAATGCTGTTGAAGTTGCCCGGGCAATAGGAATCGAATTGCCGAAAGTGGCTCCAATTGCAGCGGTGGAAGTTATTAATCCAGCGATGCAAGCAACAATCGATGCAGCGATGTTAACGCAAATGAATCGTCGTGGACAAATTAAAGATTGTATCGTCGATGGACCACTTGCTTTAGATAATGCTGTATCACAAGTTGCAGCAGAGCACAAAGGCATAGTAAGTGATGTAGCAGGTAAGGCAGACATTTTACTCGTCCCAACGATTGAAGCTGGAAACGTGCTATATAAATCGCTTGTCTATTTTGCAAATGCAAATGTAGGAGCGATGATTGCTGGCGCGAAAGCACCGATTGTTTTAACATCTCGTGCTGATTCAGCAGAAACAAAAGTATATTCATTAGCTTTAGCAGTTGCGACTGCTTCTAAATAAACCAATAGGGTAAAACAATTAGGGGGAAATGACAATGACATTAGAAATCTTCGAATACTTAGAAAAATATGATTATGAGCAAGTAGTATTTTGTCAAGATAAAGAATCTGGATTAAAAGCAATCATTGCAATTCATGATACAACACTTGGGCCAGCCCTTGGTGGAACAAGAATGTGGACATATGATTCTGAAGAAGCGGCGATTGAAGATGCATTGCGTCTTGCCAAAGGGATGACGTATAAAAACGCAGCAGCTGGTTTAAACCTAGGTGGTGCAAAAACAGTTATCATCGGCGACCCACGTAAAGATAAAAGTGAAGCGATGTTCCGTGCACTAGGACGTTACATTCAAGGATTAAACGGACGTTACATTACTGCAGAAGATGTTGGTACAACTGTTGATGATATGGATATTATCCACGAAGAAACTGACTTTGTAACAGGTATTTCACCTTCATTCGGTTCTTCTGGTAACCCATCTCCAGTAACTGCTTATGGTGTTTATCGTGGTATGAAAGCAGCAGCAAAAGAAGCATTTGGCACAGATAGCCTAGAAGGTAAAGTAATTGCTGTTCAAGGTGTTGGTAACGTAGCATATCATTTATGCAAACATTTACACGCTGAAGGGGCACAACTAATCGTTACAGATATCAATAAAGAAGCGGTACAACGTGCGGTAGAAGAATTTGGTGCAACAGCAGTTGAACCAAATGAAATTTATGGTGTAGAATGTGACATTTATGCACCATGTGCATTAGGTGCAACAGTAAATGACGAAACAATTCCACAATTGAAAGCGAAAGTAATCGCAGGTTCTGCAAATAACCAATTAAAAGAAGATCGTCATGGTGACACAATTCATGAAATGGGAATTGTATATGCACCAGACTATGTAATTAATGCAGGCGGCGTAATTAACGTAGCAGATGAATTATATGGATACAATAGAGAACGTGCATTAAAACGCGTAGAGTCTATTTATGACACAATTGCAAAAGTAATTGAGATTTCAAAACGTGATGGTGTGCCAACTTATGTTGCAGCAGATCGTCTAGCTGAAGAGCGTATTGCAAGCTTAAAAAATACTCGTAGCACGTACTTACGCAACGGTCATGACATCATTAGCCGTCGCTAATTCTTTTATATACAACTTCTACAAAAGCTGTGGTTACCTCTTATGAGGTTTCCACTGCCTTTTGAATTTATAAGGTGGAGGTAGCAACATTGTCCTTAAATCGAATCCTTGTTATTAATCCGGGTAGTACATCCACAAAAATAGGTGTTTTTGATAATGAGAGACCCGTTTTAGAAGAAACTATTCGTCATGATGTGGATAAAATCGGGGAATATAAACGAATTATTGATCAATATGAATTTCGAAAAGAAACAATTTTAGAGGTTCTACATTCTCACGGCATTAATATTTCGAAATTAAACGCTGTTTGCGGACGCGGAGGATTACTTCGTCCGATTGAAGGCGGTACGTATACAGTGAACGAAGCTATGTTAGAAGATTTGAAAAATGGATATAGTGGCCATCACGCTTCAAACCTTGGAGGTATTTTGGCGTATGAAATTGCTTCTGGATTAAACATTCCAGCTTTCATTGTTGATCCAGTTGTTGTTGATGAAATGGAGCCAATCGCTCGCATTAGCGGAATCTCCGGTATGGAGCGAAAAAGTATTTTTCATGCGTTAAACCAAAAAGCAGTGGCACGTAAAGTGGCAGAAGAACTTGGTCGTAAATATGAAGATTTAAACCTATTAATTGCACACATGGGCGGAGGAATTACAGTTGGTGCTCATAAGCAAGGGAAAGTTATTGATGTAAATAATGGTTTAAATGGTGAGGGTCCATTTAGTCCAGAACGTGCTGGAACAGTGCCGGTTGGACAGTTAATAGAAATGTGTTTCTCAGGTGAGTATTACCGCGATGAAATGATGAAAAAGATTGTTGGACAAGGCGGATTAGTAAGCCTCATTGGTACAAACGATGCAATTAAGGTTGAAAACATGGTTGAAAAAGGTGATCCTGAGGCAACACTTATTTATAAAGCAATGGCATATCAAGTTGCGAAAGAAATCGGCGGAGCTAGTAGCGTTCTTCATGGGAAAATCGATGCAATCGTTTTAACAGGAGGACTCGCATATAGCAAAATTCTTGTTGATGAAATCAAAGATCGCGTGCATTGGATTGCAGATGTGATTGTGCATCCTGGAGAAGATGAATTACAGGCATTAGCAGAAGGAGCACTTCGCGTATTACGTGAAGAAGAAGATCCGAAAGAGTATGTTGTACGAGAAAAAGAAACGGTAGCTAGGGGTTGAGATAATGGCAAAAGAATATGATTTAGTCATCGTTGGCGGCGGTACTGGCGGGTATGTTGCTGCTATTCGTGCATCACAATTAGGGCTAAAAACAGCACTTGTTGAAAAAGATAATCTTGGTGGTACTTGCTTACACAAAGGCTGTATTCCTAGTAAGGCATTACTACGTAGTGCAGAAGTATATGCAACTGCGAAAAAGAGTGAAGAGTTTGGCGTTGTAGCGAGCAATGTAGAATTAAACTTTGCAAAAGTGCAAGAGCGTAAAGAAAAGATTGTAACGCAGCTTCATAAAGGCGTTCAACATTTAATGAAGCAAGGTAAAATTGATGTGTTTGAAGGTATCGGCCGAATTCTTGGACCTTCTATCTTCTCTCCAATGCCAGGAACAATTTCAGTTGAATTTGCAAATGGTGAAGAGAATGAGATGTTGATTCCGAAAAATGTTCTAATTGCAACAGGATCTCGTCCAAATTCATTACCAGGATTAGAATTAGACGGAGAGTACGTAATGTCATCGGATCATGCCCTAAAAATGGAAACGCTTCCGAAATCGATTGTTATTGTCGGTGGCGGCGTAATTGGAATTGAATGGGCATCTATGCTTGCTGACTTCGGTGTAGAAGTTACTGTATTAGAATACGCAAAACATGTCCTGCCGCTTGAAGATCAAGATGTTTCGAAAGAAATGCAGCGTCTATTAAAGAAAAAAGGTATTAAAGTGGTGACAGGTGCAAAAGTATTACCTGAAACATTGGTAAAAGATAATGGAGTAGCAATTCAAGCCGAACACAATGGTGAAAATAAAGAATTCAAGGCAGAGAAAATGCTTGTATCTGTAGGAAGACAGGCAAATACGCAAAATATCGGTTTAGAGAATACAGATATCATCGTGGAAAAAGGATACATTCAAACAAATGAATTTTACCAAACGAAAGAATCACATATTTATGCAATTGGTGATGTAATTGGCGGTTTACAACTTGCACATGTTGCTTCTCATGAAGGTATTGTAGCGGTAGAGCATATTGCTGGTAAAGAAGTTATGCCAATTGACTACTCAATGGTATCGAAATGTGTATACAGTAGTCCAGAAGTTGCTTCTGTTGGTTTAACAGAACAAGAAGCAAAAGAAAAAGGCTATAAGTTAAAAGTAGGTAAGTTCTCATTCCGTGCAATCGGAAAAGCACTTGTATACGGAGAATCAGATGGCTTTGTGAAACTTGTAGTTGATGCAGAAACAAATGATATTCTTGGTGTTCATATGATTGGCCCACATGTAACGGATATGATTTCTGAAGCGGGTCTTGCAAGAGTACTTGATGCAACACCTTGGGAAGTTGCACATACAATTCATCCGCATCCATCCTTATCTGAAGCAATTGGTGAAGCTGCATTAGCAGTAGATGGAAAAGCGTTACACGCATAAAAATGTGGATTTAGGAGGTTATGAAAATGGCAGAAGTAAAAGAAAAACGCCATGAAGAACTTGGCTTAAGTGATGAGCAAGTATTAGAAATGTATCGTACTATGTTGCTTGCGCGTAAAATCGACGAGCGTATGTGGTTATTAAACCGTGCAGGGAAAATTCCATTCGTAATTTCTTGTCAAGGGCAAGAAGCTGCACAAGTAGGCGCAGCATTTGCACTTGATCGTGAAAAAGACTATGCATTGCCATACTACCGTGATATGGGGGTTGTACTAGCGTTTGGTATGACAGCAAAAGAGCTTATGTTGTCTGGTTTTGCAAAAGCAGGAGATCCAAACTCCGGTGGCCGTCAAATGCCTGGTCACTTCGGTCAGAAGAAAAACCGTATTGTGACAGGTTCATCACCAGTTACAACGCAAGTGCCTCATGCAGTAGGTATTGCATTAGCAGGGAAGATGGAAAAGAAAGATTTAGTAACGTTTGTTACATTCGGTGAAGGTTCTTCTAACCAAGGTGACTTTCACGAAGGTGCTAACTTTGCTGGTGTACACAAATTGCCTGTTATTTTTATGTGTGAGAATAATAAATATGCGATTTCTATCCCTGTTGAAAAGCAATTAGCATGTAAAAATGTATCAGATCGTGCAATTGGTTATGGCATGCCAGGGTATACAGTAGACGGAAATGATCCGCTTGCAGTATATAAAGCTGTAAAAGAGGCGGCAGACCGTGGTCGCCGTGGAGAAGGTCCAACTTTAATCGAAACAGTATCATATCGTTTAACAGCACATTCTAGTGATGACGATGATCGTGTATATCGTGATAAAGAAGAAGTAGAGGAAGCGAAGAAAAAAGATTCCATCTTTACATTTGCTGCTTACTTAAAAGAGGTTGGCGTGTTAACAGAGGAATCTGAAAAACAAATGTTAGATGAAATTATGCATATCGTAAATGAAGCAACAGAATATGCAGAAAATGCTCCGTATGCAGCACCTGAAGATGCATTGAAGCACGTATACGCAGAATAGGGGGGAACGTTTCATGGCTGTAATGTCTTATATTGACGCGATTACATTAGCAATGCGTGAGGAAATGGAACGCGATGAGAAAGTATTTGTATTAGGAGAAGATGTTGGTAAAAAAGGTGGCGTATTTAAAGCGACAAATGGATTATATGATCAATTTGGTGAAGATCGTGCGCTTGATACACCGCTTGCAGAATCTGCAATTGCAGGGGTAGCAATTGGGGCAGCGATGTACGGAATGCGTCCAATTGCGGAAATGCAATTTGCTGATTTTATTATGCCAGCAGTAAACCAAATTGTTTCTGAGGCAGCAAAAATTCGTTACCGTTCTAACAATGACTGGACTTGTCCAATCACTGTACGTGCACCGTTTGGTGGCGGCGTTCACGGTGCATTGTATCATTCACAATCTGTGGAGGCGATGTTTGCAAACCAACCAGGTTTAAAAATTGTTATCCCTTCTACACCATATGATGCAAAAGGATTATTAAAAGCGGCAATTCGTGATGAAGATCCAGTATTATTCTTTGAACATAAACGTGCATATCGTTTAATTAAAGGCGAAGTACCAGAAGATGATTATGTATTACCAATCGGAAAAGCAGATGTAAAACGTGAAGGTGATGATATTACTGTCATCACATACGGATTATGTGTTCACTTTGCTCTTCAAGCTGCTGAAAAATTAGCGAAAGATGGCATTTCTGCTCATATTCTTGATTTACGTACTGTATATCCATTAGATAAAGAAGCGATTATTGAAGCGGCTTCTAAAACGGGTAAAGTTCTTCTTGTAACGGAAGATAATAAAGAAGGAAGTATCATGAGTGAAGTAGCAGCAATTATTGCAGAAAACTGCCTATTTGACCTTGATGCACCAATTGCGCGTCTTGCAGGTCCAGACGTTCCAGCAATGCCATATGCACCAACAATGGAAAAATTCTTTATGGTAAATCCAGATAAAGTTGAAAAAGCAATGCGTGAACTTGCGGAATTTTAATCGGGGGGACTATACATGGCTGTAGAAAATATCACAATGCCTCAGCTTGGGGAAAGTGTAACGGAAGGTACAATTAGTAAATGGCTCGTAAATATTGGCGATCACGTAAATAAATATGATCCGCTTGCAGAAGTAATGACAGATAAGGTAAATGCAGAAGTACCATCTTCTTTCACAGGAATTGTGAAAGAGTTGGTCGCTGGTGAAGGTGATACACTTGCAGTAGGTGAAGTTGTTTGTGTCATCCAAGTAGAGGGCGCAGATGAGGTAGCTGCGACAGCTGTAGAAGAGAAAACAAAAGAGGAGCCAAAGGTAGAAGTAGCTTCAGCTGAAAAAACACCAAAAGTGAAGCAAGCAACTGATGGCAAACCACGTTTCTCACCAGCTGTATTAAAACTTGCAGGTGAACATAATATCGATTTAGATGTAGTGGAAGGTACGGGAGCAAACGGCCGTATTACACGTAAAGATATTCTGAAGCTTGTGGAATCTGGAAATATTCCGGTAGTTGGTGCGAAGAAAGAAGAAGCACCTGTCTCTGCGCAGGTATCACAGGAAGCGCCAAAATCAGCTACGCCAGCACCGGTAGCACAAAAAACAGAAGCGGCCAAACCGGTTTCTGTACCGACAGTGCCTGGAGATATCGAAATTCCAGTGACTGGTGTGCGTAAAGCAATCGCGGCGAATATGCTGCGTAGTAAACATGAAGCACCACACGCATGGATGATGATTGAAGTAGATGTAACAAACCTTGTATCATACCGTAATTCAATCAAAGGTGAATTCAAAAAACGTGAAGGCTTCAATTTAACATTCTTTGCATTCTTCGTTAAAGCAGTTGCACAAGCGTTGAAAGAATACCCACAAATTAACTCAATGTGGGCTGGCGATAAAATCGTTCAGAAGAAAGATATCAATCTTTCTATTGCTGTTGCAACAGAAAATGAACTATTTGTACCAGTTATTAAACAAGCAGATGAGAAAACAATTAAGGGTATCGCTCGTGAAATTACAGAACTTGCAGGAAAAGTACGTACAAAATCATTAAAAGCGGACGAAATGCAAGGTGGTACATTCACAATTAATAACACAGGGTCATTTGGTTCTGTTCAATCTATGGGTATTATCAACCATCCACAAGCAGCTATTTTACAAGTAGAATCGATTGTAAAACGTCCAGTTATTATGGATAATGGCATGTTTGGTGCACGCGACATGGTTAACCTATGTTTATCCCTTGATCACCGTGTACTTGATGGCTTAATCTGTGGTAAATTCTTAGGACGTGTAAAAGAGATTCTTGAAAATGTATCTGAGAATAATACGTCTGTATATTAATAATAATAATATAATGAAACTTTTAAAAAGCTAATCCGTTGTAGGATTAGCTTTTTTGTATATAGAAGAAAGAGCAGCACACACTAAAAATAATATAATAGGAAAGGCGGATAGAGATGTGGGATTTCTTTTTTGAGCGGGAACATCTTTCGATTTTAGAATGGAGTTTACGTAGCGTTATTGCATATTTCTTTTTACTAGTTGTAGCAAAATTTATGGGACAGCGTTCTATTTCTCAACTCCGTTTTGTTGATTTTATTACTGCTTTAATATTAGGGAACATTTTAGCGCATCCGTTATCAGATGAGAAATTAGGAATGATTGGTTCGATGACTACAACAGTTGTTCTTATTATATTATATAGTTTAACTGCCCTTTTAAGCTTGAAATGTGAAGGCTGGAGGCGTTTTTTAGAACCAGATCCACTTATTTTGATTCAAAATGGGAATATTGTATTGAAAAATTTAAAGAAAGCTCGTATTTCTATCGACTATTTGCTTTCAGAACTTCGTATGCAAAAGATTGAGGATATAACGAAAGTGGCAGTTGCGCTATGGGAGCCCGGAGGGAATATTTCTTCTTTTTTAAAACAAGAGAATGAACCTGTAACAAAAAAAGAGGCTATGATTGAGGCGCAACCTTTTTACATGCCAGTTGTTGTGATGAAAGAGGGAAAAATAAATAAAGAAACACTTGCTTTGTTTGGAAGAACAGAGGAATGGTTGCAAGAAAAATTACAGGAACAAGATAAATATTCAAAAGCCGTACTTGTAACATTGGATCAAAACGAAAAACTGTGTTTTATTCTTGAGAAATAAGAAACGTATACTACACGGTTCTTATTTTTTAGGAGTAATTTTGACCGTTTTAGGAATTTCTCTTTTAAGTGAAGTGAGTAGGGGCTCAAAAATATAAAAAATGAATCTTACAATGAATGACAATGTGTTATGAATTTACGAAAATACATTGCTGATATATTGTATATAGATATACAATAAGAAAAGAATACTTTTTTGGCAAATCTTACTGATGAAACTGTAGTATAATATATTGTATTGTTTGAAAAAGAAAGTTATTCTATATAAGTATTTTATAGATTAATGTGCAATCAGTCGTCAAAACATGAAGAATGTTGACTCCTGGTTTTTTATTTTGCCTTAACAATGTTTCAGGAGGATGTCATGAAGAGAAGTACCAAGTTTCTAAAAAGTTTAGATGTAAAATTAATTTTAATTTTGTGTGTATTATGTATTACGAGTATAGCAGCCATATATAGTAGTCAACAAACAGGACAATATGGAAATTCAAACTTTGCAATGAAACAAGGGGTTAACTATGTAATAGGTATTGTGTTATTACTACTTGTTGCAAGTATTGATTTAGATCAACTGCAAAAATTAGCATGGCCATTCTATATTGTTGGGTTTGCTTCCATTATCATACTTAAGATTTCACCATTTAAAGCTTTAACACCTGAAATATTAGGGGCAAAAAGATGGTTTAAAGTCCCAGTTCTTGGAGCAATCCAGCCATCGGAGTTTTTTAAAATTGCATTGCTTATTTTAGTTGCGAGTTTAGCAGTGAAGCATAATGAAAAATATATGGTGCGAACATTTCAAACGGATTTAAAATTAATAGGTAAAATTATTTTAGTATCGATTCCACCGGCGTTATTTGTATATAGTCAACCTGATACAGGGATGGTTTTCCTATATGCTGCAGGAATTGCATGTATTTTGTTTATGTCAGGTATTCAAAAGAAATTAATTGCAATATGTACAGTCATTCCCGTGACTGTATTATCTACGCTAATATTTATATATGTAAAATATCCAGACATATTTTTTAACAAGTTAGTTACGCTGTTAAAGCCACACCAACAATCACGTATTTTAGGGTGGTTAGATCCATTTGAACATGCAGATCAAGGGTACCAAACCCAACAATCTATCTTAGCAGTAGGTAGTGGGGGAATGGACGGAAAAGGGTTTGGATATGGAAACGTCTATATCCCGGAAAAACATACGGATTTCATTTTTGCTACAATTGCTGAAGAAGGTGGATTTTTAATTGCAGCTTTTGTTGTAGTTATGTTCCTTCTCCTTTTATATCGAACAATTATAATTGGTTATTCGGCAGATAATCTATTTGGGACATTATTATGTGTGGGAGTAATTGGTGTTTTAACACTACAAATCTTCCAAAATGTTGGGATGATTGTTGGATTAATGCCTGTAAAAGGAATCGCGCTTCCGTTTTTATCATATGGAGGAAGTTCTTTGTTCTCGAATATGATGATGATGGGGCTCGTGTTGTCGGTACGGAAAACGTATAAAAAGTACATGTTTTCAGTTAGTTAAATCTTATTTATTAATAAAAGCTGATTCGTTCTTATGCGAATCAGCTTTTTACATATCAAACTGAAAAAACGATATAAAATCTTTCTTTTTAGGTGAGAGAGCATCCGGCCACGTATAGAAACGATCAGACCCTTTTCCTGCTCCATACCGAATGAAACCAAAAATAGAAAACGAGAGCAGATCACCTTTTGTTTTTCATAGCAGCGACGTATATGTTGAAAAATCAAAACGGATTTATATAAAAATTCCAAAATGAATATATTTAAAAAAAGTAAATAATAAAAGCATTTTACCATTTCTTGCATATGATACAATAGTGTGGACAACGAAATAAAAAAAGAAGGGTTTGTTTCGATGGGATATGTAGAAGAGTTACGAAAAATAGTTGGTCATCGCCCTTTAATTTTAGTTGGTGCTGTTGTTCTCGTATTGAATGAAGATGGACATGTTTTATTACAACAACGAACAGAACCGTACGGAAAATGGGGGTTACTTGGCGGTTTAATGGAACTTGGAGAATCACCAGAAGAAACAGCTTGCCGTGAAGTATATGAAGAGGCAGGAATTTATGTGAAGAATTTGCGACTTATAAATGTATTTTCAGGTGCTAACTATTTTATGAAATTAGCAAATGGTGATGAATTTCAAGCGGTGACGACAGCATATTATACAAACGAGTATGAAGGTGCTTTGTCTATAAATAAGGAAGAAGCAGTCGAACTTAAGTTTTTTCCGGTAACAGAGCTTCCTGATTATATTGTGGGATCACATAAAAAAATGATTGAAGCCTATGTGAAGATAGAAAAAGAAAGTAGAAATACTATATAATAGCTATAGAAATACAAAAACACAGTTCTGGTTGGTAGTCCAGACGCATACTAGTATGTCAGTAACCTTCCCCTCCGGGATGTCCAGTATTTCTAATTTTTTTCTAAGGAGGGGCTGTCGATGGAATTGACAGTATATCATGATGGTCAGTTTTTTGTAGGAATGATTGAGAATACACATAAAGGGATTTTATACGCAGCAAAGTATATTTTTGGTGCTGAGCCATCGGACGAAGAGATACTTTTATTTGTAAATAATACGATGCTAACATATTTTAATAACTTTGCCAGATGTGGTATTCAAGTGAAAGAGAAAAAACGTCCGAAAAGTATAAAACGTATTATAAGAGAATCAGCAAAAGAAATGCATACAAAGTGTTTTACGAAAGCTCAAGAAGCAATTAGTTTATCTTATGAATTGCATAAACAAGAAAAACGAGTGCAATCTAAGGAACAACGTGAAGCAGAAAAGAGGAGAAAACGTTTTATAAAAGTGCAAAAAGCAAAGAAAAAACATCGTGGTCATTAAGAAAACACGTCTTAGAATTTGCTCTAAGACGTGTTTTCTCTTATGCAAGTAAGTTTACTTGTATTTCTGAAACGGATACTGGTAAGATACAAATAGATAGATCTAGAGGAGGGAAACCCTTGATTAACTTTAACTTTTTTATGAATGACGTTGTTCGTCAAGCACGTGAGGAAATCGTAGCTGCCGGTTATACAGAATTAACAACACCAGAAGCAGTGGAGGAAGCATTCAAGAAAGATGGTACAACACTTGTAATGGTAAACTCAGTATGTGGTTGTGCAGGTGGTATTGCTCGTCCTGCTGCTGCGCATTCTGTACATTATGATAAACGTCCAGATCACCTTGTGACAGTATTTGCAGGGCAGGACAAAGAGGCAACAGCGCATGCACGTGAATATTTTGAAGGATATCCACCATCTTCTCCGTCTTTTGCATTGTTAAAAGATGGAAAAATTGTAACGATGGTTGAACGCCACGAAATTGAAGGACACGATCCGATGCAAGTTATTGCAAAATTACAATCGTATTTTGAAGAGAATTGTGAAGAGGTTTAATAGAACAAAAAAAACGGTACAGACACTGATGTGTTTGTACCGTTTTTTTTTGTATCTTGCTGATTTAGAGGGAAACGAGGAAGAGAGGTAGTAGATGAATCTCCCTTTTGTTAGAAGCTTCACATTATTGAAAGGATATGTAGAAAAATCTCACTTTAATGATTAATAGAATTTGAATTTCTTTATTCTTAGTTGCATATCATGAAAGAGAATATACATAAAAAACATATATTATGCAATGTTTTATACATTTAAAATTTGTTGAATATGGATTTAGAAGAGAATTTAATTTATTTTTATTTTAATTATTGCATAAAAATAAAAACGCTGATACAATACAGACATCGAATAAAAATTCTATAAAACTTTTGAATATACATTATTAGGGGGAAGAAACATGAAGAAGTTATTATCGATTTCATTTGCACTAATTTTAATCGTAAGCATGTTTAGTGCTTGTAGTAAGGGAGAAACAAAAGAAGCGAATACTAATAAGAAAGTACTTGTTATGGGTACTTCAGCAGACTATAAACCTTATGAATATGTGGAAGCTTCAAAGAGTGATGAAATTATCGGTTTCGATGTAGATATTGCAAAGTATATTGGTAAAGAACTTGGTTATGAAGTGAAAATAAAAGATATGGATTTTGGAGGATTATTAGCATCACTTAGCTCAGGAAAAGTTGATTTTGTTATGGCAGGTATGACACCAACTCCAGACCGGAAGAAGAATGCGGATTTTACAGATATTTATTTTGTTGCTAAAAATATGATCGTTTCGAAAAAGGATTCTGATATTAAATCATTACAAGATTTAAAAGATAAAAAAGTAGGGGTACAAACAGGTTCTATTCAAGAAGAAAAAGCAGAGGATTTCAAAAAACAAGTAGACTTCCAAGCGGAGGGTCGTGACCGTATACCAGAAATCGTTCAAGAAATTCAGGCTGGACGTTTTGATGCTGCTATATTAGAAGATACAGTTGCTAAAAATTATTTAGACAAAATGAAAGATTTACAAGGAGTTGAAATCAAGGAAGCTCCAGAAGAAGTAGGAGCAGCGATTGCTCTTCCGAAAAATAGTGATAAAACAGAGGAATTTAATAAAGTAATTAAAAAAATGCAAGAGAATGGCGAGATGGACAAATTAGTGAAGAAATGGTTTGGCAGCGAGAAATAAGCTGCCTTTCTATTTTCCGTGAGAGGAATGACAAAAGATGAACCTAGATTTTTCGGCAATTACTCCGTCGATACCATATATATTAAAGGGCCTAGAAGTTACACTGAAAATTGTAGCAGTATCTGCTTTAGTTGGTTTTATATTAGGAACGTTATTAGCGCTTTGCAAAATTGCTAGAGTAAGAGTTTTAAATATCGCTGCTGATTTATATACATCGATATTTCGTGGTACACCGCTCGTCTTACAATTAATGATTATTTATTTCGGTGTTCCGCAAATGATTGGATATGATATACCAGCCTTTTTAGCAGCGGTACTTGCATTTAGTTTAAATTCGGGTGCATATATGTCAGAGGTAATTCGTGCAGGGATTCAAGCAGTTGATAAAGGACAGACAGAAGCTGCGATGGCATTAGGTGTTCCATATGGAAAAATGATGAGAAATATTATTTTGCCACAAGCATTAAAAAATATATTACCAGCGCTTGTAAATGAATTTGCAACACTTACGAAAGAATCGGCAGTAGTGACAGTAATTGGTGCGACTGATTTAATGCGCCGCGCCTATATTGTAGGCGGTGAAACGTTTAAATATCTTGAACCACTACTATTTGTTGGACTTGTTTACTATATTTTAGTAATTATTCTTACATTTGTCGGGAAAGCAATTGAAGGGAGAATGAAGAAAAGTGATTAAAATTGAAAACCTTCATAAATCATTTGGACAAAATGAAGTATTAAAAGGAATTACGACAACAATCGAAAAGGGTGAGGTTGTTGCGATTGTTGGCCCGTCTGGGTCCGGAAAATCAACATTTTTACGTTGTATGAACGTGCTAGAAACACCTACAAGTGGTCATATTTGGATTGGGAATGATGAAGTGACCAATCCGAAAACAAATATTATGAACGTTCGTGAAAATGTTGGGATGGTGTTTCAACATTTTCACTTATTCCCACATATGACAGTATTAGAAAATATTATGTATGCGCCAGTAAATGTAAAAGGGGTAGCAAAACAAGAAGCAGAGAAAAAAGCGAAAGAACTACTTGAAAAAGTAGGACTGCTAGATAAAAAGGATGCATATCCAAATCGTCTTTCAGGAGGACAAAAGCAGCGTGTAGCCATTGCTAGAGCTTTAGCAATGGAGCCGGAAGTTATGTTATTTGATGAGCCAACTTCTGCACTTGATCCAGAGATGGTAAAAGAAGTATTAGAAGTTATGATATCTTTAGCGACTACTGGAATGACAATGGCGATTGTGACACATGAGATGGGATTTGCGAAAGAAGTAGCTGATCGTGTACTTTTCTTAGACGGTGGAAAATTAGTTGAAGACACGAACCCAGAGCAGTTTTTTACAGCTCCAACGAGCGAACGGGCACAAGAATTTTTACAAAAAATATTGTAACCTGTAAAAGTTACGTGAATAATAAGGTGAAAAGGATGACAGCATGTCATCCTTTTTTTATACTTACTGTAAATACGTTTATACATATAGGAGCAATGATATGTTTAGAATTGGATACCGTACAGTGAAAACAGCAGTTGGAACAGGGGCAGCGGTTTTTATTGCGCAGCTTTTTGGGTTAGAATTTTATAGTTCTGCAGGGATCTTAGTTATTTTATGTGTGCAAAATACGAAACGAAAATCACTTCAAGTTTCTTTGCACCGATTTTTAGCTTGTGTATTATCCATGGTATTCTCGTTTTGTATTTTTGAAACAATCGGTTATACACCCCTTGCGATTAGTTTGTTACTTCTTACTTTTATCCCGACAGCTGTTATGTTTAAAATTCAAGAAGGAATTGTAACAAGTTCCGTTATTGTTATGCATTTATATTCATTAAAACATGTTACGTGGTCAGCGATTGGGAATGAAATTGCGATTTTAACAATTGGAATTAGCGTAGCTTTATTGGTAAATATGTATATGCCAAGTGCGGAAAAGAAATTAAAAGGATATCAGGAAAAAGTAGAATGGAATTTTAAAACGATTTTATTTGAGATGGCTGCATATTTACGAAATCGGAATAGTACATGGTCTGGAAAAGAATTAATTGAAACAGAGGACATTTTGAAGCAAGCAAAAGAGTTATCTTTCAAAAAACTTGAAAATCAATTTATGCGAGAAGATGATTATTATTATCGATATTTTGATATGCGTATGCAACAATTTGAAATTTTAGAGCGGATTATGCCCCTCGCAGCTTCACTATCGTGGTCGTATGAGCAGGCAGGTATGATTGCGGAAGTGATTGAAAACGTGGGGAATTCGATTCGTCCTGAAAGTACCGGTCTCATTTCACTTAGACAATTACAAGAAATGCGAGAGATTTTTAGAGAAATGCCTCTTCCTGAAACACGTGAAGAATTTGAAATGCGTGCGAAGCTTGTTCAACTTGTTTATGAAATGGAGCAATATTTACTCATTAAAAGTCGTTTTAAAGGGAAGGATAATGTGAAAGAACTTATATAAATCCAAATTTAAAAAACAACATTAAACCATTCTTTTTAGGTGGGTGAGAGCATCCGGCCATGCATAGAAGCGGTCAGTGCCTGTTTTAGCCCCATGCAGTGTGAAAACAAAAAGAGGAAATAAGTGGATAATTGTTTTTGTTTTCATAGCCGTAGCTAATATGTCGAAAAATCAAAATGGATTTATATATAAAGAGGAAAGGAATGGATTATGTCGTATTTTCTATCCTTGCTATTATGTTTTTCTCTTTCACCGATTTGGCCTCTTGGAGATAACCCGCGCGCTGGAGATCCATTTATTATTGTAAATAAGCAGACGAACAAGCTTGCTTACATTAATGATGGTAAAATCCAAAAAGTCTTTCCTGTAGCGACAGGAAAAACAAACGCATTAACGCCAGAGGGGACATTTGATGTTGTAATGAAAGCAAAAAATCCTTACTATATTGCGAAGAATATCCCTGGTGGATCACCAAAAAATCCTCTTGGATCTAGATGGATTGGGTTTAACGCGCGAGGTACGGATGGAAGCAAATATGGTATTCACGGCACAAATCAGCCAAGCTCAATTGGAAAATATATTTCGCAAGGGTGTATTCGGATGAAAAAACAAGATGTGGAATATTTATTTGATCGCATTCCGATTGGAACAAAGGTGTCGATTGTGAAATCAAAAAAAACGTTCCAGCAACTTGCAAAAGAAAAAGGGGCTATTGCTTATGAAAAGGTCAACCTATAAGTTGGCTTTTTCTTTTCTTCTAAGTTGTCTTGACATGTGTACATAACCATGCGTTAATGAGAATATACAAAGATAATAGGAAAAGGAGTTGCTTGTATGTATTTGAATGCAAGGCTTTCTTATATGCAATTTTGTATTGGTTTTCTATTCGTTGTTACCTTCATATTGGCAACTTTTAATATATGTTCTTTTCTCATATCAATTGTATTCATGGCACTTCTGAATGTAACCTTTGTTATAGGAGCGTTTCAGCAGAAACATTATACTAGCTTTGTGATGGCCCTTGTGATGGCTTTTTCATTTAGTATCGTAGCGATTGTACTAATAATAAAATAAAATACATATCATTCATTAAAATGAATGTGATTGAGCAGGCTGTTTATTTTCTATTCAGGAGAATAAACAGCCTGTTTATATATGTACGTAGGAAAAAAAAGACGAGCACGTCGTCTTTTTTACCAAAACATACTTGCTCCAGCAAGCAATGTTGTTACAAGCATTGAAATTAGCATAACGTATATCACAACTTTTTGTGCTTTTTTATTCATACTGTGCCTCCTTGCAATCATTACAACTTTATTGTAACGAGAAACGAAAGTATGGACAAGGGGAGGGTAAGGACAAAATTCGAGAAGTGTATATAAAATATAACAGGAAAACTCAAAATACATAGAGAATATAAAAGGATGGACACAAGTTTTTTCGGTGCCTTTTTAAAAAGTTTTGCAAGATGAAGAATGGAGATACGATGATGAAAATATATGAAACAGAGCGTTTGCAATTAAGAGAAATTGACGAGTCGTATGCAGAGCAAGTTCTTCAATATTACGACAAAAATCGTGAGTTTTTAAAGGCGTGGGAAGAATATCGACCAGATGATTTTTTTACACTGGACTATCAAAAGAAACGATTGCAAAAAGATAGAAAAGAGTTTAAGGAAGGGAAAATTATTCGATTATGGATTTTTAAGAAAGGCGATAATAAGAATATTATTGGGTGTATTTCTTTCAATTTAATCGTGAGGGGTATTTATCAATCTTGCGTTTTAGGTTACAAATTAGATAAAGATGAATTGAATAAAGGATATACGACAGAAGCGCTTAGAAAAGCAATTGATGTCGCTTTTCAAGAATTTCACTTACACCGCATTGAAGCTCCAATTATGCCTCGTAATTTAGCATCTATTCAAGTTGTAACGAAGATTGGATTTCAATATGAAGGGGTGTCCCGGAAAATGTTAATGGTGAATGGGATTTGGGAAGATCATATGCGCTGGGTCCTTTTAAATGAGTAGAAGAAAGCAGATGGTTATCTAGATGTGTGAACTATCTGTTTTTTATCTTGTCTTTCGAAACTTTTGCGAAATTCTGTTATAATTAACAATGTTACATACATAATGCAATGCAGGAGGCGCATTTTCATGATTAATCAAGAACGTTTAGTAAATGAATTTATGGAACTTGTTCAAGTAGATTCTGAAACAAAATATGAAGCAGAAATTTGTAAAGTGTTAACAGAGAAATTTACTGCTTTAGGTGTTGAAGTATTTGAAGATGACACAATGGGTGTAACTGGACATGGAGCAGGTAACTTAATTTGTACTTTACCAGCAACGAAAGAAGGAGTAGAGACAATTTATTTCACTTCTCATATGGATACAGTAGTTCCTGGTAAAGGAATTAAACCTTCTATTAAAGATGGTTATATCGTATCAGATGGTACTACAATTTTAGGATCAGACGATAAAGCTGGATTAGCATCTATGTTTGAAGCAATCCGCGTTTTAAAAGAAAAAAATATCCCTCATGGGAAAATTGAATTTATTATTACAGTTGGCGAAGAATCAGGTCTTGTTGGTGCGAAAGCATTAGACCGTGAACGTATTACAGCAAAATATGGTTATGCATTAGATAGCGATGGAAAAGTGGGCGAAATTGTAGTTGCAGCACCAACACAAGCAAAAGTAAATGCGATTATTCGCGGAAAAACAGCTCACGCTGGTGTAGCACCTGAAAAAGGTATATCTGCAATTACAATCGCAGCAAAAGCAATTGCAAAAATGCCACTTGGTCGTATTGATTCTGAAACAACTGCAAATATCGGTCGTTTCGAAGGTGGTACACAAACAAATATCGTTTGTGACCATGTACAAATCTTTGCGGAGGCTCGTTCTTTAGTAAATGAAAAAATGCAAGAACAAGTTGCAAAAATGAAAGAAGCATTTGAAACAACTGCAAAAGAAATGGGCGGTCAAGCAGATGTTGAAGTAAAAGTTATGTACCCGGGATTTAAATTTGCTGATGGTGATCATGTTGTAGAAGTTGCAAAACGTGCTGCTGAGAAAATTGGTCGTACGCCTTCTCTTCACCAAAGTGGTGGCGGAAGTGACGCAAACGTAATTGCTGGACATGGTATTCCAACAGTAAACTTAGCAGTCGGTTATGAAGAAATTCATACAACAAATGAGAAGATTCCTGTTGAAGAATTAGCCAAAACAGCTGAACTAGTTGTGGCAATTATTGAAGAAGTAGCGAAATAATTGTAAGTTATATAAAAAAGAACGTGTAAACTATAATGGGTTTACACGTTCTTTTTTATTTAGATTCAATTGCTTTCACAAGGCGAATGAGCCAATATAAAAAAATCCATGGGAGTATATATGTTGTGGCGACGCGCACTACGTGAGGGAGAAGTGCAAAGGTAATATTAATATTAAAAATTGGAAGTAACAAATAATTAATAGCAATGATTAATATAATAACGAGGAATGTGTAATTGAGTTTACTATGGTTTTTCATAATCACCAATCCTTTTACAAAATTATCCATCGTTAATATAAGTATATCAAAAATATGATAGGAAAGAACATGGTTTTTGTAATTGAAAAGCTCCACTGTTTTTATTGAATTTGATATAATGAAACGAAGAACAAATGTTCTTTTGGAGGTGAGAAGTTTGAGAGAAATGTATCCAAAAAATGGGCGTGTTATCTTGCATGTTGATATGAATTGTTTTTTTGCATCGGTTGAAATTGCACATGATCCGTCCTTAAAAGGAAAGCCATTAGCAATTGCAGGAAATGAAAAAGAGCGAAAAGGAATCATTGTAACATGCAGTTATGAAGCAAGGGAACACGGAGTACGAACAACAATGCCACTTTGGGAAGCAAAACGGTTATGCCCAGAATTAATTGTGAAGCATCCGAATTTTAAATTATATCGAGAGGCATCATTCGAGATGTTTCAAATTCTGTCACGATTTACTGAAAAGATACAGCCGGTTTCTATAGATGAAGGTTATTTGGATATAACAGATTGTTATGGATTAGGTTCGCCTCTTGAGATTGCTAAGATGATTCAGCAAGCATTATTAACAGAATTACAGCTGCCATGCAGCATTGGAATAGCTCCTAATCTTTTTCTCGCGAAGACTGCGTCAGATATGAAAAAGCCACTCGGTATTACCGTGTTTCGGAAACGAGATATTCAGGAATTACTTTGGCCACGTCCTGTTGAAGCGATGCATGGAATTGGTCAGAAAACAGCAGGAAAATTAAAAGAAATTCATATACATACAATTGGGCAGTTAGCAAATGGAGAGGAGCATGTAATTCGTGCTAAAATAGGGAAGCATGGCGTAGATTTACAAAAACGGGCAAAAGGTATGGACGAAAGAGAAGTCGTTCCAAATCAAATGGGACAACACAAAAGTATTGGAAATTCGGCAACATTTTCAAAAGATATGGATGAAGAGAAGGAATTGCTCGATATGTTAGAGCGCTTATCGAAATCAGTTAGTAAAAGGCTACAAAAGCGGACCCTTGTCACCTATAATATTCAAGTTATGATTAAATATCATGATCGGCGTACAATAACGCGGAGTAAACAATTGAAAAATGCAATTTGGGAAGAACGTGATATCTTTCAAGCTGCTTCACGTTTATGGAAGCATCATTGGGATGGCGATCCGATTCGGTTGCTTGGTGTTACAGCTACGGAACTAGAATGGAAGACAGAATCAATTAAACAACTAGATTTATTTTCATTTGAAGAAGATGCGAAAGAAGAGCCACTATTAGCTGTCATTGACCAGATTAATGATAAATATGGTACTCCTGTTTTACAAAAAGGAAGTCAGCTGTTTCGAAAGCAGGAGAAATCATTTCAGCAAAAGTTGCAGAATAAATTTATGTAAAAAGTGTCATGGTAATTCAGTATCCATGACACTTTTTATGTTTAGCCCGCTTCTAAGTCTAGTGAAGTTTTCCATCCAGCAGAGGTACCCCCAGATTCTAAAAGCATTCGACTTACTACTTTTTCGATTAAGGTGGTTGAGTTGCTTGAATAGATACCTTTTCGTTGGAATCAACACCTTTACTCAATACTTTCGTTAGTTTTTCGATAATTCGAATAAGTGCTTCTTCACTTCAAATCCTTTTGGAATGAAGTCAGGATTTTTTATCGAGCGTTAGGAAAAACTCTCCGAACTGCCTCGTTAAATTCTTCAAATAATCCTTCTACTGGTTCGTCCTTATTCACTTTTTCTGTATAATCTCTCATTCGGTTTACAAAATCGGGGTTGGCGGATACAAAGACGTTTCGAATATCTGCATCTGTTGCTCTTACTTGATCTGCGATTTTATTTTCTAATTGATTTGTTAGGTTATCTCCGTTACGTAAAACAACGGCAACATAGGCGTTTCTATTTGTCACAATAACATTCGCACGTTCAACTTCTTCTAGTTCAACAATTCGGTCAGCTGCTTTATCGGCTACTTCTAATCGTGTTTGATTATTATTGATACCATTCGTATCATTTCTAACTCTTCTTACATCAGCGTTGTTACCTTCGTATCTAACATTTCGTACATCGTTGTTATCTCGATTGTTCAGTGCTTTATCATTTTGATTCCCCGCACATCCAAATAGCGAAATAATTGCCATAGACAAGATTGAAAATACTTTTATTTTTTTCAATGTTATACCTCCTTCATGATGTTACGTTCTTAAAATGACCATTTAGATGTTTATTATGCGTAGTGAAAATGAGATGATATAATTTTTATCAAATTAGCTTGGGAGGAAGCAGAGTATGAATCAACATAATCTCGTTCATAGAATACAAAATCTTTGTAATAAGGCCATTGAATATGCGAAAGCTTTTGACAAAACTTTTAATTATTCCGAGGAAAACATTAAAGAGTTGGAAGAAATTTTAGATTATTATGCGAATGATTTGCGTGATAAGGAAGCAAGCGGAAATGAAGAAGAGATACCGACAGAAAATCAAATTTATACGATGACTTTAATTTGGGGAAGTTATTTAGGTGAAGTTCTAAAAAGGCATATAGCACAAGAGGCAGAGTGGATTCAAGGAAAAGTTTTTAATGGTAAAGAAGTTTTACATTTGCAAGTAGGAGAGTGGAAAGTGTTCCCTATTGATAAAGTATATAAACGGTTTGTAAATGGGCGAGAGGATAATGTGGTATCGTTCTATGATATAACGAAAGAATATATGTTAAAGTAACGAGATTTGTATATTTATAAAAACAAAAAAGCATCGATTTTCGATGCTTCTTTATTTTTATAGATTATGAGATAGAAGGATATTCGTAAATCACAATCTCTGAATTGTTTGTTGTTGAAATACGTTGTGCATAATATGTGATAGAGGAAGAGATATATTCCGGTAACGTTTGATTTGTATGCAATGTTGTGTATTCATGGATTAACTCTTTTAAAGTCGTCCACTCTAGTTGCGCTGGGTGATCAGAAACGAAAGAACTTACCCAGCGATCAAATGAAGATAAAAAATCAGTTTGTAAACGAAATACTTCTTTCATAGTTAAACGCTCCCTTTATTTATAATACAATTATTTTACTACAAAACACGAACGATTGCTATTTTTTTGTCGTTAATATTCGTGTAATATAGTCGTCTAGATGAGTAGTTCGTGGAAATTCATTTGCCATTTGAAATAACATTCCGTAAGATGAAAGATAGATTATATAAAGAGCTGGAGGAAAGAAAGTGGAATTTGTATTTTTAGGAACTGGTGCAGGCGTCCCTTCAAAAGGAAGGAATGTCTCGGCAATTGCTTTGCAGTTGTTAGAAGAACGAGGTGAAACGTGGCTATTTGACTGTGGTGAAGCAACGCAACATCAAATTTTACATACATCTGTGCGCCCGCGTCGCATTGAAAAAATTTTTATTACACATTTACATGGTGATCATATTTTTGGTTTACCTGGTTTATTAGGAAGTCGTTCCTTTCAAGGAGGAACAACTCCATTAACAGTATACGGCCCACAAGGGATTAAGCAATTCATTGAAGTAGCATTATCAGTGAGTACAACGCATGTTAAATATCCACTTGAAATTGTTGAAATTACAGAGGAAGGCATTGTTTTTGAAGACACTCAATTTTCTGTAGAAACGAAGCGATTATCACATGGGATTGAATGTTTTGGATATCGAATTGTTGAGAAAGATATACAAGGACACCTTCTTGTTGAGAAGCTGTTAGAAGAAGGTGTGAAGCCAGGTCCAGTCTTTAAACGTTTAAAAGATGGTGAGACAGTTGAGTTAGATGATGGAAGAGTTTTACACGGGAACGACTTTATCGGTCCACCTCAAAAAGGAAGAATTATTACGATTTTAGGAGACACACGTTATTGCGAAGCCAGTCGCCAGCTAGCACAAGATGCAGATGTACTTGTGCACGAAGCGACATTTGCAGCAGAAGATGAAGGACAAGCACATGATTATTTTCATTCTACAACAGAACAGGCAGCTCGTATTGCATTGCAAGCCAATGTGAAACGGTTAATTTTAACCCATATTAGTTCTCGTTATCAAGGAGACACTTATAAGGATTTATTAAAAGAAGCACAATCGCTGTTTACAAACACAGAAATCGCAATGGACTTAAAACATTTTCCAGTAGAACGGTAACATTTTAAAAACAATGGCAACGTAATCTTGCCATTGTTTTATTTGTAATAAAAAATTATCTCTATATAAATAGATGGAGCTGTTATTATTTGATAGCTATATAAGATGATACAGAAACTTTAAAGATTTTGAATATGTAGGAAAAAAATACAAAGTATTGGTTGTTTTAAAAAACTGTTATATAAGTAAATTTATATATTATTAGTACAAGAGAGATAAATAGTTTTGAATTCAGAAATTTTAAAATTCAACAAAAGTAAGCGTTTCATAAAAAACAGGCTATAATGAGGGCACATTACAATTCATCGTAAGTTACAACATGTGTTTTAGCCATTTTTCGTAACGAAACGAAATTGACTAAATGGGAGAGGGCATCATGGAATTATTAAGGGAACGATACTGTTATTATTTGTACTAAGTCTTTTTTCACTCTTTAGTTTCAAAGCACCAAATGGGATGAAAGCAATGGGAGCTTTAGCAAGTGCTGCTGTCGCGAGTTTCTTAGTTGAAGCATTTCAGCTATACGTTGGTGGAGATTTAATGGGCATACTGTTTTTAAAAAAAGTTGGAGAATCTGCAGGTAGTCTTGGTGGGGTAGCTGGTGCAACTCTTGTTGCATAAGCAATGGGGGTATCACCGGTTTATGCTATGCTTGTAGGGGCTTCTGTGTTAAAATTTTGATTGCTACCAGGATTTATTGCTGGTTATCTTATATCGTTTTTAGTAAAGCAAATTGAAAAACGTGTACCAAAAGGATTAGATTTAATTGCGTGTATTGTAATCGCGGCACCATTAACAAGGTTGATTGCACAAGGAATAGATCCAATTGTCACTGCAACATTGAAGCAAATTGTTGGAGTTATTACAACTGCGGCTGATACAAATCCGATTGTTATGGGGATTATATTAGGTGGAGTTATTACAGTTGTTGCGACAGCACCGCCAATTGCCGGACTTATGGTGATGTATGGCTTTAATGATCCGATGAAAGTAACGCTATGTTTCTTATGTATTATGGTCTCTGGAATTATTTCAGGATATATTGGCTCACTTCTATTCAAAAATTATCCAATTCGTACAGCGGCGCAAATTCGTGGTACGGAGGAAAGGCAACAGAATCGGCAGCTTAATAGAATAGTAGTAAGCAATTTTTCATAAAAGATTTAGGGGGAATCATGATGAAATATCGCTCAGTATTTGATATTATCGGTCCAGTTATGATTGGACCGTCTAGTTCACATACAGCAGGTGCAGCAAGAATGGGGCAAGTTGCTCGTCAACTTTTCCGTCATGAACCAGAAAGAGTTACGATCTCGTTATATGGCTCGTTTGCAAAAACATATCGTGGTCATGGTACGGATGTAGCATTGATTGGTGGAATACTAGGATTTGAAACAGATGATACACGTATCCCAAGTGCGCTAGAAATTGCAAAAGAGCGTGGGATTGAAGTGGACTTTATTGAAGAGGAAGCGAATGCGCCACATCCAAATACAGCGAGAATTCGTTTGTATAAAGGAGAAGAGGAGATTGAAGTGGTTGCTTGTTCAATTGGTGGCGGTAAGATTGAAGTGGTGGAATTAAATGGATTTGATTTACAACTATCAGGAACAAGTCCGGCACTCCTTATCGTGAATAATGATCGCTTTGGAGCAATCGCATCTGTAGCTTCTATACTTGCGAAACATGAAATTAACATTAGTACAATGAGCGTTTCACGTAAGGAAAAAGGAAGAAGAGCGCTTATGGTTATTGAAACGGACGAATTATTGGCAGATGAAGTGATTGAAGAAATAAAAGGACAATCAAACATTTGTCAAGTAACTATTATGGACTAATTGCAGGGGGGACGCATCATGTTTCGGAACGCAGCGGAACTAGTGGCACAAGCTAAAGAACAGAATGTAAAAATTGCAGAAATTATGATTCAATGTGAAATGGAGACAAGAAGTATCTCTCGTGAAGAAGTACTTGCAGGCATGGAGAAAAACTTAGTCGTGATGGAACAAGCCGTAGAGCGTGGCATTAAAGGTGTGAAATCACCAACTGGTTTAACTGGTGGTGATGCGGTGAAAGTACAAGAGTATATGAAGAGCGGAAAAGGCTTATCTGGACATACAATTTTGGATGCAGTGAGCAAAGCGGTTGCAACAAATGAAGTAAATGCAGCCATGGGGATTATTTGTGCAACACCAACAGCTGGATCGGCTGGAACTGTACCAGGCGTACTGTTTGCGCTCAAAGAAAAATTACAGCCAACACGGGAAGAAATGATTGAATTTCTATTTACAGCGGGAGCATTTGGGATGGTTGTTGCTAATAATGCTTGTATTTCAGGTGCAGCTGGAGGTTGTCAAGCTGAGGTTGGTTCAGCAAGTGGAATGGCAGCTGCGGCAGCTGTTGAAATGGCTGGTGGAACACAAGAACAAGCAGCAACAGCGATGGCGATTGCTTTAAAAAATATGTTAGGATTAGTATGTGATCCGGTTGCTGGACTTGTAGAAGTCCCTTGTGTAAAACGTAATGCAGCGGGTGCTTCAAATGCAATGATTGCAGCAGATTTATCACTAGCTGGTGTAACGAGTACAATTCCATGCGATGAAGTTATTGAAGCGATGTTTAGAATTGGGCAAACAATGCCAGTTGCACTTCGTGAGACAGCAGAAGGTGGACTAGCAGCAACACCAACAGGCCGTCGTCTCCAAGAAGAGATTTTTGGAAAGAGTAGCAAATAAGAGAATATAGTTGTGATAAAAGGAGCTCAGATTTATTTTCTGAGCTCCTTTTATTATTTTTCTTTTGTTAATTGTTCTAATGTTTTTCCGAGTTCATGAGATCGTTTTGTAGCTTGTGTAATACATGCAACGAGTGCTTGTTGAAAATTAAAACTCTGTAAAATTTCGATGCCAGCTTCTGTCGTTCCACCAGGAGAGGTAATTTCTTTTCGTAAGATAGAAGGGTGCTTTGTATTAGCCTTAAGCATTTCAGCTGCACCGATCATTGTTTGTAAAATAAGTGATTTAGCCACAGACTCTTCTAAGCCGATTTGTTTTGCAGCTTCTTCCATTGCTTCAACTACGTAATACACGTAGGCAGGACCACTTCCTGATAATGCAGTAACAGCATGCATATGCTCTTCTTCCACCACTGAAACAAGGCCGATTGTTTCAAATAAAGATTTAGCAATATGAATATGCTGCTCTGTTGCATGCAAGGATGGAGATATAGCTGTAGCAGATTTTAAAATAGCTGCTGAAGTATTTGGCATTGCACGGATAATCGGAACATTTTTTTGAAGCAAGCTTGTAATAGAACTTGTAGAAACACCAGCTAATAATGAAATAACGAGTTGATTATTCGTTATATATTTTTTTATAGGTTGAAGTGCTTCTACGACGTCTTTTGGCTTCATTGCAAGAAAAATAATATCCGCATGAGTAAGTAGCTCCTCTTTGTTATGTGTTCCCTTGACACCGTATTTTGTATGTAATTCCTGTAATCTTGTTTCATTGGAGCGGTTACTTACTGTAATTTGTTCACCCTTTACGACATTCGCATCTAATAAACCAGCGATGATTGCTTCAGCTATAGATCCAGCACCTAGAAAGGAAATGTTTTGAATAGACATGATGCGCCTCCTTTATTTTTTGTAAGAAAAACTTATAAATTTACATACATTCGTTTTATTATAGAAAACACCTTCTTTTTGTCTGAAAATAATGACAAATTTTTATAGAAGTTGTAAACTGAAGAGGGATTCATTTTTGAACCGGAGAGAGACGGGGGGCATAAACATGGTAGCAATTCATCGAATGGAGATTCCTGTTCCATTTGCAGTTGAGACAGTTAATGTGTTTTTAGTAGAGGGAGAATCATTAACATTAATTGATACAGGGACAAATACAAAAGAGGCAAAGTCGGCATTAGAAAAACAATTAAGGACTTTAGGATACAAGATAGTAGACATTGAAACAGTAGTGATTACACATCATCATGCTGATCATTGTGGGCTTTTAAACACATTTTCTGAGAAGACGAATATTGTGGGCCATCCTTGGAATGAGCCATGGATTACGCAGGATTCTCAATTTTTGAAACGTTATCAGCAATTTTTTCAAGAAGCCGCATTACAGTTCGGAGTTCCGGAAGCATTTTTGAAAAATGAAGCATTACTTACAACGAAAACACTTAAATATTCCTGTAATAGATCGTTAACACATACTGTACGAGAGGGAGACGGTATTGAATTTTTACCTGAATTCACAGTTATTGAAACACCAGGGCATGCTTCGACTCATATTTCGTTATACAGGGAGCGAGATGGGTTGTTAATTGGTGGGGATGCTTTAATTAGTCATATTTCTTCGAATCCGATATTAGAACCGCCATATGAAGGGCAGACTGAGCGAGCACGCCCTTT
The DNA here is from genome assembly GCF_017498755.1 of Bacillus sp. XF8. NCBI lineage: Bacteria > Bacillati > Bacillota > Bacilli > Caryophanales > Bacillaceae > Bacillus > Bacillus sp. XF8. The sequence continues at coordinate 161,531 of NZ_JAGDQK010000004.1, read as the reverse complement.
ACTACAATATAATCAAACATTAAAACGTTTAAGTAACATGAAGATTTCACGCATTTTATCAGGTCATGGAGAAGATATTGTGAATGTGAACGAGCTGATAGAAGGAAGGTTGCAAAAGCAAGAAACACGTGCGTTTAAAGTATTAGAATTATTAAAAGAAAAACCGATGACAGCCTTTGAAGTATGTGTGAAATTATTTCCTGTATTATATAAAGAGCAATTGCCACTTACGATTTCAGAAACAGTTGGACAATTAGACTTTTTAGCATATAATCAACAAGTGATGATTGATGAATCGTCGCCACAATTGATTTATTATGCAAAGTAGGTGACAGCGATGACAGGACGTTTACAAGAAAAAGTAATCGTCATTACAGGAGCTTCTAGTGGAATTGGAGAACAAGTTGCGATGCAAGTTGCAGCAGAGGGCGCGATTCCTGTATTGATAGCACGGACAGAAGACAAACTACGAGTATTAGCAGAGAAGATTAAAACGACTTACAATACGCCTTGTTATTATTATGTATTAGATGTAAGTGAAGAAGCAGAAGTTGATACTGTTTTTGCAAAAGTGTTAAAAGATGCAGGACAGATTGATATATTGGTAAATAATGCGGGTTTTGGTATTTTCAAAACGTTTGAAGAAGCGTCCATGGCTGAAGTGAAAGATATGTTTCAGGTCAATGTATTTGGATTAGTAGCTTGTACGAAAGCTGTATTACCTCATATGTTAGAGAGCAATAGTGGACAAATCGTTAATGTTGCTTCTTTAGCAGGGAAAATTGCCACGCCAAAATCTAGTGCATATGCAGCGAGTAAACATGCAGTATTAGGATTTACGAATAGCTTACGTATGGAGCTCTCAAATACAAATATTCACGTGACAGCAATTAATCCAGGGCCAATTGACACAAACTTTTTTGATATTGCTGATCAATCAGGTACATATGTGAAAAATATGGGACGTTACATGTTAAAGCCGACATACGTAGCAGAGCAAATTGTAAAAGCAATGCAAACGAAAAAGCGTGAAGTGAATTTACCAAAATGGATGAGTGTTGGACCAAAACTTTTTGCGTTATTTCCAAGTGTTTTTGAACGTATAGCAGGTAAATCATTAAGTAAAAAATAGGAGATTTCCAAATGGAAATCTCCTGTTTTTTATTTTCCCGTAATATATTCATAAACAATATCCTCAATTGCTTCATATACATCGATATCAGATTCCGAACCAAGCATTGTTTGGATACTTTGAATTAAAACTTCCTGATCCTCTTTTGAAACAGGTTTACATTGATATTGCTGAAAACTTTTCATCAACATCTTCTCGATTAATTTTTCATCCATGTTTTTCCCCGCTTGCATGTATAAATGTATTGTTTTTATTGTACTTGAAGTATATAAAAAATACTAGTGTACATCATCTTCGTATAAAAATTCATACGTATATATTGTTTTTCTAGAAAAATTACGAATTTAAAACTTTTAAAATTAATAAATATTTAATTGACTCTATAAATATACAATATTATAATCATACTTAATTTAAAGAATTGAAATAAGGAGGAACATATGAAAGTCGCGATTATTGGAGCAACTGGATATGGAGGAATTGAGTTAATAAGGTTGTTACATCATCATCCATATTTTTCGATAGCATCTCTTCATTCTTTTTCACAAGTAGGAGAACAGATAACAAATGCATATCCGCACTTACGAAATGTTATTGTCAATACGTTACAAGAAATCGACGTAGATGTGATAGCGAAGGAGGCTAGTATTGTATTTTTAGCGACACCGGCAGGGGTTTCGGCTGAGCTGACGCCACGCTTGCTAGCGGCTGGTTTAAAAGTTATTGATTTATCAGGTGATTTTCGTATGTTGAATCCTTATGCATATGAAACATGGTATAAAAAGCCCGCTGCAAAGGAAGAAATTCTTCAAAAGGCCGTGTACGGATTAAGTGAATGGAAAAAGCTAGCGATTCAAGAAACAGAATTGGTTGCAAATCCAGGATGCTTTGCAACAGCAGCTCTATTAGCAGCAGCCCCGTTAATGCAGGGCGGGATGATAGAGGAAGACTCACTTATTATCGATGCGAAATCAGGGGTGTCAGGAGCGGGAAAGACACCGACAACAATGACTCATTTTCCAGAGCTATATGATAATTTCCATATTTATAAGGTGAATGAGCATCAGCATGTTCCAGAGATTGAACAAATGCTTACCGAATGGAATAAACAGGCAAAACCAATTACATTTAGCACACATTTAATTCCGATATCGAGAGGGATTATGGTTACTCTCTATGCAAAAGCAAAACGAGATATCCATGCACAGATATTACAGAAGTTATATGAAGAAACGTATTGTCATGCCCCTTTTGTTCGGATCCGTTCTAAAGGAGAGTTTCCAAGTCCAAAAGAAGTAAGGGGTTCAAATTATTGTGATATTGGAGCGGCTTATGATGAACGAACAGGACGTATTACAGTTGTTTCCGTTATCGACAATATGATGAAAGGAGCAGCTGGGCAAGCAATTCAAAATGCAAACTTATTAGCAAGGATAGAGGAAACAGCGGGATTACAATATATACCACTTTATCCATAAGGAGGGGAGAATGGTGATTAAAACAGATTGTATTCTAAAAGTAGAGGGCGGTTCCATCGTATCACCAAAAGGTTTTTCAGCAAATGGTGTTGAAGCTGGCGTGAAAAAAGAGAAGAAGGATATGGGAGTAATTGTGTGCGATGTTCCTGCTAATTGTGGAGCTGTATATACAACAAATCAATTTCAAGCTGCGCCAGTACAAGTTACAAAAGAAAGTATAGCTATGGAAGGAAAACTACAAGCAATTATTGTAAATAGCGGAAATGCAAATGCTTGTACGGGTGTACAGGGATTACAAGATGCGTATGAAATGAGAAGGTTGGCTGCGAAACAATTCCATGTAAAAGAAAATCATGTGGCAGTTGCTTCAACAGGTGTCATTGGACTGCCTTTGCCGATGGAGGTGATTCGGGATGGAATTCCATCTCTTGTACCATCGAAAGAAAAAGAGAAAGCAGACTCCTTTTATGAAGCGATATTAACAACGGATCTTATGACAAAGCACTCGTGTTATCAGTTAATGATTGAAGGGAAAGAAGTGACGATTGCAGGGGCAGCAAAAGGTTCTGGTATGATTCATCCGAATATGGCGACGATGCTTAGCTTTATTACAACAGATGTAAATATAGAACAAGAAGCACTTCAGCTAGCATTATCACAAGTTACGAATCATACATTTAACCAAATTACAGTGGATGGAGATACATCTACAAATGATATGGTGGTTGTAATGGCAAGCGGGTTATCAGGAACAACTGCTATTCATACCAATCATGTGGAGTGGGAGAAATTTATGGTTGCTTTGCAAAAGGTATGTGAGGACTTAGCGAAGCAAATTGCTAAAGATGGTGAAGGTGCTACTAAGTTAGTTGAAGTGAATGTATATGGGGCACGAACAGTAGAAGAAGGGAATAAGGTTGCAAAACAAATTGTTGGTTCAAGTCTTGTGAAAACAGCAATGTATGGTGAAGATGCAAATTGGGGCCGCATTATTAGTGCGATTGGTCAAAGTAGAGTTGCTATTGAACCTACTGCTGTTGATATTGCTGTTCAGTCTATTTCTGTTTTACAAAGCAGCGAGCCACAAGCATTCTCTCAAAAGGAAATGAAACAAAAATTAAAGCAATCTGAAATTGTGATTGACGTTCATTTGCACCTTGGAGGGGAGAAAGGGAGAGCTTGGGGCTGCGACTTAAGTTATGAATATGTGAAAATAAATGCTTGTTATCGTACGTAAGGAGAGAAGAGATGAGCGAGTATATTATAGTAAAATGCGGTGGTAGCATGTTAGATCGTTTAGATCATGTATTTTTAAAATGTATAGAGCAACTGAAGAAAAAATATCAAGTTATTGTTGTTCATGGTGGTGGACCAGAAATTGACGCAAAGCTAAAGCAATTTAATATTTCAGTTGAAAAGAAAAATGGGTTACGTGTGACGACAAAAGAAGTGATGAATGTTGTTCAAATGGTTTTATGCGGAAGTACGAATAAAAAAGTGGTGATGAATTTTCAAAAGCATGGCTTGCATGCAATCGGAATCTCTGGTTGTGATGGGAATTTACTTCAAGTTCAGCCCCTTGATATGGATATTGGATATGTTGGAGAAGTTAGCGGTGTAGAGACTTCACTACTAAAAGGGTTACTAGATTTGAATTATATTCCGGTTATTGCTCCGATTGGGATAAGGGGAGACCAGGTATATAATATAAATGCAGATACTGCTGCAGCAGGGATTGCAGCGGCGCTGGGGGCGAAAGAACTACTCTTTATTACGGATGTAGACGGTGTATTGTGTGAAGGAGAATTGTTAAACAAAACGGATGAAATAGAGCTTTTACAGCTTATAGAAGAAGGAGTTATTACAGGGGGGATGATTCCGAAAGTACAGGCGGCTCTTACCTCCATACAGATGGGAGTTCAGCATGTCAGCATTGTAAATGGTGCAAAACATTTTGTAGGAACATCAGGTGAGTGGATTGGAACGACAGTAACAAAAGGGGTGAATATTGTATGAGCAGTCATATATTTCCGACATACGGGAGACGTGGTATTGAAATTGTTCAAGGGACGGGAGCGAAGGTTATAGATGAAAGTGGGAAAAAGTATTTAGATTTTACTTCTGGAATTGCTGTATGCAATTTAGGACATTGTCATCCTGTACTTGTAGAAGCAATGACAAAGCAATTACAAGAAATTTGGCATATATCAAATCTTTTTCCGCACAAGATACAAGAAAAGGTAGCTGCATTGCTAACAGAAGGACGGGAGTTAGATTACGTGTTCTTTTGTAATAGCGGAGCAGAAGCGAATGAAGCAGCGCTTAAGCTAGCGCGTAAGCATACAGGGAAATCTCTTGTTTTAACATTCCAGCAATCTTTCCATGGTAGAACGTTTGGGACAATGAGTGCAACTGGACAAGAAAAAGTAAAAACGGGATTCGGGCCACTTCTTCCGTCTTTTTTACATATTCCCTTTAATGATATAGAAGCGTTCAGGGAGGCAATGAATGAAGAAGTGGCGGCAGTTATGGTGGAAGTTGTTCAAGGAGAGGGTGGCGTCTTACCTGCTGACATTTCCTTTTTGCAAGAGATAGAGCAGTTATGTAGACAATATGGAGCCCTTTATATGATCGACGAGGTGCAAACAGGGATGGGAAGAACGGGAACATTATTTGCTTATGAACAGACTGGAACATCCCCGGATATTGTTACAGCGGCAAAGGCGCTTGGAAATGGTATTCCAGTTGGGGCAATGCTTGGAAAGAAAAAGCTTACGTCTGCTTTTTCAGCGGGGACTCATGGTTCTACATTTGGTGGAAATTATATTGCAATGACAGCAGCAAAAGAAGTGTTGCAAATTATGAAGCAACCATCTTTTTTGCAAGAAGTTAAGGTAAAGGGAGAATATTTATTACAAAAGCTAAAAAAAGAATTACATGATATTGAATGGATTACTGATATTCGCGGGAAAGGACTTATGATTGGAGTCGTTTGTAAGTGTGACGTCACGCCAATTATAGCCCAATTAGAAAAAGAGGGACTTCTTGTATTGCAAGCCGGAACGAATGTTTTACGACTTTTACCACCACTCATTGTAACGAATGAAGAAATAGATGAAGCGATAAATATGATGAAAAGAGTGATTTGTACACAAAAATCACCAATATTATAAGGGGGAAATGCTATGTCAACTGTACAAGTACCGAAATTACAAACGAAGGACCTTTTAACATTAGAAGAACTGACGCAAGAGGAGATCATTACGTTAATTGAATTTGCAATGTATTTAAAAAAAGAGAAACACGTCCCTTTATTAGAAGGAAAAATATTAGGGTTAATTTTTGATAAACATTCAACTCGTACGCGTGTTTCTTTCGAAGCAGGAATGGTACAACTTGGTGGACATGGAATGTTTCTAAGTGGAAAAGAAATGCAGCTTGGCAGAGGCGAAAGTGTTTCAGACACGGCAAAAGTATTATCTCATTATATTGATGGAATTATGATTCGTACATTCTCACACGCGGATGTAGAGGAGCTCGCGAAAGAAGCAAATATTCCTGTTATCAATGGATTAACAGATGATCATCATCCGTGTCAGGCATTAGCAGATTTGATGACAATTTATGAAGAAGTTCATACATTTAAAGGAATTAAACTTGCTTACGTAGGGGATGGAAATAATGTATGTCACTCTTTACTGCTAGCAAGTGCAAAAGTCGGTATGCATATGACAGTAGCGACGCCCCCAGGATATGAACCGAATGAACAAATTGTAAAGCGTGCGCTAGAAATTGCAAATGAGACGGGAGCAAATATTGAAGTCTTGAATGATCCGGAGTTGGCAGTGAAAGATGCTGACTTTATCTATACGGATGTTTGGATGAGTATGGGGCAAGAAGATACAGAAGAGAAATATAAATTATTTCAACCGTTTCAAGTGAACGGAAAACTTGTTCAGCATGCGAAAGCAACGTATCGTTTCTTACATTGTTTACCTGCTCATCGTGAAGAAGAAGTAACAGGAGAAATTATAGATGGACCTTCTTCCGTTGTTTTTGAGCAAGCAGGGAATCGATTGCACGCTCAAAAAGCATTATTGGTAAGTTTATTTCAAAATGTGAAAAAACTTTCTAAATAGAGAGGGTTTCCATATATTATTTACTAAAAGACATATAAATCGCTTGTACAAATATAAAGAATGTCACATTCATTTTCTACCTTGAATATGTTTAAGGAAAAGGAGGAGAAGATAAATGTATTATTACTATGTACCTAAAGGATATCCATATGTGAATTATTATCCCGCTTATGCACGGCAACAGTTTGAATCATATCAGCCGCCGCAGCCTTCTCAGGAACGAAAGCCTTACTTAATGACATGGCCGTATTCAAATGTGTATTATGGAAACTATTATGAATCATAAAGCTGCTTCTTTTGGAAGCAGCTTTACACGTTTGTTTTCAAAATTAAGCTTTGAATGGTTTGAAGCGAGTGAATGAGTTGTTCACGATCGCTTTCAGATAATGTTTGAAAGTTTTCTTTTAGTTTGTCTAAAATAAATTGTTGATACTGACTTACTAATGATTTCCCTTCAGCCGTAAGAGAAATTAAAATGACCCGTCGATCTTTTTCGCTGTAATGACGCTCTATGAGTTCTTCCTGAATCAATTTATTTAATAGAGGTGTCATGTTTGGCCTTGAAATCGCCAATCGCTTTCCGATTTCTGACACTGCTAATGTGCCACGTTCATGCAATAGCAGTAACACCTGTGTATGTGACGGTGGCATGTGCCTTTGTGAAGAAAATTCTCCAGGAAGCATAAATTTGCGATAAAAAAGAGGCACTAACGAAAGAAGATGATCAACAATACGTTCCCACTCACGTGATTCCATATAAAGGCCCCCTTCCATTATCATTGTAACAAAAAAAGGTACCGTATAAAAATAGAATTGTTTGTTTTTACCTTACTATTTGTAGGATAATACTTGTTTAGTAAATGCGTCAGCGATAATTTCATAGCCTTTATCATTTGGATGTACTTGATCGTACAGTAATTCTTTTTTATCATTCGGTATTAGCTTTCGAACAGGCAAAACAATAGATGGAGGGTTTGCTTTAGAAATAGAATAAATCGAATCATTCCAGCCATCTAAAAACATATCGGCATAAGAAGCGATTGAATCATCGAGTTGTAAAGGGTTATAAAGTTCAGATAAAATAAGTAAAGCATTTGGATTGATTGTTCGAATAGTGGTTACGATGTTTCTTACATCAGTTTCAAAATGATTTTTTTCTTTGTTTAACATTTTTATACCATCCATAACCCCTACATTACGATTTAAGCGAAATAAATTATTTCCGCCAATACTAATAGTAATTAAATTTGCTTTTTTTATTTTTTGCTTAACTTCTTCTGATTGCACCTTCTGAACAAGACGATCCGTTGTTAACCCATTTATACCGAGGTTTTCCACTGTAATGGGTTTATGAATTTGTCCCTCTATTTGATTAGAGGCTAGCTCCGCATATCCTCCTTGTGTAGAGCCATATCCTTTTGCAAGAGAATCACCTAACACAAGATGATAAAAAGAATCATTCGTTTGCTTATCAATCCAATGAAGAGTAGATGCTGTAGTTTTTTCTTTTGGTTCTTTTGTCTCATCGTTCTTTTCGAAATACGAATAAGAAATGATTAGAAGGAGGAGACAAAGTATAGTTAAGATGACTTTTTTCATAAATTCATCCTCCTTGTAATTGGTTATTGTATCATATTCAGCAGTATAAGCAATGGAAGGTTATAGTATATTTTTATGGAAATTTTACAGTAACTTTACAGAAAATTTGTAGAAGTATGTCAAAAAATATTGACGATATGAAAGTAGGTTCGATATGATAATGTCAGATAACGTAAAACTTCCATCAGTGGGGATTGTCTCCATCTCTCACTGATGAAAAGCTTTCACTAATCGGGCTTTTACGGGCAGTTGATCCCCACCTAACTTTTTTGCTTCTACTGAATTTTGAGGTGAGGTTCTTACTGTCCAAGAATAGCGAGATAAGTAAAGGTACGTCACTCTAATATAAAGAAAGAAGAGAATCGAGGTAGAGAGACTACCTTATTAGAGTTTGATGAGAAACTCATTTTATTTGGTTTTGAAGGGACAATTTTATAAGGGGGATTTTTTGTGAAGAAGTCAAAGAAAGTGTTAGCCGGAGCGACGCTTGCACTAGGGGTTATGGCTCCGCAAGTGTTGCCAACAATCGCCCATGCAGAGGGACAAGCAGAGGAGAGTACAGTTAAATTACGAATCTTGGAAACTTCTGATATTCATGTTAACTTAATGAATTACGACTATTATCAAACAAAAACGGATAATAAAGTCGGCCTTGTTCAAACTGCAACTCTTGTTAACAAAGCACGCGAGGAAGCAAAGAACTCTGTGTTATTTGATGATGGGGATGCGATACAAGGAACGCCGCTTGGGGATTACGTGGCGCAAAAAGGTTTGGATGGAGACTATGTTCACCCTTTATATCGTTTAATGAATTTAATGAAGTATGACGTCATTTCTCTTGGGAATCACGAGTTTAACTATGGTTTGGACTACTTAAATAAGGCGATTAGCAAAACACAGTTCCCAGTTATTAATTCAAATGTATATAAAGACGATGGCGATAATAATGAAGAGAATGATGAAAACTACTTTAAACCATACCATATTTTTGAAAAAGAAGTAGAAGATGAAGCTGGGCAAAAACAAAAAGTGAAAATTGGAGTAATGGGCTTTGTACCACCACAAGTTATGGGATGGGATAAAGCGAATTTAGAAGGAAAAGTAAAAGCGAAAGACATTGTGCAAACGGCGAAGAAAATGGCTCCAAAAATGAAAGCCGAGGGTGCGGATATCATTGTTGCATTAGCACACTCTGGCGTCGATAAAAGTGGTTACAATGCTGGGATGGAAAATGCATCGTATTATTTAGCAACAGAAGTTCCTGACGTTGATGCAGTGTTAATGGGACATTCGCATACGGTAGTAACAGATAAGTTTAACGGTGTTCCAGTTGTGATGCCTGGTGTTTTCGGAAGTAATCTAGGTATTATTGATATGCAGCTGAAAAGAGTAAACGGAAAGTGGGAAGTGCAAAAGGATAAATCTGTTCCAACTGTTCGCCCAATTGCTGATAGTAAAGGAAATGCATTAGTAGAATCTGATAAGAGATTAGTTGATGAAATAAAAGATGATCATGAAGCGACGATTAAATATGTAAATACACCTGTTGGTAAAACGACAGCACCAATTAATAGTTATTTTTCACTTGTACAAGATGACCCATCCGTTCAACTCGTGACGAACGCTCAGAAATGGTATGTAGAAAAGTTATTTGCAGAAAATGGACAGTACAGCAAATATAAAGGAATTCCTGTGTTATCAGCAGGTGCGCCATTTAAAGCGGGTGGACGAAATGGAGCAACTTATTATACTGATATCCCAGCAGGTACATTAGCGATTAAAAACGTTGCTGATTTATATGTATATCCAAATACATTATATGCTGTAAAAGTAAATGGTGCACAAGTAAAAGAATGGCTTGAAATGTCTGCAGGTCAGTTCAATCAAATTGATCCAGCTAAAGCAGAAGAACAGTCATTAGTAAATGTAAACTATCCTACATATAACTTTGATATTTTAGATGGCGTGAAATACGAAATTGATGTTACACAGCCAGCAAAGTATGACAGAGATGGAAAAGTAGTAAACCAAAATGCAAATCGTATTGTGAATATAACATATGATGGGAAACCGATAGCTGATAATCAAGAGTTTATTGTTGCTACAAATAACTATCGTGGCAGTAGTCAAACATTCCCTGGTGTAAGTAAAGGTGAAGTTGTGTATCAATCTCAAGATGAAACGCGTCAAATCATTGCGAAATATATGCAAGAAACGCCTGTTATTAATCCGGCAGCAGATCAAAACTGGGTGTTCAAAACAATCGCCGCTGAAAAATTAAATACTACATTTGACTCTTCACCGAATGCACAGAAGTATATTACGAAAGATGGGAAAATCTCATATGTTGGTCCGTCTGAAAATGAGTTTGCGAAATATGCAATTGATTTAACGAAAAAGAACGATGAGGATAAACCAACAATACCACCAACAACAGGTGAAGGAAGTGGTGAGGACAAACCAACAACACCGCCAACAACAGGTGAAGGAAATGGTGAGGACAAACCAACACCACCACCAACAACAGGTGAAGGAAACGATGGAGGCAAACCAACAACACCGTCAACGACAGATGAAGGAAACGATGGAGACAAACCAACAACACCGCCAACGACAGATGAAGGAAACGGTGGGAACAAACCAACAACTTCTGACAAAGATGTACAAGAACCTACAAAAGTAAGTGGAGACAAAGAAACAAACAAAATGGAACGTGATCTTCCGAAAACAGGAGGAAATGTCTTTTCTACAATTGGAGCGGGACTGGCATTTGTCGGAGCAGGTATGTTCATGCTATTTAGAAGAAAAAAAGCAAATCGATAAAATGAGAATTCTATTGGTGGGGATTTTCTGTATTCTCTACTGATGGTTAGCACTCACAAATCGAGGTAAAGTAAAAGAGGATTACCGTTATCGGCAATCCTCTTTTATATATCTAATTTAAACAGTAACAGGCTTTTCTTTCTGCCAGGAAAGACCAAATCCTGTAAATCCAACGATAATTGTAACGATCGGACAAGCTAAGCAGAAGATGGAGTATGGAACGTAATCAAATGTTGGAACACTTAGTACATTTGCTAAGAAGACGCCACTTACGCCCCATGGTACAAGAGGGTTAATCACTGTACCCGCATCTTCTAGTACACGTGATAAGTTACGGCGCTTTAAGCCGACTTCATCGTATTTGTTAGCAAATGCTTGTCCTGTTAATACTATAGATAAGTATTGTTCACCAAGCAAGAAATTAACGCCAATTGCTGTTGATGCAGTAGAAATAATTAAGCGTGTACTTGTCTTAACAAAATTAGAAATAATGTTCATAAGCTGAGTGATTATGCCCATCCCTTGTAGTAATCCACCCATAGAAAGGGCAAGGAAAATAAGTGCAATTGACATAAGCATACTTTGTAAGCCGCCGCGTGATAATAAGCTATCAATATCTTTTATGCCTGTCTTAGCAACATAGCCATCTTGCATAATTTTCATCAAATCAGCAAGTGATGTACCCGGTTTGAAAATAAAGAGAATGATAATGCCAGCTACAATTCCAGCAAGTAAAGTTGGAACAGCCGGTACTTTTTTAAATGCGCATACGAATAGTAATAGGATCGGAATAAGTGTGACGATTGAAATGATTGTATTCTTTTCTAGCGCATTTGTAAAAGTAGAGAAATCAACATTTCCTGAAGAACCACTTCCTAAAATGAAGAAAGCGATAAAGGCAATAATGAAAGCAGGAATTGTTGTCCAAAGCATGTTACGAATATGCTCAAATAGATCCACTCCTGTTACAGCAGGAGCTAAGTTTGTTGTATCCGATAAAGGAGACATCTTATCCCCGAAGAAAGCTCCAGAAACAATTGCCCCAGCAATAAGCGCTGGATCGTATCCAAGAGCAGTGCCCATTCCCATAAAGGCAAGCCCTACTGTTGCTGCTGTTGTAAAGGCGCTGCCAATACTTGTTCCAACAATTGCACAAACAACAAAGACTGTTGGAATGAAAACCTTTGGAGATACAAGCCCGAAGCCGTATACCATTAATGTGGGAATCGTCCCAGCTGCAATCCAAACGCTAATTAATACACCAACAAGTAAGAAAATGAAAATGGATGGAATACCAGCTGAAATGCTACTGATCATTCCCTTTTCCATATTAGACCAAGAGATTTTTTTTATAAATCCAAATGCTAATAATACAATAATGCCAAATAAAATTGGAATGTGTGGTGATGTTCCTAATTGAATAACACTGAAGCCAATGCAGAAAAAGATGAAAAATGTTAAAAGAATAGATTCGATTTTTGAAATCATTGTTTGCCCCTCCTAATAATCTAAAATAGTTCTTTTTTATATAAAATTCGCCAATATTGTATATTTCCTTCTAAGATTTAGAATTTTTTGACAAATTATCGGTAATTGTTTAGCATCATAAAAAAACGTCCCTGCATATATATATGCAGGGACGAAAAAATCGCGGTACCACCCTAGCTTGTGAAATGAACGTAGCACAAAATAAAGGGTCGTATAATATGCACCAACAGAAAATAAAAAACGCCCCTGCAATACATGCAGGGACGAAAAAATCGCGGTACCACCCTAAATTGTGAAATCGTTCATTTCACCACTCTGTAGAAATAACGGTCCATAACCGTCTTTTACTAATCCAAATGTTTCGTAAAAGAAGCTCCAGGGGGTAATTCATAATTCGCTCTGTACTGGTTCGCACCGACCACCAGCTCTCTGAAATCAAAAAACGAAATACTACTAAATCCTATCATTGCCGATTCATATGATGTTAGTTAAATTTTTATCATATATCTATCTCATATGTCAACATATATGTTCATAATTTTTTCAAGGAAAATAATAACAGAATGTTTTTTTAATTCTTCATTTGTGCGTTATAATGAAAACAGAAAGGAGGGAAGCAATGAAGAAAAAAATATTTCTTTTTACAACGTTACTTACAGTCGTTGGTAGTGCTGGAATTTATACAGCGTTTGCATCATCTCCTGATCAACCAAAACAAAAGATCATACAAAAAGCAGAAGTAAAAGAATTGGAGAAGGTCAAAGAGGAAAAGAACAAGAAAGAAACAGCCGCTAAGCTTGGCGTTTCTCTGGAAGGGAAAACAGAGAAAGAAATTCAAAAAGAGTTAAATACGGCAAGGTTTGAAAAGCGTCATGAGCTGCTTATAGAACATGCAAAACAACTTGGAATTGATACTGAAGGAAAAAAGGATGAAGAGATTATTTTAGAAATCGGAAAGATTCAACATGGAAGATAAAGCGACTTATCATATGATAAGTCGTTCTTTTTTAAGAACATTATTATCCGAAAAAAATTGACAGCATTTCGTTTTTAATGTTAACTATATTTATACAAAAGTTAACATTAGGGGTGACAATTGTGACTGTTAGTCGTAATACAAGTGAAAAAAGAGCTTATACATATGAAGAATTGGCTGAAAAAAACAAAGCATATGTATGGCATCCATTTACACAAATGAAAGATTATTTAGCCGAAGATCCCGTTATCATTGAACGAGGAGAAGGGCGTAAATTATATGACGTAAACGGAAATGGTTATTGGGATGGTGTTTCATCAATTTGGCTTAATGTTCATGGACATCATGTGCCAGAATTGGATGACGCGATTCGTGAACAGTTAAATAAAGTTGCACATTCTACTATGTTAGGACTTGCCAATGTACCATCGATTTTACTTGCAGAAAAGGTCATTGAAGTTGTTCCAGAAGGCTTGAAAAAAGTATTTTATTCAGATTCTGGTTCTACAGCTGTTGAAATTGCAATCAAGATGGCTTTTCAATATTGGCAGCATAAAGGAAAACCTAAAAAACAAAAGTTTATCACATTAAAAGAAGCATATCATGGAGATACAATTGGGGCTGTTTCAGTGGGAGCGATTGACTTGTTTCACCAAGTGTACAGTTCGCTTTTATTTGATGCAATCAAAATGCCATATCCATATACATACCGTTCTCCTTATGGAAGCGACAAAGAACAAATTGTTCAAAAGCATTTAGAAGAAATGGAAGAGTTATTAAAAGAAAAACATGATGAAGTTGCAGCGATTATTGTAGAGCCGTTAATGCAAGGTGCAGGCGGTATGATTACAATGCCGAAAGGATATTTGAAAGGCCTTCGTGATTTATGTACCACTTATAATGTTTTATTTATTACAGATGAGGTGGCGACGGGGTTTGGTCGTACTGGAAAAATGTTTGCTTGTGAACATGAAAATGTTACACCTGATATTTTAACAGCTGGAAAAGGCTTAACTGGTGGGTATTTACCAGTGGCTATTACTGTGACAACAGATGAAATTTATGATGCTTTTTTAGGTGACTATGAAGAGCAGAAAACATTTTTCCATGGCCATAGTTATACTGGAAATCCATTAGGCTGCGCTGTTGCAATTGCCAATTTAGAACTTTATGAAAAAACAAATCTAGTAAAAGATGTTGCATATAAAGCAGAATATGTAGGGAAACAATTGGAAGCACTTTACGAATACAAGCATGTTGGAGATATTCGTCAATGTGGATTGATGGTAGGAATTGAACTTGTGAAAAATAAAGAAACGAAAGAGCCGTTTGAGTGGACAGAGCGAGTTGGTGTGGAAGTGTGTAAGCGATCAAGAGAGTTAGGAATGATTTTACGTCCGCTTGGTAACACGATTGTATTTATGCCACCGCTAGCATCTAAGGTAGATGAGATTGATGAAATGCTGGGCATTTTATATCAAGCAATTGCAGATGTTACGGAGGGAGAATAATGAGCGGTTTTTTTATAACAGCAACCGATACGGAAGTTGGAAAAACAGTTGTTACAGGTGCGCTAGCAGGAGTGTTTAGAAATCGTGGATATAACATAGGTGTGTATAAACCATTGCAAAGTGGTCATATCGATTCGAACCCAGATGGTGATGCAGCTAGATTGAAAGTTGCATCAGGAGTAACGACTGAGACGGATAGAATTTGCCCTTACTCTATTGAAGAACCTCTCGCGCCAAGACTGGCAATGCAGCGAGCAGGAAGAACTGTGAAGCTAGCACAAATTACGGCTCATTATAATGAGTTAATGACAGAGTTTGATAGCTTGCTTGTAGAAGGAGCAGGGGGGCTTGCTGTTCCATATACAGAAGATGCATTAGTGGTTGATTTTGCAAAGGAATTAAAATTACCACTTATTATTGTCGCGCGTCCGGCGCTAGGTACGGTTAATCATACCGTTTTAACAATTGCTTATGCGAAAGCAAATGGTTTAGCGGTTGCAGGTGTTATTTTATCTGGCTGTAAAGAATGTGAGAAAGAACGTGTGCAAGAAAATCAAGAAATGATTGAGGAGTTAAGCGGTGTACCAGTTGTGGGTTTACTACCGGAACTTCAAGAAAAATTTACGCGTGATGAACTATTAAGAGCAGCAGAAGAGAATATTGCGATTTCAAATTTAGAGGAGCTCATCAAACATGGATCAAACGTGGAACCTACACTTTCATTCTAGTTTAAATCGTCTGAAGGAGAAAGCCCAATATCGACATGTAGTCGTGACGGAGCAAGCTGAAGGACCATGGCTTATTAGGAACGGAAAACGTATGTTGAATTTAGCTTCGAATAACTATCTAGGTTTGGCAGGAGATAAGCGATTAAAAGAAGCATCTATTGTAGCGACAAAACAATACGGAGTAGGGGCTACGGCGTCACGGCTTGTGGTAGGAAATTATTCACTATATGAAG
Organism: Bacillus sp. XF8; assembly: GCF_017498755.1. Classification (NCBI taxonomy): domain Bacteria; kingdom Bacillati; phylum Bacillota; class Bacilli; order Caryophanales; family Bacillaceae; genus Bacillus; species Bacillus sp. XF8. The sequence continues at coordinate 145,424 of NZ_JAGDQK010000004.1, read as the reverse complement.
AGGTAGAACAGAGCGTTTGTGATTGGAAAGAAACTGAAAAAGCAATCATTGTGAACAGTGGATATTCGGCAAATGTAGGTGCAATCTCTTCTTTAGTAGGTCGTCATGACATCGTTTTTAGCGATAAGTTAAATCATGCCAGCATTGTCGATGGAATTATGCTCAGTGGTGCGGAACATACAAGATATCGACATAATGATTTGGAACATTTGGAAACATTACTGCGAATGGCGCCTTCCGCAAAGCGGAAGTTGATCGTTACAGATACGATTTTCAGCATGGATGGAGATGTTGCTCATTTAAAAGAGTTGATTATGCTGAAAGAAAAATATGGAGCGTTATTGATGATTGATGAAGCGCATGCAGGAGGAATATATGGCAAGTATGGTGCGGGCTTAGCTCACATCGAACAAGGACTTTCTCAGAAAATTGATATTCATATGGGGACATTTAGTAAAGCGTTAGGTTGTTATGGAGCTTATTTAGCAGGTGATGCAATTTGTATTGATTATATGAAAAATACGATGAGAAGCTTCATATTCACAACAGCATTACCACCAGGGACGCTTGGTGCAATGAAACGTGCAATTGAAATTGTTAAGGAAGATGAGGAAAGACGGCGGCAACTCTTAGAAAATGGAGCGTATTTCCGCAATAATTTGAAAGAAGCTGGCTTTCATATTGGTGATAGTTCAACGCATATTGTACCAGTTATTGTAGCATCGAATGAATATGCGATGCGTTTTAGCGAAAAATTGCAGGAAGCAGGAATTGCTGCAATTGCTATCAGACCACCCACTGTTCCGCACAATAGTTCGCGAATTCGATTTGCAGTTACATCTGAACATACAAAAGCTGACTTACAATGGGCTACTAGGCACATCATTCGAATTGGTAAAGAAGAGGGGGTACTGAGATGAAACAGCCCAAGCTTATTTTCATTCCCGGATGGGGGATGGAAAAACAAGTATGGGATTCATTACTTCCATATTTTCAGGAATATTCTGTCCGGCATGTTGAATGGAGTGGTGTAAAAGAGTTTGGCGAGTATGCAGAACGAGTAGTAGAGGTTACGGAAGGGCAGGATGTGATTTTGATTGGATGGTCACTTGGTGCATTAGCTGCTCTTCAAGCATGTGATAGAGTGCGGACAAAAGGGCTGATTTTAATAGGTGGTACGGCAAAGTTTACAGTAGATGAAAATTACGAGAGTGGATGGAAACCTTCTTTTGTAGAGCGGATGAAAAGAAGTTTGGTGAAGCAAAAGGATTTCACATTGAACCGCTTTTATAAAAGTATGTTTACAAAAAAAGAGATAAAAGATAGTGAACAATTCGAAGGCCTTGCAGAGCGTTTTCAAGGTGATTCCATTGAATCTTTACAGCTGGGACTTAATTATTTAATAGAGGTGGATATGAGAAGTCAGTTAAAGCACGTAAAGATGCCGATATTACTTCTTCATGGAGAACAGGATGCGATATGCCCACTATCTGCTGCTCGCTATATACAAGAAAATACGAATGGGACGCTTAAAGTAATAAATGGAGCTGGGCATGCACTTTGCGTAACTAATTTTGAATATTGCGCCAATGAAATGATCCAGTTTGTAGAGGGGATACAAAATGATCAACAAAACGTTATTGCAAAAACGATTTAATGGGGCAGCTGTATCCTATGATCAATATGCAAGTGTACAAAAAAAGATGGCGCAACAATTGCTTTCTATAATGAAAAAACACTACCACAAAATGTCGTCCATCCGCATTTTAGAACTCGGATGTGGAACAGGATATTTGACTGAGCAATTAGTCGTTGCTTTTCCAAATGCAAAAATTACAGCAATTGATTTTGCTGAAAGTATGATTGCTGTTGCTAAAACGAGAAATCATGTAGAATCTGTGACATTTAGGTGCGAAGATATTGAACATCTTACATTAAGTGAGTCATTTGATGTCATTATCTCAAGCGCAACATTTCAATGGCTAAACGATTTGCAAACAACGCTGAAAAGTTTATATCGTTATTTGTTTGAAGATGGTTTGTTGTTATTTTCAACGTTTGGGGAGCAAACGTTTCAAGAACTTCATACAGCATTTCAAAGTGCTAAAGAAGAAAAAAATATACAAAATAGTGTATCTGTGGGACAACGTTTTGTAACGAGAGAACAGCTGCAAGATGTATGTGAAAGTGTAACAGGGGATGTTCATATTTTTGAAACATGTTACATAGAGAAGTTTGCTACAGTTCGTGGATTCCTACAATCGATTCGAAAAGTGGGAGCGACGAATAGCAATGCAGAATCTTACTGTCAAAGTCCTTCTATCTTTCGCACCATGCTTAGCATATACGAAAGAGATTTCACGGAAGAAGGAAAAATTGTAACAACGTACCATGCTTTATTTGCGTATATTGAAAAAGAGGGGAAGAGAAGAAATGAAACAAGTACAAACAAAAACAGATTGGAAGAAAATTGCATATGAAGTAGTAGAGGGCAGAGGTATAACGAAAGAAGAAGCAGTAGCAATTTTAGAAGCTGACGATACAGAAGTATTAGAAATTATGAACGCAGCTTATATCATTCGTCATCATTACTTTGGTAAAAAAGTTAAATTAAATATGATTATTAATACGAAATCTGGATTATGTCCAGAAGATTGTGGATATTGCTCGCAGTCTATCGTTTCAGAAGCACCAATCGATAAGTATGCATGGTTAACGCAAGAAAAAATCGTAGAGGGAGCTCACGAAGCAATTCGCCGTAAAGCAGGTACATACTGCATTGTTGCATCTGGGCGTCGTCCAACGGATAAAGAAGTAAATCATGTCATTGGTGCCGTAAAAGAAATTCGTGAAACAACAGATTTAAAAATTTGCTGCTGCTTAGGGTTTTTAAATGAAGATCAAGCAGGACGCTTAGCAGAAGCCGGTGTTCACCGTTATAACCATAACTTAAATACACATGTAAATAATTATGATAGTATTTGTTCAACGCATACATACGATGATCGCGTTGATACAGTAGAAAAAGCGAAGCAAGCCGGTATTTCTCCATGTTCGGGTGCGATTTTCGGAATGGGAGAAACGAAAGAGCAGCGCGTTGAAATTGCTTTTGAATTACAACGTTTAGATGCTGATTCTATTCCATGTAATTTCCTTGTCGCCGTAAAAGGAACGCCGCTTGAAGGGCAGAAAGAATTAACACCAGTAGAATGTTTAAAAGTATTAGCAATGATGCGTTTTGTTAATCCATCAAAAGAAATCCGTATTTCTGGCGGTCGCGAAATTAATTTACGTTCTGTACAGCCAATTGGCTTATTTGCAGCAAATTCGGTCTTCGTTGGTGACTATTTAACAACAGCAGGACAAGAGCCGACATCTGATTGGGGTATGATTGAAGATTTAGGATTTGAAATAGAAGAATGTGCACTGTAAAGATTGAAAAGAAAGCTCCTTTTGGTGCTTTCTTTTTTTGTAAACAAAATGTAATGAAATACCTTCAAGCCTTTAAAATAGTAGAGTTTCAGTAAAAAAATAAATTGTGTGGACGAATTTTCCACCCAGTAATTGTACATAGTAAAAGTGTAATTTATCTTGGGTGGAGGATCTTACATGCACAAATATATACTAGCTATTATGACTTTTTTAATTTTATTAAAGGCGATTAGTGCTGATCCAGTTAAGGCAGCTGAAAATCCGGAACAGAAAGAAATGCAGCAAAGAATTGAACAACATTTTCGAACGAAGGCTGAGCATTTTGGGATTGAGACAGAGGGAAAAGACTTAAAGGAAGTGCGGAAAGAACTTCATATTGTAGAGGAAGAAAAAAGGAGAGAAAATGTGTGGAGAACCGCTCAAAATCTTCGTATTAAAACAGAAGGAAAAACGATGGATGAATTGATAAAAGATGTACGGAAAAAAGTAGAAAAATAAAAAAAGAGGCCGAAGCCTCTTTTTTTATGCCCAGTGCTTTGATAATTGCGCCATTTCAATAGCGGCAACTGCGGATTCATAGCCTTTGTTGCCAGCTTTTGTACCAGCACGCTCGATTGCTTGCTCGATTGTTTCAGTCGTTAATACACCGAAAATAACTGGGATGTCTGTTTGTAATGATAAAGAAGCAACACCTTTTGCAACTTCATTACAAACATAATCATAATGAGTTGTAGCACCGCGAATGACTGTTCCTAGTGTAATGACAGCATCGTATTTTCCGCTGTTTGCCATTTTTTTTGCGATTAATGGGATTTCAAATGCGCCTGGAACCCATGCGACGTCAATATCGCTTTCTTCTACACCATGGCGCTTTAATCCGTCTAACGCACCGCCTAATAGTTTACTCGTAATAAATTCATTAAAGCGTCCAACAACAACTCCAACTTTTAATCCTGTACCAACTAAATGACCTTCAAATACCATATTATATCTCTCCCTTTATATATTATAAGCTTAATAAGTGACCTAATTTTTCTAATTTTGTTTGTAGATATGCCTTGTTTTCTTCTTTTGTTGGCATTTGCAACGGTACGCGTTCGACAACTTCTAAATCATAACCTTGCAAGCCTGCGATTTTTCTCGGATTATTCGTTAATAAACGCAATTGCTGTAAACCTAAATCTTTTAAGATTTGGGCACCAATGCCATAATCACGAAGATCGGCAGGGAATCCTAGTTTTTCATTTGCCTCAACAGTATCTAATCCTTCTTCTTGTAACTTGTATGCACGGAGCTTATTTAACAGCCCAATTCCGCGACCTTCTTGGCGCATATAAAGAAGAACACCTTTTCCTTCTCGTTCAATTTGAGCGAGAGCAGCATGGAGCTGCGGACCGCAGTCACAGCGGCATGAGCCGAAAACATCGCCAGTTAAACATTCAGAATGAACGCGCACGAGAACGGGTTCACCTGTCGAAATATCCCCTTTCACAAGAGCGATATGTTCTTTTTGATCTAAAGAATTTGAGTAGCCGATTGCATGAAATGTACCGAAATCTGTCGGTAATGTAATTTCAATTTCCCTTGTTACGAGCGTTTCATGATGGCGGCGATAAGCGATTAAATCTTCAATCGTAATCATTTTTATATCAAATTGCTTTGCAACTTGTACTAAGTCAGGAACACGCGCCATCGTGCCATCTTCTTTTATAATTTCACAAATAACTCCTGCTGGTTCCGTGCCGCATAATTTTGCTAAATCAACAGCTGCTTCTGTATGACCTGCGCGGCGCAGTACTCCGCCTTCCTTGGCGATTAAAGGAAAGATATGACCTGGGCGATTAAAATCTGTTCCTTTTGACGCTGGATTTAATAACTCACGCACAGTTGTCGCACGTTCGTAAGCACTAATACCTGTTGTTGTAGAAATGTGATCAATGCTTACTGTGAACGCGGTATGATGAGAATCTGTATTATGAGAAACCATAGGCTCTAACTGTAAGCGGTCTGCATATTGCTCGGTAATCGGTACACAGACAAGGCCACGGCCATGTGTAATCATAAAATTAATTGTTTCTGGTGTAATGTTCTCTGCTAAAGCGATGAAGTCTCCTTCGTTTTCACGGCTTTCATCATCACATACAATAACGACTTTTCCTTGTTTTAAATCTTCTAGTGCTTCTTCAATACGATGAAACATTGTGCTTCCCCCTTATAGAAATCCGTTTTCTTGTAAAAAGCTTTCTGTAACTGAAGTGCTTTGCTTCGAAGGCTTTGAAATAAAACGCTCAATATATTTTCCAATCATGTCACATTCAATGTTCACGATGTCTCCAGCTACTTTTTCACCAATAATAGATTCGCTTACTGTGTGCGGAATGAGTGAAATGGTAATGGAAGATTCATCTATATCAAATATCGTTAAGCTTGTGCCATCAACAGCCACCGATCCTTTGTGTAAACAATAACGGAGTAAATCATCTGGAATTTCAATTTTGTAATATATCGCATTGTAGTGCTGTTTCTTACTTACAATGGTTCCAATTCCATCAATATGCCCTGTGACGAAATGTCCACCAAAGCGCCCGTTTGCAGCCATTGCTCGTTCTAAATTTACTTTAGAACGGGTGCCGAGCATACGTAATGATGTCGCGCGCATTGTTTCAGGCATGGCATCAACAGTAAAAGAAGACGTTGTAAAAGAAGTGACGGTTAAACAGATCCCATTTACAGCAATACTGTCTCCTAGTTTTACGTCTGACAAGATTGTATTTGCTTCAATTGTCAGTTTCATTGCTTCTCCGCTTTGCCTGATATTCGAAACAGTTCCAAGCTCTTCTACAATTCCTGTAAACATGTAAGCACCTCATTTCGCACACTAGCAACGATTTTTATATCGTCGCCAATTTGTTTCATCTCTTGAATTTGCAAGGAAAGTGCATCTTGCAGTTTCATAAAGCCGGTGCCACCAAACATAGTTGGGGCATCTTTTCCGCCAATTAATTTTGGACTTATATAGGTCACGATTTCATTGAAACACTTTGTTTCTAAAAAGCTCGCGTGAACGGATTGCCCACCTTCAACAAAGAGTGAAAGGATTTGTTTTTCACCGAGAAGGAGGAGGAGTTCACGGATTTCAATTTGACTCGTTTTCATTTGAAGTACAGATACGGCCTGTGATTCATATGCTGCTATTTTTTCTTTATTTACGTTTTTTCCGACAACAATCCATGTTGGTGCCATTCCGTCTGTAATGACATGAGAGGACCGCGGAGTTCGTAAATGTGTATCTAAAATAATTCGAATCGGATGCTTGCCGCCGTTTGGAAGACGTGTTGTTAAAGAGGGATTATCAGCTATAACAGTATTCACCCCGACAAGGATGGCATCGTGCGTATGCCGATATTGGTGAACATCTGTGCGAGCGGCCTCACCTGTAATCCATTTGCTATCCCCAGTAGTAGTAGCTATTTTCCCATCTAAACTCATCGCTGTTTTTATTGTTACAAACGGTAGTTTCGTTTTCATATAGTGGAAAAAGTATCGATTTAATGTTGTGGCTTCCTCTTCAAGAACACCAGTAGTTACGCTAATACCTGCTTCTTGCAAACGTTTTGCACCATTACCTGAAACGAGCGGATTGCAATCGAGTGTAGCAATTACGACACGCTTCACCTTTTTTTCAATGAGTAGATCACAGCACGGTGGAGTTTTTCCAAAGTGACTGCACGGTTCTAACGTTACATATACAGTGGAGCCATTTGCCTTATCACCAGCCATACGAAGAGCGTGAACTTCAGCGTGTTCTTCCCCTGCGCGCAGATGCGCTCCCATTCCAATGATGTTTCCATCTTTTACAACAACAGCACCGACCATTGGATTTGGACTTGTTTGCCCTGCAGTACTGTGTGCTAACTGTAAGGCAATCCTCATATATTCTTGGTCTGTCATTCTTTTCACCTCTCCTAAGAAAAATCAAAAAACCCCAAGGATAATAGTATCCTTAGGGTTTGGGAGACGTGATTTCTAGAAATATAGTTCGAATACGAAAGTATAAGAAAGAAACCTAACGATGATTGATATTTTTGCACGAGAAAAAAACCTAGCAAACTATCAATTTTTTCATACGCTAGTCGTATCTTTTTATTTCAGCATAGAAAGATAGGTATATGAAAGAAAACATATACAGTCATTCAAAATGAATCAGTAAAAATGTGTATGCCAAAATAAAAGTGTATTCGCTATATAAGCACTAGAAAACATATCCTTCTCCCATCCAGACTATACTGTCGGCCCTAGAATCTCACTAGATCCACCGTTTTCAAGCTTGAAAACGGGTCACGGACTTAGAAGTGTGCACTTCATCACCGCCGGTTGGGAATTTCACCCGACCCCGAAGGATGCTGTTTGCTCACATTATAGCACAAAAAAGAAAAAAGGATAGTAAAAAGTATTCGAATGTGAAGAATTGTATGAAAATGAAGGAGAGGAATTAGTTTTGTTATACTATATAAATACAAATTGAAAAACAGATAGAAAACCTTTTCCTTTTAGGTGGAGAGAGCGTCTGATCATGGATAGAGGCGGTCTACTTTTGTTTTCATAGCCGCGGTTTAAATGTTGGAAGATCAAAAAGGATATATAGTATGAGAAAGATTTCAGTATATACATAAATGAGGTGGAAATATGAAATATATTGCAGTAGGAATCGGTGGTATTGTTGGAGCTTTAGCGCGGTATGGATTAGGACAATGGATTGGTACTCCTTCAGTCGATTCTTTTCCGCTCGCAACATGGTTAGCGAATATGATTGGTAGTTTTTTATTGGTATTTTTAACGATGTATTTGTTTCGGATGAAACATGTTTCACAGGCGGTAATGAGTAGTGTTGGAACAGGGATGATTGGTTCTTTTACTACTTTTTCAACATTTAGCGTAGAGACGTTGAAATTCATGCAGCATGAAGCATTTTTTATGGCATTTTATTATGTGAGTACAAGTATAGTTGGAGGATTGCTCTTATCTTTATTTGGATTTTATCTTGGAAATGCATTATATGAAAAAAGCATGAAGAAAGAAGGGGCACTATGAATATTTTACTTATAGGGATTGGCGGCTTTTTCGGAGCAATTGCTAGATTCTCTATTAGTAATGCGATGAAAGAAAAGTACGGAAGTTTATTTCCATATGGCACATTATTTGTAAATATAGTAGGTTCATTCTTACTAGGTTTATTATATGGAGCTGATGTGAGTAGTACATGGCTATTATTATGCGGAACAGGATTTATGGGAGCATTTACTACTTTTTCAACATGTAAGCTTGAAATTGTTCAATTGTTACATAAGCGAGAAGGGCAAAAGGCGATATTGTATTTAATAATGAGTTACATGCTAGGCATTTTCGCGGCGTTTTTTGGGTTTTATATAGGACGTATATAAAGTGAAACTTTAATCAGTGGGGGGGCTTCATCCCCCACTGATTATTAGCCCTCACCAATCGGGCTTTTACGGGCAGCCCGCCCCCCCACCTAACTTCTTTACTTTCGCTGAATTTTGAGGTGGGGGTCTTACTGCCCGCAAATAGCGGGATAAAAAAGCACACACAAGTCATTGTGCGTGCTCCTTATAGCATTATTCTCCCTTTGGTGCTCGAACGACAGATTCAAATTTTCCTTTATGCGAAGCGTCGCAATAAGGCATATTTTTTGATAAACCGCAGCGACATAAAGAAAATGCAGGTTTTGCAGGAAAAACATTCCCTTGTGAGTCGATTAATTCCACATCCCCTGTAATGCGAAATGAACCATTATCATTCACTTTAATTTGAACTTTTGCCAACGTTATTCCTCCTTCCCAAACGCTTATGTTCATCATATAATTACAGGAAGCACTTGACAATAAAAAACAGTACTTTGTATGTAGAGGAAGAGAGTGTTATAATAACGTTTATAATTGAAATACAGTAAGGTGAAGAAACATGAATAAACAATTACGTACACTACAAAATATTGCAAATGAGCGCACTTGGGCATCGTTTTTAAATGATAATCATCCATATAGTTTACTTCATTGGTCGATTGCAGGTGTGGGACAAGAACCAAAAGATGTGTGGCTACTTCAAGACGAAGTGACATTTCAAACGACAGAATTTCAAACGCTTGATGAGGCGGTAACATGGATTTCTGAAAATATGGAACAAGTTACAGATGTGCTAGCGCAATAACATGAAAAACAGGCTTATGCAAGCCTGTTTTTTGTTTCTTTCACATATGTTTTTAAGAATTGATCAATGGCAGCTTCATACTCTTGTTTGTTTTCGTTATAAGAGCAAGCGTGTGCCCCGTGTTCCGCAATAAAGAGTTGTTTATTATTTTCTTTTGCTTCATACAGGGCTTTTGTCATATCACATAAAATATAGTCATCGTCTTTACTATGAATAAAAAGGACTGGATTATTTATGTTTTTAACACAATCGAGCGGAGAAACTTCACGTATTGTATAACCGTCCCGTACTTTTAAAAAGGCGTTTGCTAATGGTAGTAGCGGCCATTTTGGTAAATGGAATTCGACTTTTAAGCGATGTTGTAGCTGGCCGTAAAAGTCAGAGAATGGACAATCCGCAATATAAAAATCAGCGCCGTCTTCTACCATTCCTGCATATTGAAGGAGTGTCGCAGCTCCCATCGATTCTCCATGAATGCCAAGTGTAATATTTGTTCCAAAACGGTCTTTTAGCCAATCAACTACCGTCTTTAAATCATATTTTTCGTAATAGCCATAACTTGTCGTTTTACCACCTGTTTTACCATGGCGACGGTGATCATAAATAAATACGTTATATCCTCTGTTTAAAAATAAATTTGCATATTTGACAGAGTTTATTTTATTTACTGTTACACCGTGGCAAAAAATCATAAACTTATTAGAGTTGCCTGCAGAAATGTAATAGCCGTGAATGTCATATTTAAATTGAGATGGAATACGAACCTCTTCTTTTGGAATGACGTTAAAATCTTCTAAGCGAAAATGCTTTTTCGTTTCACGCTCTAAAATTTCTTCTTCTGTTTTTTTCTTTAAGTACATTACTCTATTGGTAAAGAAAATACCGATACCAATTAATGCTCCTAGTATGGTTAGCAATGCTGTAAAAAAACGTTTCATACCTTACCTCATCCTCCAAATATCTCTACATATGATACACTTATATTGTATCATAATGATGTGAAAAGGGAGATAGTCGGACATGATTCAAATACAAAAAATTACAGTGGAAATGAGAGAAACAATTGCGCTGTTTATGCGTGAAAATTGGGGAAGCACACTGATGGTTTCACGTGGAAGGGCACACCATTTAGATCAATTACCGGGTTTTGTTGCAACTGAAGATAACAGAATAGTAGGAATTATTACATATGAAATGAAAGAAAATAACTGTGAGATTGTTTCATTAGATAGCCTTAAGGAGAAAAAGGGAATTGGAACGAAACTTGTAGAGTGTATAATTGATATTGCAAAAAAACAATGTTGTAAAAAGGTATGGCTAATTACAACAAATGATAATACGAATGCACTTCGCTTCTATCAGAAACGTGGCTTTATGATGACCAATTTATATACGGATGCGGTCAAAGAAGCGAGGAAGATAAAGCGAGAAATTCCGCTTATTGGATATGATAACATCGCGATTTTACATGAAATTCAACTAGAAAAACTGAATATATAAAACCAATCTTTACATATGTAAAAGATGAAAAGGTAATAAATATTTTCTGTAACAATTTTCAGAAATATAAAACAATAACCTTGACGAATGATTTACTTTGTTTTAGGTTTAAATTGTAAGCTATTACCATATTAAGGGGTGACGATGTGGCAACCATACGTGATGTTGCAAAATTGGCCGGTGTTTCAGTCGCAACCGTTTCACGAGTTATTAATGAAAAAGGGTATGTTCATGAGGATACAGTAAAACAAGTAAAACTGGCAATTGAAGAGTTACAGTATAAACCAAATGCCGTAGCAAAGGCGTTATTTAAAAAATCTTCGACAATGATTGCTATATTAGTATCAAATTTAGAAGATCCATCCTATATAACATTGCTTCGTTCAGTAGAAGAGACTGCATATAAAGAGGGATATCAAATTGTTATTTGTAATATAGAAAATAAGAGTGGTTATATAGATATACTGATGCAAAATAATATTGCTGGTGTTATTATGACGAACGACATATTCAAGCGCATGGAGAATATTCCTATTCCATTTGTCGTATTTGATGAAGCCGACGCACTTTCTACATATTACGAAAGTGCTAGAAAGGCAGTTGTTTTACTAAAAGAAAAAGGTTGTCATTTTCTTGCTTATATGGGGGAAGAGACAGAAGATGAGGCAATGGAAGAACATGTATCTGGATTTTTAGATGCAGTTTGGGAAGAGGGTCTTGCTTATCGAGAAGAAAGAATAGAAGGAACTGAAGAAAAACAGGTCATTGAATTATTACGAAAGTATCCATATATTGACGGTATTGTGGCTTCTAGTGATGCTGTTGCAATTGCAGTCGTTCGTGCAGCAAGTTGTCTTGGTATTCGTATACCTGAGCATTTGCAAGTAATTGGTTTTAAGGGAAGTTTACAAGGAGAATGGGTTACGCCATCTTTAACAACGATTGGAAGTCCTTTCGAAAAACAAGGAGTAGTAGCTGTACAAAGATTGGTAGGAAAAATAAAAAAGAAACAAGTAAAACTTGAGGAAGTGCAGCAAGAAGAGTTTCTATTAATTGAACGAGAATCGACAAAGTAAAAGGTGCGTCCAATAAACGCACCTTTTTTTATCCCACTATTTGTGGGCAGTAAGACCCCCGCCTCAAAATTCATCAAAAACAAAGAAGTTAGGCGGGGGACGGGCTACCCGTAAAAGCCCGATTGTTGAGAGCTAATAAGCATTGGGGGATGAAGAAAATCCACAATGATTAAAGTTTCACTTTATAATGTTATGGCAGCAATAAAGCCGAATATAAGTAACGGAATATTGTAGTGAAGAAAAGTTGGGACACATGTATCCCATATATGATGATGCCTGCCATCTGCATTTAAACCTGAGGTAGGTCCTAGCGTACTATCGGATGCTGGAGAACCAGCATCACCTAATGCACCAGCTGTACCGATAATGGCAATGGTTGCCATCGGGCTAAAGCCAAGCTGGATACATAACGGAACGAAGATTGTTGTTAAAATCGGAATGGTGGAAAAGGAAGAACCGATTCCCATTGTAACGAGCAGACCGATAATAAGCATAAGAAATGCAGCAAGTGGCTTACTGTTTCCAATTAGATCAGCACTTGTTTGAACAAGTGATTCAACATGTCCTGTTTTCCGAAGAACTGCTCCGAAACCAGCTGCAGAAATCATAACGAAACCGATAAATGACATCATGCGCATACCGCTTGTTAAAATTGCATCAGCTTCTTTTAGTGGAAGACTACCACTAATGGATAATACAATAATCCCTGCCAATGCACCAAAAATCATTGATTCTGTTGCTAATTGCACACTTAATGTTGCGATAATAGATAACAATCCGAACGTAATGCTTCTTTTAGTGTAAGGAGCTATTTCATCAGATGGAGCATGAATCGGTTCGGTGTGATATGTACGTGGTTTACGATACGTAATAAAAACAGCGATACATAGCCCAATAATCATTCCTATTGCTGGAATTGTCATTGCTTTTGGAATGAGCGCTACATCAAATGTAAGTCCGCTTTGCTGTGCATTTGTTTGTAATACGTCATGATAAATTTTTCCGAATCCAGCTGGAACCCACATGTAAGGAGTAATTAATCCGAATGTAATAAGACATGTGACAAGCCTACGGTCTACTTTCAGCTCATTTAGTACTTTTAAAAGCGCTGGAATTAGGATAGGGATAAAAGCAATATGAACCGGGATAACATTTTGTGAAAAACAAGCCATTGCCAAAATGATAAATAAAATGAGTATTTTTGAATAGGTTTGCTTTTGTGTGTCCTTTTCGTTATCAACTAAATTCAGTGCAGTATGAATCATAGCGTCGGGAAGACCTGTTTTGGAAAGAGAAATAGCAAATCCTCCGAGCATGGCATAACTTAAAGCGATTGGAGCACTGTTTCCAAGACCTGTGGTAAAAGTATTGATTGTTTCTGAAATTCCAAGTCCGCCAATTAGTCCACCTGTTAAGGCACCGACGATAATTGCGACAATGACTTGGACACGTAATAAACTAAGCAGTAACATCACTGCTACTGCGACGAGTACAGCATTCATAATAAATGTAATCTCCCTGATCTTTTTCTGTTTTTGCAACTTATCTTATATAGATATATATACGAACTGAGTAAAGTTGCGACATGTAATTATAAAATGTTTTCTATGAAATGTAAAAGGTATAACGACTGTTACCTATGCTGAAAAGATAACTCTTGTTTGATAGAGCATATAGATTTTGCAAACAGTTCAGGTTCTTCTAAATTTGGTGAATGAGCAGAGTTTGGGAACCAAATCATTTTCTTGATGGGTGCTTGAATCGTATCACAATATTGTTGAACGAGTGCATAGGGTGTTTGATAGTCGAAACGACCAGAGCAGAAATAAACAGGTACGGAAAGTTTTGAAATTGTAGAAAAGAAATCTATTGTGAGCATTTCCTCCCATAATGACCCAGATTTCATATTTCCTGCGAGAAATCTCACCCAATCTAGCCATGTATATTCTGAAGAAAATAATCCTTTTCGAATGAAAGAAAAAGAAGTTCCATTTTGAACTGCTCCTCCAAATGTACCAAGCCACTTTCTTTGAATAATAAGACGCCGCATATCTAGAAAAGGAGGTTTTCCAAGCTTTGTTAAAGAGGTCAATGCACGCTCGTGTCCATGTTTTTTTGCAGAGTGAATTAAATGTTGGTAGAGCAATTCTTCGTTTTGTTTCATATGTACAATCTGACCTATACCAATATAAGCTTCGATATAGTCTGGATATTTATTTGCAATTTGTAAACCGATAATACTTCCCCAAGAATGTCCAGCGAGAAATAGTTTCTGTTTTTTGAAGCGAAAAAGAAGGTATTTTATTACTTCAAGTGCATCTGAAACAAATTGTTCAATTGTGAAGGGTACTTTTATATCCCGCCAAGAAAAGGATTTTCCTGACCCTCTTTGATCCCAATTGACAACAATAAAGTGTTTTTCTAAGTCTTTTTGAAAATGGCGAATGAATCCGATTTGTGCCATACCAGGGCCGCCGTGACAGCATAATAAAATAGGTTGATTTACGTCTTGACCACGAATAAGGAGAGATTGTTTACGACTGTTAATCGTAACGCTTTCTATCGTAGCGACGCTATTTGAAATTGGATTCTTTAATTCGTTGTAAAATTTTGGAGTGTAGCTACGAAAAAGCATATAAAAAACCTCCTTTTCTCTAATGGTATGTATCGCACGGATGTACTATTTTGCATATACTGTTAAGAAATTATTGTATCATAACATGTAGGCTATATTTCAACTATGAGAGCTCAGAGAGAAGGGGAAGAAAGTGACAGTTGGAGAAATTATAGATCGCTTAAACAAACGTGAACCGCTTGCTATTATTGCCAAACGCCTCGACATGAGCCCATATGCATTGTCAAAAAAGTTAAGGGTGCTTGGATATGAATACGATGGCGAACAGAAGAGACGAATATTCATTGGAGAGGGAGAAGAACCGCGTCATTTATATCTTCAAGAAGCTACTGCACTTCAATATGTAAAAACAGATTATCAGGTTTTGATTTATGAACAGTTGCAAAATATTTATGAATTGTTACGAAAAAGAGAAGGGTGTATTCTGTCAACAGCAAAGAATAGTACAGAAAAAAAGAAACGTACTTTTTCAATATGTGCAGAAGTTTCGGAACGTTTAGATAACATATCTGTTACAAAAGGAATTCATAAATCTCGAATTGTAGAAGAAGCGTTAAAAGAATTTTTACAAAGATACGAAGTGAGCGATGACTCGTATCCAGATAAATAAAAGAAAGGATACAATGTTTGATATAAGGGCATGTATCCTTTTGCTTATAGCTAGTATGAACGATAATAAGGATTAACAAGGTGTTAGGATAAACCTCGATTGATTTCATCTTATCCTTTTACTTTAAAAAAATAATATAGAAACCAAACGGCGTGATTTTGCTCATCTGCTGCCGCTCTACGAAATACCTCTTTAGTATATTGATTTGTGGTATCATCTGCAATTTCTAAGTAAAAATCAACTGTTCGTTGCTCATCTTGTAGCGCGAATTCTAATCCATTTACATAAGAGTCCGGACATTGTTCATTGATTGTTGGCTGAGGTTGTCTACCGGTTAAACTAATATAAATCTGTACAAATTGCTGGAAATGTTTTATTTCGTCTTGTCGGATTTCGAGTATTTGATTGCGCTCATTACCTTGTGGAGCTAAATTAGCTAATTTAGCATAGCAATTTATTGCACTATACTCTCCATTAATTGCTTTTTCAATATCGCGAATTAGCTTTTCGTTTTGTCTGTATACCAAATTGTAATCATTTGAATAAGAATACATATGTTTACCTCCTAGTTTCTGCTCGTATATCCTACGAGAAATCCAGATACTGAGTGCATATCCTTTAAAATGTGATTTAGGATAAAGTGGATTTTTATTGCATGTCCTTACGCCATAGAAACTAATAAAAAACCCCGTATTTTAATGGAATACAGGGTTTTTATCATAAGATTAATTTTAAAAAAATCATAATTTAATAATATAATTTCTCTCTTTTTTTATAAGTTTATTTAAAAAGAAAGTTAATTAACTCTTTGAATTCGCCCATCAATAATAGGTTGAATCGGCTCTTTTACTTGTTTTACATAATCCACTAACGCTTCAAAATCATTTGGTCCTGTTTCCGCATCTTTTCCATTTTTAAAGGAGACAAATCCATCACCGCCTGAAGCTAGAAAGGCATTTGCAACGACGCTGTAAGTTTTAGAGGCAACAAGTTCTTCTCCATTTGTTAAGTGGATATTTGTAACTTTTTCACCATCGGGTTTATTTGCATCCCAAGTGTACTGGATACCTGAGATTTGAAGCATTCTTGTTATGTCTTTTTGCCATTGTTGATTTAAAATATCACGAATATCTTGACCTGTTAAATTAACTTTGATTAATTGATTTCCGAATGGTTGAATGCCATATAATTCTCCCCATGTAATATCACCAGCATCTAAGTCATTGCGAATGCCACCAGGATTCATGAGAGCAATTTGCGTGTTCATGGTCGCACGCTGAGCGTCTGCAACTAAATTTCCAAGAGTGGATTCACCAGCGGCATTTTGTTTACGATCTATTGGAGCGGTAGATTTTCCAACAACTTGATTTACAAGAGGAGCAATTTTTTCTTGATACTGATCCATTTTCTTTTTCACTTTTTGGTCGGGCTTTATTCCTTCATGGTAGGTTGTAACAACTTCTGCTTTTTTGTAGGCAATATCTTTTGTTTTACGATCAATCTTTACATCAACATCAGCGAAAGCCATTCCATAGGAATTTGCTTGTACGACAAGTTTGTTATTAACGGTTCCATTTACATAAGTGTGACTATGACCACCGAAAATGACATCGACTTCTGGGTCAGTATCATTTGCTAAGCGCACGATGTCGCCATTTGTTACGCCGTTATCATCTGTTGTACCTCCATTATGTGCAAGAACAACGATAGATTTAACACCTAGTTTTTTTAGTTGTTTTACGGACGTGTTAATTGCTTCAACTTCATCTGTAATTTGTACATTTTTTAGCATAGTAGGCATAACAACGTTAGGAACATCTGTTGTTACAACACCGATAAAACCGATAGGAACCCCTTGTACCATTTTTACAGTAAATGGTGGTAGAAATAAGCGTCCAGTTGATTTATTGTAGAAATTTGCAGCAACGTAAGGGAATTTTGCTCCTTTGAAATTCCCTGTTTTTTCATGGTATCCACCATAAATGAGACGATGCATTTCATCAATTCCTTCGTCAAATTCATGATTTCCAATGGTTCCAACATCAAATCCTAAATCATTTAAAATTTCAATTGTTGGTTCGTCTTGTAGTAGTGCTGAAACTGGAGGACTTGCTCCGACAATATCACCAGCATGAACCATTAGTGTATTCGGATTTTGCTTTTCACGATCACGTAAATAAGCAGCTAAGTACTCGGCTCCCCCTGCTTCTTTGTTGTTAATTTTCTTTACAGTGTCTAATTGCCCATGAAGATCGTTAATGCCAAGCATCTGTACGTCTATGTAGCGATTTTTTTCTGTGGGCGCTTGAGATGGAGGTGCAGCAAATACACTTGAAAAAGTAATTGTACTTAATGCTAGGGCAACCGGAATGATTTTTTTCCACATACGTTTTCTCTCCCTTTTTATAATCTGACATCATACGACATAATTTTAATAGATTGAGAGAGTTATTGCTATAAAAATTCTATTTATTATAAAAATTAATAACATTTTATCTTTCTCTTAACATCTTTACAAAATATACATAATATAAAAATCAAAAGTGAATGGTCCGTTTTTATTGTCGAGAGGGAGTCATTTCCCCTATAATGGAGAAAAAAGTAAAAGGTGAGCAGTATGAAGAAAAAGAAACAAAGACAAACGCAAATGAATCAGACAGATAAGGAATCCATTACAATTGGTGATCAATTAAATGCGTCATTAATGGATCAATTGAAAAGTAAGAAGAAAGAATTACAAGTAAGAGCGGAGCAAAAAGAAATAGAAGAGCAAGAAAGAAAGCGTAAAGAGCAAAAGGAACGCGAAAAGAATAAATCATTTGAAGAACTGTTAAGTGAAAGTAATCTCACTTGGAAAGACTTTAAATAATGTAAAAAAATCATCAGTGGAATTGCCCTGATGATTTTTTTTACGATTTGATGAGAGAAGGGGAAATGGGATGAGAAAAATAGTAGTAGTGCCATATGAAAATCATTGGGTTGAGAAATTTCAAATAGAAGCAAAACGTTTAAAGGAAGCGATGTCAGAACCTGTGAAAGTACACCATATTGGTAGCACATCAGTACCGGGACTCGCAGCAAAGCCAATTGTTGATATGATTATGGAAGTAGAGGATATTGAGAGAGTAGACAATTGGAATGAGCGTTTTGAAAAACTTGGTTATATTGTAAAAGGTGAAAATGGCATTTCGGGTCGTCGATTTTTTATTCATGGAACGGAAGAAAAACGTTCTTATCATTTACATGTGTTTGAAACAGGAAATCCGGAAATTACACGTCATTTAGCGTTTCGTGATTATATGATGGAGCATTGTGAAGAGGCGGAAGCTTATGCGTCATTAAAGAAAGACTTGGCAGAAAAATTCACATATGATGGAGAACAATATACAGAAGGAAAGAATGATTTTGTGCGTGGTATTGATGAGAAAGCAAAAGAATGGTTAGAAAATAACGTGAGCGACTAAGCACACGTTATTTTTATAAAATTATTATGTAAACTGTATATATTTTTTGACTTTTTTCGTAAATCTTGTTCAAATAAAGTGGTGGTTATAAAAATATGATGGCACCTGCTAGAAAATTTGCAGGAGAGAAGAAGGAGGAGCAACGATCATGTATATTCCAACAACTACACTTCATAATGGCGTGAAAATGCCGATGCTTGGTTTAGGTGTATATAAAGCAAAAGAGGGAGAAGAAGTAAAGCAAGCAGTAAAAACAGCTTTAGAAGTTGGATATCGCTCTATTGATACAGCGACTGTATATGAAAATGAAAGCGGTGTCGGAGAAGCGATTCGTGAATCAGGGATCGCACGTGAAGAATTATTTATTACGACAAAAGTATGGAATGACGATCAAGGATATGAAACGACACTTCAAGCGTTTGAGAAAAGTCTAAAGAAATTACAAATGGATTATGTGGATTTATATTTAATACACTGGCCAATAAGAGGGAAATACATAGATACATATCGCGCTCTTGAGAAATTATATGAAGAAGGAAAAGTGCGTGCAATTGGCGTTTCGAATTTTCATCAGCACCATTTAGAACAGCTCCTGCCAAATTGTAATGTGAAGCCGATGGTGAACCAAGTAGAACTTCATCCGATGCTTGCACAATTTGAATTACGTGATTTTTGTCAAAATGAACAAATTCAAATGGAAGCATGGAGCCCACTAATGAGAGGCGGCGAAGTATTTCAACATCCAATTATTCAAGAAATTGCTAGAAAATATGAAAAAACGCCTGCTCAAATTATTTTACGCTGGGATATTCAAAGTGGTATTGTAACAATCCCTAAATCTGTTACACCATCTCGCATTCAAGAGAACTTTACGATTTTTGATTTTTCATTAACAGAAGAAGAAATCAAGCAAATTGATACGCTGGATCGTAATTTGCATGTAGGTACAAATCCTGATAAATACGATACGTTGTAAAAAAACGCTACCGAAAATGGTAGCGTTTTTTAACGGTGTAATGCGTATGTAGTATATTTAACAGCTGATTGAATTTGTTTATATTCTTCAGTTGTTAACGGAGATTGATTGTTAGCTTGTACATTTTCTCGTAGTTGCCGGGTGGAGCTAGCACCAGGAATAACAGCTGCAACAACTGGGTCATGCAAACAATATTGAAGAGCTGTTTCAGTTAACGAACGCGCCTTTGTAATTTCTTTTACAGTAGCTAATGTGTTTGTTAACTCGTCATGAGAATAAGAAAGATAGTCTTTTTCTTTCACTTTTTCTATCTTTCTTTCATTGTTGTCAGTTAATAATCCTTTTGCGAGTGGTCCGCGAGCAATCACGCTGACTTGATTGTCTCGTAAGAATGAAAACCATTCTTCTGGCCGGCGATTTAATAGACTGTATTCCATTAATACGCTGACAATGTTAGAACGTTTTGCATATTCACGAATAACATTTGGACGGATAGAAGAGATACCGTAATGACGAATCGCACCTTCTTGTTTTAATTCTTCAAATGCTTCGATTGTTTCATCGATAGGATCTTCTATTGTCCCGCCGTGTAGTTGATATAAATCAATATAATCTGTTTGCAGGCGGCGTAAACTTTCTTTTACCTCTGCTTTTATATAAGATTTAGAAGGGTCCCAAGACCAACCATTTTTTTCTTCTGTCCAGCGATTTCCTACTTTCGTTGTAAGAACAATTTGATCGCGTTTTCCTTTAAGAGCTTTTCCAACAAATTCTTCATTTAATCCATAATTGTATAAGTCTGCCGTATCAAAAAAATTAATTCCTAAATCCATTGCTTCATGGATGATGCGGATCGCCTCATGTTCATCGATGCCAAGAGACATACAACCGAGTCCCATTTCAGTAACATATAAATCCGAGTTTCCTAATTGTCGTTTTTTCATCGGTCAACCTCCTTACTTATATTGTACGAAAGCAGAAGAAGGTTGACAAACGTTTACTTTTTGCTTGCGGTAATCCAGTCTTGCACAGTTGCGTACTCTTTTCCATATTGTTTTAGTTTATTACGAATTTGCCAAGCCTTTCCGACCAATGTGATGCGATTCGGTAAAATATATACTTTCATTTTTATCACGCTCCTTTCAGTGTGGTAAAATGTATGAAGAACGATTAGGAAATAGAATAGGGAGATGAAATATTGTGAGTAATCTTGCAGAGAGAACGGTTGCAACTGAACCAATTTTTGATGGGAAAGTTATTAAAGTTCGTGTTGATGAAGTAGTATTGCCAAATGGAGAAGTGAGTAAACGTGAAATTGTAAATCATCCTGGTGCGGTTGCTATTATCGCCGTTACAGATGAAGAGAAAATCGTGCTTGTTGAGCAGTACCGTAAAGCATTAGAAAAAGAGATTGTCGAAATTCCTGCTGGAAAATTAGAGCCTGGGGAAAAGCCAGAGATAACAGCGATTCGTGAATTAGAAGAAGAAACAGGATATGTATGTAACAAAATGGAATTCATCACATCATTTTATACATCACCAGGTTTTGCCGATGAGATTTTATATGTATACAAAGCAACAGGATTAAAGAAAAAAGAAAATAAAGCAGCTTTAGATGAGGATGAATTTGTGGAATTGATGGAAGTTTCATTAGAAGAAGCAGTTGAACTGATGAAAAATCAACGTATCCATGATGCAAAGACGATGTTCGCTGTGCAATATTTGCAATTACAAAAATAAACACTCGCCTAAGGCGAGTGTTTTAATTAATTTTTGCATATACGCGTGTGTCACGTAAACTGCCATCTGGAGCAAGAAGATCGTTTTCTAGTGTACCTTCTAAAATAAATTCAAGACGTTCTGCTAAAGCACATGCATTTACATTTGTAGCATCACAGCGAATTTCAAGTCGTTTAGCACCAAGCTTATCAAAAGCAAACTGGACAGCGCCTTTAACTGCTTCTGTCATATAACCTTGTTTTGTATAAGCGCTATGTAACCAGAAACGAAGTGAAAACTTTGGAATATCCCAGTTTTCTGGATGAAGGGTAAGAGCTCCAATAAATGTACCAGATATTTTATCGTATAAGTGAAAAGCTAATGTTTCACGAAGTAAAAATTGTCCGTGAGCTTCTCGAACTGTTTCCTCAGCACTTTCTTCTGTTTCAGATGTAATGGATATCCAAGGCTGTAAATCTTCTAAAGAAGCTTGAACTGCTTCATATACTTCTGTTCCATCTCCTGGAAATGGTTTGCGTACTTGCAGGCGCTCAGTTTGAAATAATGTTGGAAAATCTAATAATAATGGTTTCAAGCAAAATCCCTCCTATTCTCTACTTTTAAGTTTAGCAAAGTAGAGCGGAATTTCAATGTTAATTCGTCATACTTTTTTCTTTCTTTCATACATTTTAGTAAGAGTGTGAACGGAGGGAAGAAAAATGTTACGAAAAACTTGGCAAAATCGTATAATTTCTCATATACAAGAGAATTCTTCGCTTTATATATTTAATTCTGTTTTGTTGTTGATGGGTGTGGTGTTTGGTGCCATTCTTGTAAATAGCCTAGAGGTGAATCAAAAACAAGACCTATCTTTTTATTTGAGTCGATTTTTTGGACAAGTTTCCAAAGGAGAATTTGCAATTGCGAGTGACATGTTTCGAGAAAGTTACTTTTCGCAATTAAAATATATTGGATTTATTTGGCTATTAGGTATTTCAATTATTGGATTGCCACTTATTTTTATTTTATTATTTTTAAAAGGAGTGGTTGTTGGATTTACAGTAGGTTTTTTAGTTAGTCAGCACGGATGGAATGGACTGTTGTTAGCATTTGTATCTGTGTTGCCACAAAATTTAATTATTATTCCAACGTTTCTTGTAATGACGACAATTGCTGCAAGTTTTTCTTTACGTATGATTAGGCATCAATTTATTCGGAAAATTACCGAGCCACTACTACCGTTATTAATCCGCTACACTTGCTTCTTTCTTGTTATTGGCGTTGTATTAGCAATTTCTTCTAGCATTGAAGCATATGCGTCACCAGTGTTAATGAAAGAAGTCGTGGGAATTATCAATAAAAAATAAATACTACATGAGAATAATTATCAACTTATTTTGATTGTTTTTTCTTTTGACAGAAGCCCTTCTTCTGATATAATGGTGTAAGAGTGGCGAGGAGGGAGTAGTACCGAATGGAAGAGAGAATTGAACGAATTAAGAAGCAATTGCATGCAGCGAGCTATAAGTTAACACCACAACGTGAAGCAACGGTTCGTGTGCTGCTAGAAAATGAAGAAGATCATTTAAGCGCAGAAGATGTTTACCTCCTTGTAAAAGAAAAGTCGCCAGAGATCGGACTAGCAACCGTCTATCGAACTTTAGAGTTATTATCTGAGTTAAAAGTTGTTGATAAAATTAACTTCGGAGACGGTGTTTCACGCTATGACTTACGTCAAGAAGGTGCACAGCGTTTCCATCATCATTTAATTTGTACACAATGCGGTGCTGTACAAGAAATTCAAGAGGATTTACTTGGTGAAGTGGAGAAAAAAGTAGAACGAGATTGGAGCTTTAAGGTAAAAGACCATCGTTTAACTTTCCATGGGATTTGTAAAAATTGTCAAGAAAATGAAACGAATGAAAAATAACCTTTTCCTATTTAGCTAGGAAGAGGTTTTTTATTTAAGTTTAGGTATAAATCGCAGAAAGCTTGGCATATGTTGTAATAACATATATTTTGGAGGAGTTTACAATGCGCCGAGCTTTAAGATTAACTTTTGATGGGATGAAAGTATTTTTATTATTTACAGGTTGTACGATTTTGTTTTATTTCGCTATACTATGGATAAATGAAGAATATGAAAGTTATCATCGTTATGAAAAACCAAAAGAAGAGACAGTAGAAAAAGTATCAGGGAATGAGGAACCAGCAAAAGATGCTTTTGTAAATAGAATAATTTTTTTCTATGAAAATGGGGAGTAGTGTAGATTGGAAGATCAATTAAAAGATTTTATTCATTATATGATTGTTGAAAAAGGCTTAGCGAAAAATACAGTTGTATCCTATGAGCGTGATTTAAAAAGTTATGTGAAGTATTTACAAAATGTCGAGCAAATAAAAACATTTCATGAAGTGACAAGGATGCACATTGTGAATTTTTTGCAGTATTTAAAAGAGAATGGAAAATCATCAAAAACTTTGGCACGCCACATTGCTTCTATTCGTTCGTTTCATCAGTTTTTACTTCGTGAACGAGTGGTAGAACATGATCCATCTGTACATATTGAAACACCTCAAGGCGAGCGGAAATTACCGAAAGTATTGTCAGTGAGTGAAGTAGAGGCATTGCTTCAAACGCCCAAAGCGACAAGTGCATTCGGTATTCGTGATAAGGCTATGCTAGAGTTATTGTATGCAACAGGGCTCCGTGTTTCCGAATTAATTGCACTAAATTTAGAGGATGTTCATTTGACAATGGGATTTGTTCGCTGCATCGGAAAAGGGAATAAAGAAAGAATTATCCCATTAGGGAGTTTAGCGACAGAAGCGATTCAACGTTATATTGAAAAGGGCAGAAGAGAACTGATGGGAAAAAAAACAGTCGATGCACTTTTTTTGAATCATCATGGTAATCGATTGTCTCGTCAAGGTTTTTGGAAGATTTTAAAACGGCTAGCAAAAGAAGCGAATATAGAAAAAGAGCTTACGCCGCATACATTACGCCATTCGTTTGCGACTCATTTATTAGAAAATGGAGCGGATTTGCGTGCTGTACAAGAAATGCTTGGGCATGCAGATATTTCAACAACGCAAATTTATACGCACGTTTCAAAAACTAGATTAAAAGATGTATATAAACAGTTTCACCCGAGAGCATAGTGATTATGCTCTTTTTATTTTATCCAGCTATTTGTGGGCGGCAGGACTTCCACCTTAAGATTCAGAGAGAAGCAAGGAAGATAGGTGGGGGGAGAACTGCCTGTAAAAGTTTAATTGATGAGAGCTTTCCATCTGTTGCTTAGTCTATATAGATCTATTTTTATTTTCAAACAGATAAGTCGCTGCTATGAAAATAAAAGGAGGTCTCCACTTGTTTTCTCCTTTTGTTTTAACTTGGCATGGGGCAGGAAGAGGGTCTGACCGCTCTCTCCCATCTAAAAGGAAAGGTTTTATGTAGGTTTTTCACTTTGGATTTATAAAGTTGGCTAACAAATCTAGTAATTATAGAATGTATATTGAAAATGAAAAGGGTAAGTGCTTCACAAAAACTTCACAAACATTTCGTACATTGTTTTCAGCAGAGGACTGGAATATGAACTGGTATATCCTCTATACTAAATAAAGTATAAAGGAGGAAATCATAATGAAAAAAATTGTAATCACTTTATTTATCGCGATGCTAGCATTAGCTGGTTGTAATACAAAGAAAGATGAGCCTGCGAAAAAAGAGAAACTTGAAGAAGTGAAAGTAGCGGTTCAAACAAATCCGAAAGAAATTAAGCCAAATGAAAAAACAGAAGTACAGGCGCTTGTTACACAAGGGAAGGAAAAAGTAACGGACGCTGACGATGTGAAGTTTGAAATTTGGAAAGATGGCGAAGAAAAACATGAAATGTTAGACGGTAAGCATAAAGGAAAAGGTGTTTATGCTGTAGAGAAAACATTCCCATCTGATGGTGTGTACCATGTTATTGCACATACAAATGCACATGAAATGCATGTTATGCCAGAAGTAAAAGTAGCTGTGGGAAATGCAAAAGTTGAGGATGCAAAGAAAGAAAATGGCGGTCATGGCGATCACAAAAGCGATACAATGATTCACCTTATGGCTGATGATGTAAAAGTAAATGCTGAATCAACAATGAAAGTACATTTAAAACAAAAAGAAGAAGCATTAACTGGTGCTGAAGTACAGCTTGAGGTTTGGAAAGATGGCGTTGAAAAGCATGAATTTATTCCAGCAAAAGAAGGGAATAAAGGCGAGTATGTCAGCAAACATACGTTTAAAGAAACTGGTGCTTATAAAGTGAAGGTTCATGTGAGAAAAGGTGAGCTCCACGAACATAAAGAAGAAACAGTAGAAGTCAAATAAGCAGCAACTCTTTGGAGTTGCTTTTTTATTTTGATATTTTGAAATAAGTCATAATTTTATTAGCGCTTCGTAGCGGAATGGATTACAATAGAAAGTGTGAGGAAAATAAGAATTTCTACGAAAATGTATTAAAAAGAAAGCGCAAACATGTTATGATATTAATATGAGATGTCTGACATCTGACTTAGAAAAAACAGGAAACTTGTTACTTTATGTGAAAGTACCATGAAGTAGGTTGGAGAATGACGAAAAAGAAGTGCTTTTTGTTAGTGGGAAATAAAGAGAATTCTCACTGATAACAGTTTCACTTTACAGCGTTTTGAACATACTACAAGAAGTAGAACTGAACATATAGGAGGTTGCAGTTATGAATAAATATAAACGTATTTTCCTAGTCGTAATGGACTCTGTAGGAATCGGAGAAGCACCGGATGCTGAAAAATTTGGTGATGTAGGTTCTGATACAATCGGCCATATTGCTGAACATATGAATGGATTACAAATGCCAAACATGGTGAAATTAGGCCTTGGTAATATTCGTGAAATGAAAGGGATTTCTAAAGTAGAAAAACCACTAGGTTATTATACAAAAATGCAAGAAAAATCTACTGGTAAAGATACAATGACAGGACACTGGGAAATCATGGGTCTTTACATTGATACGCCATTCCAAGTATTCCCAGAAGGTTTTCCGAAAGAATTGCTTGATGAGTTAGAAGAAAAGACAGGACGAAAAATTATCGGTAATAAACCAGCTTCAGGAACTGAAATTCTTGATGAACTTGGTAAAGAGCAAATGGAAACAGGATCTCTAATCGTGTACACATCAGCTGATAGCGTATTACAAATCGCAGCTCATGAAGAAGTTGTACCGCTTGAAGAACTCTACAAAATTTGTAAAATTGCGCGTGAGTTAACGTTAGATGAGAAATATATGGTAGGTCGCGTGATTGCTCGTCCATTCGTTGGAGAGCCTGGAAACTTCACACGTACACCAAACCGTCATGACTATGCATTAAAACCATTTGGACGTACAGTAATGAACGAATTAAAAGATAGCGATTATGATGTAATTGCAATCGGTAAAATCTCTGATATATATGATGGAGAAGGGGTAACAGAATCACTTCGTACAAAGTCTAATATGGACGGAATGGACAAGCTTATTGATACATTAAATATGGACTTTACAGGTTTAAGTTTCTTAAATCTTGTTGACTTTGATGCACTATTTGGTCATCGCCGCGATCCTCAAGGATATGGAGAAGCATTGCAAGAATATGATGCACGTCTTCCAGAAGTATTTGAAAAACTACAAGAAGATGACTTGCTTATTATTACAGCAGATCATGGTAATGATCCAATTCACCATGGTACTGACCATACACGTGAATATGTACCATTATTAGCATATAGCCCAAGCATGAAAGACGGCGGAGAAGAATTAGAACTTCGTCAAACATTTGCTGATATTGGTGCAACAGTAGCAGAAAACTTCGGTGTAACAATGCCAAAATACGGAACAAGTTTCTTAAACGACTTAAAGAAATAAGGAGGACAATATAATGAATCGTGAACTTATTACAAAATCAGCATCATACTTAAAAGAGAAATTCCAAGAAACACCACAAGTAGGACTTATCCTTGGGTCTGGACTAGGTGTATTAGCAGATGAAATCGAAAATGCAGTAACAGTACCATATAGTGAAATTCCTGAATTTCCGGTGTCAACTGTAGAAGGGCATGCTGGTCAACTTGTATTTGGTACACTCCAAGGTGTAACAGTAGTTGCGATGCAAGGACGTTTCCATTTCTACGAAGGATATGACATGCAAAAAGTAACATTCCCAGTTCGTGTTATGAAAGAACTAGGTGTAGAAACAGTTGTTGTAACAAACGCAGCTGGTGGTGTTAATACATCGTTTGAACCAGGAGATCTTATGTTAATCTCAGACCATATTAACTTCATGGGTACGAACCCATTAATCGGACCAAATGATTCTGAAATGGGCGTACGTTTCCCTGATATGTCTACATCATATACTAAAGAGCTTCGCGAAATGGCGAAACAAGTTGCAGCAGATTTAAACATTAAAGTACAAGAAGGTGTATACGTTGGAATGACAGGTCCTGTATACGAAACACCTGCTGAAATTCGTATGCTTCGTACACTTGGCGGAGATGCAGTTGGAATGTCAACTGTACCGGAAGTGATCGTAGCACGTCACGCTGGTATGAAAGTACTTGGTATTTCTTGTATTTCCAATATGGCAGCTGGTATTTTAGATCAACCACTTCATCATGATGAAGTAATTGAAACGACAGAGCGTGTTAAAACTAATTTCTTAGCATTAGTAAAAGCAATCGTAAAACAAATGAAGGGGTGAGTTCACAATGAGAATGGTGGACCTAATTGCAAAAAAACGTGATGGACATGCATTAACGACAGAAGAAGTGAACTTTATTGTAGAAGGCTATACAGATGGTGATATTCCAGATTATCAAATGAGCTCACTTGCAATGGCGATTTTCTTCCAAGATATGAATGAACAAGAGCGTGCTGATTTAACGATGGCAATGGTGAATAGCGGCGATACAATTGACTTATCAGCGATTGAAGGGGTAAAAGTAGATAAGCATTCAACAGGCGGTGTTGGTGATACAACTACGCTTGTGTTAGGTCCGTTAGTAGCGGCTTTAGATGTACCAGTTGCCAAAATGTCTGGCCGTGGCTTAGGGCATACAGGTGGTACAATTGATAAATTAGAAGCAGTACCAGGATTCCATGTGGAAATTGAAAATGACGAATTTATTCGTCTTGTAAATGAAAATAAAATTGCTGTTATTGGGCAAAGCGGAAACTTAACACCTGCTGATAAAAAGTTATATGCACTTCGCGATGTAACTGCGACAGTAAACTCTATCCCACTTATTGCAAGCTCTATTATGAGTAAAAAAATTGCTGCAGGTGCAGATGCAATTGTGCTTGATGTAAAAACAGGTGCAGGTGCATTTATGAAAACAGATGAAGATGCAAAACGTTTAGCAGAAGCAATGGTGCGTATCGGTAATAAGGTTGATCGTAAAACGATGGCAGTTATTTCAGATATGAGCCAACCTCTTGGTGAAGCAATCGGAAACGCATTAGAGGTAAAAGAAGCAATCGATACATTGCAAGGTAAAGGACCAAAAGACTTAGAAGAACTATGTTTAACACTTGGAAGTCAAATGGTATACCTTGCTGGAAAAGCTTCTTCTTTAGAAGATGCGCGTGAGAAGTTAATTGAAGTAATGAACAATGGAAAAGCGTTAGAAGCATTTAAAACGTTCTTAGCAGCGCAAGGTGGGGATGCTTCTGTTGTTGATGATCCTTCTAAGCTTCCGCAAGCACAATATAAAATTGAAGTAGAAGCGAAAGAAGATGGATATGTATCTGAAATTGTTGCAGATGAAATTGGAACAGCAGCAATGCTTTTAGGCGCGGGACGTGCAACGAAAGAATCTGAAATTGATTTAGCAGTTGGACTTATGCTTCGTAAAAAAGTAGGCGATAGTGTGAAAAAAGGTGACTCACTTGTTACAATTTACGCAAACCGCGAAAATGTAGAAGATGTAAAAGCAAAAATTTATGAGAACATGAAAATTATGAAAGACCATGTTGATGCACCGAAATTAGTGCATGGCATTGTAATGAAATAAACAAAAAAAGCTAAGGAGCCTTCTCCTTGGCTTTTTTTGTTGTTTTTTGTTTATAATAATAATGGGTGAAATTATGATTAGAATTTGCGCAGTAACGAAAGAAGATGAAGTATTATATGATGTTTCATTAGAAGAAACAAAGAGAGAAGATATTGTATGGTATTGGCTTGATTTATATAAGCCAACAAAAGAAGAGTATACATACATTTTACAAGATCATTTTAAGTTCCATCCCCTTGCAATTGAAGATTGTGTAGAGTATGTACAGAGGCCAAAAGTTGATTTCTATGATGGATATAACTTTTTAGTTCTCCATGCATTTGGAGAAGATGGATTAGAGCCGCATGAGATTGATTTATTTGTTGGTGATCGTTATATTGTCTCTTTCCATTTCTCACATAATAATGCGATTGAAAGAGTGTGGAAAACGCTAGGTGAGAGGAAACGTATCAAGAAAAGTCCTCTGCATGTAGCACATACAATCATTGACCAAATTGTTGATGATTATTTTGCACCTGTTTACTATATCGAAGATCATTTAAATGCAATTGATGATAATTTAACAGGGGATACAGCTGGGACTGTACTAGAAGAAGTATTCGATATTCGTGCGGACCTATCTAAGCTTAGACGTACGATTATACCGATGCGTGACCTCTTGTATCGTATTTTAAATTCAACTCGGTTTTACGGTGTAAGCGATCATGAAATATATTTTAAAGATATTCATGATCATTTGCTAAAGCTTTCAGAAATGATTGAAGCAAGTCGAGAATTAACAGCAGATATTCGGGATAGTTATTTTTCATTGAACTCTCATCATATGAACAATATTATGAAAACATTAACGGTTTTTTCGACCATTTTCATGCCATTAACATTTATTGCTGGTGTATATGGAATGAACTTCGATAATATGCCAGAATTAAAGTGG
Source organism: Bacillus sp. XF8 (assembly GCF_017498755.1). Lineage (NCBI taxonomy): Bacteria > Bacillati > Bacillota > Bacilli > Caryophanales > Bacillaceae > Bacillus > Bacillus sp. XF8. The sequence goes on along the minus strand of NZ_JAGDQK010000004.1, from coordinate 114,779 downwards.
GAGTATGGTTATTTTATTTGTTTAGCAGTTATGGCCTTTATAGGTGGAGGCATGATGGTTTGGTTTTATAAAAAAGGATGGTTTAAATAAAAAAATGCCGGGGAGTTCCCCAGCATTTTTTTCTAGCCAAGAGCGTGTAACACGAACATGGCTAAGAATAGGCATGTAATAATATACATAGATGGTGCGACTTCTTTATGCTTTCCAAGAGCAATCTTTAAAATTGGGTAAGCGATAAATCCGAACGCAATACCATCAGCGATGCTATATGTGAGCGGAATCATAACGATGATTAAAAATGCTGGAAATCCTTCTGAAAAGTCGTTTAGAGGGATTTGTTGAATGTTTGTAATCATCAGACCGCCAATAATGATTAAGATTGGTGCAATGGCACTATCAGGAATTAATTTTACAAACGGCAGAGCAAACAGTGATGCAAAGAATAACATCCCTGTAATGATAGACGTCAGACCTGTCTTGCCGCCTGCAGTAATACCTGCGGCACTTTCTACTGTTGAAACGGTAGGACTTGTGCCAAATAGACCACATGTCATTGCTGAAATTGCATTTGCTTGATAAGCACGTGGGAATTTACGATCATCTTCTAATAATCCGTGCAGTAGTCCCATGTTCTCAAAAATAAGCACCATGCTTAAGGAGAATGTTGCAATCCAAAACGGTAAGGAAGAAAGTTTCCCAAATGACATAGCTCCAAATACATCTCCATAGTTGGCTAATGAAAATGAACTGTTTCCTACTTGGTTTGTATCAACAAGACCAAATAGCCATGCAATACCAGTTCCAATTGCAATCGTCCATAAAAAGTTTCCACGTACGTTCCGAATAAATAACACAAGTGCCACAATAAGAGTAAGCAATGTTGCGAGAACAACAGGATTACTTAGTTTGCCTAATGCAACAGCAGTGTTCGGATGCGAAACGACTAGACCACCTTTTTGCAAGCCAATGAAAGCTAAGAATAAACCGATGCCGACAGTAATTGCTTCTTTTAACGATTTTGGAATCGATAGTGAGAGCACGCGAGCAATCGGTGTAAACGCGGCAATTGCAAAAATAATACCAGCGATAAAGACGGCTGCTAGTGCTTCTTGCCAAGTTAATCCAAGCGTATGCACAGCAGTGTAGGTGAAGAATGCATTTACACCCATACCTGGTACAAGAATAGCAGGTGCATTTGCCCAAAATGCCATCACTAGACATCCGACAAATGAACTGAAAACAGTTGCCAAAATTCCTGCTTCAAGCGGAATGCCGGCATCTGATAAAATGGACGCATTCACAATCATAATATAGACGATTGTGAAAAATGATGTCACTCCAGCCAATATTTCTTGTTTTGGTGATGTGTGGTGTAGGTCTAATTTAAACGTTCTTTCAAGTATTCCTTTCATGTTAAACCTTCTTTTTCATATCCCTCTCCCACCCGTGATATCCCTTTTGTAAAGAGCTCACCGTCCTTTATTATATCAGAACATAATCTTTTTACAATAAATAAAATGAGAACGGTTACTTAAAAGTTAACTGGTGCTACAAGTATGTGAAAATGGCACGAACATTAGAGATGATTTCTAGTTCCCCAGATTGAATTGGAGGAGCGGCTTGTGCGTGTAAAGTAGCTTGAGACATAAATTCACGCGGCAATTGTGCCGATTCTTCAACGAGTGAAAGTGGGACGGGATTAATATTTAAATTATACGAACTCGCAATGATGCGAGCTTTTTCTTGAGCGTGTTGGACTGCTTGTAAGAGTGCTTGTTGATAATACGCGTTTGGATGGGAAATGCGGAAGCGTAATCCTCTTGCTACATTTGCACCATTTGTAACAGCTATATCATATACTTCCCCAGCTTTTTGTACATTTAAAACGGTAATTTCATACAAATGCTCTACTCGGTATCCTTGTAATAATGCCTTTTCGTTTACGTATTCATATTGAGGAGTAATTGTATAGGAAATGGTTTCTATATCTTTATCAGCGATACCAATTTGTTTAAGTGCAGCAAGTAATTGTTTAGATTGGATTGCATTTTCCTCCTGTGCTTGTTTCACATCTTTATTATCTGTTCTAATGCCTATTGTTAATACAACGACATTTGGTTTTGCTTTTATAATTCCTTCACCTTGAACAGTAATGGTTGCTTGTTTTCCGTTACGGATATCAGGTGAATAGGGGTTCATGCCAACTTGCATTTTTGCTCACCATCCTTTTTATCTCGCTATTTGCGGGCAGTAAGACCCCACCTCAAGGTTCAGAGGAAACCTAGGAAGTTAAGTGGGGGATGACTGCCCGTAAATGTCCGATTGGTTCAACTAATAATCAGTATGGGATGAAGAGAACCCCCATTGATTAAAGTTTCACTTTATATGTATATGAGTGAAAGAAAGAGAAAATTGTATGTAATAAGTTACATAATTGAGAATTATGAGGAAAGAAAACATATACAACATAGGTATTTATAGATTATAATATGTATAAATATGATGAAAAAGGGTCGAGGCTAGTGAACGAAAAAAGAGAAGCACTGATTTTAGATTTATCTACATCATTTCGAAAGATGATACGTTTATTACAAAATGATATTAATACACGTTTTTCAGAGCATATGCCATATAATGAATTTTCTGTATTACGCGCGTTATTTTTGAAAAGCCCACAAATGGCTTCACAAATAGCTAGTGAAGTAAACGTAACATCCAGCCATATTACAGCAGTAACAGATCGCCTTGTACGAAAAGGTTTTGTAACGAGAAAACGTTCTGATTCGGACCGCCGTATTGTTTATTTGGAAATTACAGAACATGGAAAAGAAGTTACACAAAAACTTGAAGCTGTACGTAAAGAATACTATAAAGAGAAGTTTAAAGAGTGGAGCGATCAAGAGGTTGAGATGGTATTAGAACTATTTGGTCGCGTACTATAATTACAATAAATGAGGATAGGAGGCGAAGTGCTCTCCTATCTTTTTTCTTTTGAATAAAAATATTTTGAAACTCTAATACTTTAAGTAAAAAGTATCGGAGGAAAAATAATGAAATATATCGTTTCACTTGCAATTATTATTGGAAGTTTTATATGCTCTAGCACATTAAGTTATGCAAAAACACCAATCCAAGTTGTGCAAAAAGAATTACATTATATTGCGAGTGATCAGCCTGTTTTATATTCAAAGCTATGGGTTCGCTCTATGCAGAATGCTATTCTTTTTCACCATAGTAATAATATTCGTGGGCAGGATACACTGCGCAATGTCACAAATTCTTCTCTCGTAAAAGTAAAACAACTTTCCCTTGAAAAAGCCTCGCATTATATCCCGAGATTATCTCAATACGTCTCTAAATTTGAAAATAAAAATGTTCAAGTTTATTACGTTGCTGTTCGTTATGAAGTGAAAAAAGAAAATCCATATCAATTGAATGGAATGAATTATTTTCTTCAAGTGTTTATACAAGAACAAGGTGATTGGAAAATTGCTGAAAGTATTGTAGCTCCCACAGATCAAATGATAGAGAACGGTGATGGATTTGGAATGAAAGAAGAGAAGAAATATGGGAAGAGAAGAGAGAGCGTGAAATAATCTTTTATATAGTAATAAGGCATTGCTCGGAAGCAATGCCTTGTTTATTTTGTATATAAAGAAAGTTTATGCTTTAAAAGACGCTGTAAGATAACATATGTCAGTACGCCAGACCCTATAAAATAAATGTAGTAAAGAGGTAAAGAATTACTACCATCAATAAAAACTGTGCCACCAAGAAGCCCAAAACAAAGAGAAGTACAGATTAAGAAATACTTATGAAGTTTTGGGTATAGCAGTATTTTTCCGTTATGTTCATTTGGGGCACGTGTATATAAATAAGCCCCTAGTGGAAGACAAATAAGTATATACATAGCAGGGCTTAACAATGTCCAAGCGGACGGAATATGATGGTAGGTAGGCCCTGTTTGTATATTGCCGAATTCATCTTTATAAGATTCACTTTGTGGGTCATAGTTGTAGTTAATACGAAAATGAGTAAGAGGAGATGCAATACTTACATTTTCTGTATAAAGAGCGTACTTATTATAATTATAATTGTATTCCTCCTGTGGTAAATCCACATGTAATGCAAGGAAAGGGAAAATAAGTCGAAAGATGTATAAAGGTAAAATGATAATAATATAACTTAAAGTCCCTTGTGAGATTACGTTCCCTGTAATGGTTCCAATAAAGAGTGTGAATGTGTAAACTGCAATAAGCATAATGATTGTATACGTAAAGTATATATGAAATGGTTCAAAAGATTGATATTGAGCATGTATCGTGTTCTTGTAGATGATATACATAAGAAGCCAACTAAGGCTAAGCGCACCTACGATATGAACGATGCCTAGTAACCATTTTGATAAAAATAAGTGTGACCGTTTAAATGGCATAGACCAAAGAAAATCGATTGTTTGATTATTGCGTTCCCATCCTATTAAGAGGATCGCTAATCCCATTAATAGAAGGGCTGGAAATAGTATAGCGTCAGCTCCCTGTATATGATACGTATAATAAGTATCTGTCGTTTTCCGTAAATATTCAGCCGTGTGCTGTGCATTCATATAATATTTATATGGTAAGGTGTATAAAGTACTTAGCCAAAAGAGCCAAATCACATATTTTCCTTGTTTATAGTTACGTATCCATAAGGCTTTATGAAACATGTATCCACCACCTCAATTTGTATTTATTTCCCTCCAAAAGCAAACTTCAATTTTAATAGACGTGTAAAAATGAAATAACTCATGATAGCGAATAGGAAAAATCCAACATAATAAGACAGCAGGGCATCTCGTCCACCTAATATTCTACCGCCAAGTAATCCGAAGCATAGAACAGTACAAAGCATGAACCACTTTTGCAAGCTAGGAAACAATAGTATTTTTCCGTTTTGTTCGTTCGGTGTACGTGTGTATAGAAAAATTGATAATGGTAAAAAGATAATGATGTAAGCAAATGGTGTTAATAGTGTCCAAGGAGAAGGCACAGAAGTATGCTCCATTGGATTGTCCTGTGGTACACTAGAAAGTTTATTTCCATAGTCATCAAATGTTTCTATCGGATGGTAATCATAAGTAATAGAAAAAGATTCTAATGGTGAAATAATCCCTACATGTTGTAAGTACTCATGAGTCTGCACCTCTATTTCTCCCATCGCCTCTAAAGACCATTGTGTATGGGTATAAATGAATCCAGAGATTAATAATATGGAACCGTATGGTAAAAATAATAAAATTGCTGTTAAGCTACTTTGGGAGAAAATATTTCCAGTAATAGTTCCGATAAATAAAGTGAATGTATAAATAGCAATGAGTACAACCGTAGCATATACAAAGTAACTATGGAACGGAGTAAAGATTTGATACTCATTGTGAAACGATATGTTTTTGATTCCGTACATGCTAATCCAACAAATGATCTGTACTGCAATAATATTGAAAACGCCGAATAACCATTTTGTTAAAAAAATATCTTTTCGCTTAAAAGGCATTGAAAAGAGAAAATCAGTAGATTGATTGTTACGTTCCCATCCAATTAAAAGACAAGCCAGTGCAATAAGAATGGCTCCTTGCGTGACGAAGGGATTATCGAATGTATTAAAAGAGTAGGAATAATAATATACATAGTCATCCAGTTTCATTTTTGATTGGTTAAGCTCCATTTGTGCTGCTTGATAATATTTATAAGGTAGTTGATACAAACTAATGAGCCAAAACAATAGAATCATATATTTTCCTTGTTTCCATTGTCTCATCCATAAAGCTTTATGAAACATGCGAATCCTCCTCAAACGTTGTGACAAATATATCTTCGAGTGACATTGGTAATTCTTCTAATAAAAGAGGTCGTTCTCTATGAAACTTCTCTAACGTAGCTGTCACATTGCCTTCAATTAAAATTGTATACACTTTTCCTGTTTGATTTAATATTTTTACATGATTTAAGTTTTCTAGTTTTTGCGGTAGTGAACGTTCGTAAGCGACTTGTATTTTTGCATAGCGAGATTTTGTATCTTCTAATGCTGTAATCGAAGCAATCGTATGATTTTTTAAAATAATGACTGTGTCTGCAATTTTTTCTACTTCATCTAAGTGATGGGTCGAAATGAGAATTGTAATCTCTCGTTCTGCTACTTCTTCAATTAAAAATTGTAGAATTTGTCTTTTTACAATCGGATCGAGTCCATTTGTTGGTTCATCTAAAATAATGTATTCTACACCTGTACAAAAAGCTAAAATAATAGCTAGAAGTGCTTTCATACCGCGTGAGTAACTACGAATGCGTTTTTCAGGTAGATTGAAGCGCTCTAGCAGCTGATAAAAATATTCTTCATTAAAGTTTTTATAAACAGCCTTATAAAACTTCGCAATTTCTTTTACTGTATATCCGCTTAATATATTAGTAGAATCCGGCACATAAGCTACCTTTTGCTTAATTCCTGGATGTTTATGAACATCTATATCGTCATATGTAATCGTTCCTTCATCGGGATCTAAAATACCAACAATTGTCCGCAGTAAAGTCGTTTTCCCCGCACCGTTTCTTCCGAGTAATCCAACAATACTTCCTTTTTGTAATGTGAAAGAAATATTGTCTAAAATGACTTGGTTATCAATTGTTTTCTTGATATTCGTCACTTTCAGCATCTGTATTCCCTCCCAGTTCTTTATAGTATGAGTCAATCCAATCATGAATTTTTTCTTTTGTAATTCCAAGATAAGAAGCCTCTAGTAATAGTTGATGAAATTGTTTTTCAACCATAGCGATTTTCCTTTCATCTAATGTCGGTGTAATCGATTGGGAGACAAACGTCCCTTTTCCTCGTAACGTTTCAATAATTCCTTGCCGTTCTAATTCTTGGTATGCTTTGCTCACTGTGTTTGGATTAATGACAAGAAGTGAAGCGAGTTCACGTACAGATGGAAGCTTGTCACTTGGAGCTAGCATGTTTTTTAATACGAGTTCTTTTATATTTTGAACAATTTGTTCCCATATCGGAGTGTTGCTTCTTGGGTCAAGTTGAATGTGCAAGAGCAATGTCTCCTTCCTGATGAAATTTAAGTGTACTATTAGATATAGTACACTTAATACAATATATGCGGTAGATTTGTTTGTCAATACGGATTTATAGAAAAATATGGTATAAAAACGCAGCGATTGGAAAAAATAGGTTTGATATAGAATGGAGGGTTAGTCATGAAGCGAGTTTTTGGAATACTTGTTTGTTTCATGTTGCTATTTTCTGGTGTTTCGGTTGGCTTTGCAGAATCTGAGAAAACAGAAGTCGAAACAGGGCCGAAGCTAGCGGAGCAAGCATCGTCAGCAATTGTTATTGAGCAAGATACGGGTAAAGTTTTATTTGAGAAAAGTCCAAATGAAAAACTGCCACCTGCTAGTATGACAAAGATTATGACAATGCTACTGATTATGGAACAAGTTGAAAAGGGAAAACTAAAACTAGAAGATAAAGTCAGAGCAAGTGAACATGCAGCTTCAATGGGTGGTTCACAAATCTTTCTTGAGCCGGGTGAAGAGATGACAGTGAATGAAATGTTGAAAGGAATTGCAATTGCATCGGGAAATGATGCATCTGTTGCAGTTGCTGAGCATATCGCTGGTTCAGAAGAAGGTTTTGTAAACATGATGAATAAAAAAGCAAAGGATTTAGGGCTGAAAAATACACATTTCCAAAATCCAACGGGTCTTCCAGCCAAAGATCATTATTCAACAGCATATGATATGTCAATTATGGCGAAAGAATTGATGAAATATCCACTCATTCGAAAATATACAGGAAAATACGAAGATTATTTACGCGAAAATACGGAGAAAAAGTTTTGGCTTGTGAATACAAATAAATTAGTTCGTTTTTATCCAGGGGTAGATGGGGTGAAAACAGGTTTTACGACAGAGGCAAAATATTGTTTAACTGCATCAGCTGAGAAAAATGGAATGCGTGTTATTTCTGTTGTCATGGGAGCACCGACTTCAAAAGAACGTAACAACCAGGTAACAAAGCTTCTTGATTATGCATTTGGACAATATACAACAAAAAAATTGTATAAGCGCGGAGAAAAAATTCAAACCGTAAAAGTAGGAAAAGGTAAGAAGGAAAAAGTAGATTTAGTTGCATCAGATAATGTATCGCTTCTTATGAAAAAAGGCGAAAATATGGATAAGGTGAAACAGGAAGTTATCGCTGAAAAGAAAGTAAAAGCACCAATAAAAAAAGGCGATGCACTCGGCACACTTGTTATTAAAAAAGATAAGGATGTTTTATTAAAGCAAACGATTGTAGCGAAAGAAGATGTTGCTGCAGCAAGCTGGTGGGAACTATTTAAAAGAACTTTAGGGATGTTTTCAACATCGAAATAGCGACAAGGATATTGCCCCTTTCCTATCCGCATACATGAAAAAGGTAGAATAATTGCTGAAAGATTCACATTATGGCGAAATAGTACTTCTTTTGTCAGTAGGAAGGATTCTTATTTTATGTTCACGAAAATCTTATGTAAATGAGTCAAGTTTAAGCATAAGGAGGAAATCGTGTGAGTCTTTCCATGCATTTAGAAGTAAAGCGTGATGTCTTATGTGTTCGGCTAGCGGGTGAACTAGATCATCATACTGCTGAAGAGTTGCGAGCAAAAGTAACAGATATGATTGAGACGCATCGCGCTCATCATATCGTACTAAGTTTAGAGAAGTTAACATTTATGGACAGTTCTGGTCTTGGTGTTATATTAGGCCGATATAAGCATGTTAAAGGTTTAGGAGGGGAGATGGTCGTTTGTGCAATCTCACCTCCTGTAAAGCGTTTATTTGAAATGTCAGGTCTGTTTAAAATCATTCGCTTAGAAGAAAGTGAAGCGCATGCGCTCGCGACATTGGGGGTGGCATAAATGAGAAATGAAATGAACCTTCAATTTTCAGCATTAAGTCAAAATGAATCGTTCGCTCGCGTTACAGTTGCTGCTTTTATTGCACAATTGGATCCAACGATGGAGGAATTGACAGAGATTAAAACTGTTGTGTCTGAAGCAGTCACAAATGCAATTATTCATGGATATGAAGGGAATGCAGAAGGTATTGTTTACATTTCAGTAATTTTGGAAGAAGCAATGGTGAAACTCATGATTCGAGATGAAGGGGTTGGCATTTTTAACTTAGATGAGGCAAGGCAACCTCTTTTTACAACTAAACCTGAATTAGAGCGTTCCGGAATGGGATTTACTATCATGGAAAATTTTATGGATGAAGTAGAAGTTATTTCAAATGAATCTTTCGGGACAACAATCCATTTGACAAAATACTTATCAAATAGTAACGCTCTATGCAATTAAGGAGAATTGCCTATGGACATAGAGGTCAGAAATGAGAAAAAGAAACCTCAGTTAAAGGACCACGAGTTAAAAGCGTTAATTCAAAAAAGTCAAGATGGAGATCAACAAGCAAGGGATACGATAGTCCAAAGTAATATGCGTCTTGTATGGTCAGTTGTACAACGGTTCCTCAATCGAGGATATGAACCAGATGATTTATTTCAAATTGGATGTATTGGACTCTTGAAGTCGGTAGACAAATTTGATTTGTCTTTCGAAGTGAAATTTTCAACCTATGCAGTTCCAATGATTATTGGAGAAATACAGCGATTCTTGCGTGATGATGGATCGGTGAAAGTAAGTCGTTCTTTAAAGGAGACTGGAAATAAAATTCGGAAAATGAAAGATGAGCTTTCTAAAGAATATGGAAGGGCTCCAACGATTAATGAGGTAGCGGAAGCGCTTGAGCTGACGCCAGAAGAAGTTGTTCTTGCGCAGGAAGCGAGCCGTGCTCCATCATCAATACATGAAACGGTTTATGAAAATGATGGGGATCCCATTACGATATTAGATCAAATTGCAGATCAAACAGAAACGAAATGGTTTGATAAAATTGCTTTAAAAGAAGCAATTAGAGAACTAGATGAGCGCGAACGTTTAATTGTATATTTGCGCTATTATAAAGATCAAACTCAATCAGAAGTAGCGGAGCGAATTGGAATTTCACAAGTTCAAGTATCAAGGCTTGAAAAGAAAATATTAAAACAGATGAAAGATCGAATAGATGAATAGCCATCTATTCGATTTTTTGTTTTGGACTAGAAGGGAGTGTTATTTCACATAAGATTGGGTAGAAGCAAAAAAACATGAAAAAGTTGTATCTTATGTTATTGTTGTTATCCTTTCCAAAATCAAAAAGTTTCAATCATCCGGAATTATTAACAGAATTCATTTATAATTTAGTGGATTTAAAATATAATCCAAGTATAAACTTGTCATTGCATTGATTATTAGCTTAAAAAATGGAATGCACAAATACATTCAGATTCTGCCCAGCTTGAAAAAGAATGGAAAAATCGAGGTGTTTCGTGATGAGTGGATCAGCAATTATGATGATGATGATTGGAATTGTAGTCATTTGGGGAGGATTAGCTTTAAGTATTTTAAATTTATTAAAAAAAAGAAGGCATAAAGAAAAAACATCTGCGCCACAATGGTGCGGATGTTTTTTTCTTTATTAATTAATAAACCTCACCTGAAAGCTCAAAATATGAAAATAACGATTTTAAAATGATACATTCGCTTTATTTACTGAGTGATTGTTGAGAAAAATCCACTGTGCACAGTTTCATTTTATAAAAAAGTTGTATTAGAAAAATTTCCAGAAACCATACTACAACTACAAGGAATAGTGAAGAGGTGAATGGAGTGGAGCGAACAATCTATCTCAAAATGCGAAATCGTCTGCAAGTATCCCCTTCATATGAGGTGAAGATTGAAGATATTGCACAAGTAGTTGGAGAGTCTGGTGTAGTAGAAAAAATAAAAAAGCAACTCGTCTATAAAATCACAAAACGTGATAAAACACATGTCGTAATTGATGCGATGAAAATTATTCAAGTGATTCAACAAACTACGCAGCATATACAAATTAATTTATTTGGTCCTGGACAAACACTTGTTGAAATCGTCTATGAAAAAAAGAAAGTACACCCTATTTTCTTTGGACTAGTTTGGATGTTACTTTTTGTCGGGGCGGCTCTTGCGATTATTTATTTTCATGAAGATGTCAGTATGCAACAAGTACATGGACGCCTATATTACATGATTACAGGAGAAATCAATTATAAACCGCTCCTATTTCAAGTTCCGTATTCTTTAGGATTGGGATTAGGGATGGTCCTATTTTTTAATCATGTGTTTCAAAAACGAATTAATGAAGAGCCAAGTCCGTTAGAAGTGGAAATGTTCCAATATCAACAGTCACTCGATCAATATGTCATGATCAATGAAAATAAAGAGAGTGCAAAACAAATTGCAGATGATTGAGTGTGGTTTGGTGATAGTAATTGGGCTTGCTGGTGGGATTGCAGTTGGAGGAGGATATGTTGCATTTTTAGCTGTGCTTGGTGTCATCCCACGATTAGCTCAGTTAACAAGGAGTGGCCATCGTATTCAATTTTTTGAATGGGCTGTAATTGGTGGTTCTTTGGCTGGAGCATGGTGCAGTTTAAGAAATATAACCTTTCAAGCCTCTCAGTATTGGCTCATTTTACTTGGCTTATTTTGTGGAACATTTATTGGTATGCTTGCTGCGGCTTTGACAGAAGTATTAAATGTTTTACCTATATTAGCAAAACGGGTAGGGGTAGATGGGAAGATTGTCATTTTACTCGTTGCACTTGTACTTGGAAAGGTAATGGGCTCTTTATTTCATTGGATTTATTTTGCAAGGTAGGAGGCATCAAGATGACACAAGATAAATTAAAAGATGATTACATAAATAAAGTAAAAGATTATCATCCAAAGCCAAACTATGTGATGAATTGTGTAAAAGCGTTCGTTGTAGGGGGACTGATTTGTACAGTAGGGGAATGCTTGATGAAATTTTATATGCATTATTTTCACTTCAGTGAGCAAAATGCGGGAAACCCTACGGTAGCGACGCTTGTGTTATTATCAGCCGCATTAACTGGATTTGGTGTGTATGATAAAATCGGTCAATTCGGAGGGGCGGGCTCAGCAGTTCCTGTTACTGGGTTTGCAAATGCAATGGCAAGTGCGGCAATGGAGCATCGCAGTGAGGGAATTGTACTCGGAGTTGCTACAAATATGTTTAAGCTTGCTGGAAGTGTAATTGTATTTGGAGTTGTTGGAGCATACATTGTTGGCCTAATCAGGTATACGTTTAAACTTTGGATGTCTTAAAGGAGACTAGATATGAGATTGACAGGGAAGCAAACATGGGTATTTCAAAATCATATATTTGTGAATGCAACAGGCACTGCTGTCGGTCCAAAAGAAGCGGAAGGTCCTCTTGGAAAGTGTTTTGATATTTCATATAATGACTTGCACTGTGAGGAAGAAAATTGGGAGCTGGCTGAAAGAAGATTGATGAATGATTCGATTCACCAGGTCATGCAAAAAGGGGATATAAGGCCTTCGCAAATTGATTTTTTTTTAGCAGGTGATTTATTAAACCAAACAGTGACAGCAAATTACGTCGCTCGCGAGCTGGGTATTCCTTTTTTAGGTATGTTTAGTGCGTGTGCAACATCGATGGAGACGTTGGCAGTTGGCTCAGCTTTTATTGATGGTGGTTTTGCTAACCGTGTAATCGCGACAGTAAGTAGTCATAATGCAACAGCTGAAAGACAATTTCGTTATCCGACAGAGTATGGTGGTCAAAGACCTGGGACAGCAACTTCGACTGTGACTGGAGCAGGCACAGCTTTAATTAGTAAAGAGCGAAGTGCTATTAAAATAACGGCTGCGACGATTGGAAAAGTACAGGATTTAGGAATTACGAATCCATTTGATATGGGAGCGGCAATGGCGCCAGCTGCAGCTCATACAATTCAACAGCATTTTGAAGATTTAGGGAGAAGTGCAGCGGACTATGATCTTATCGTTACAGGTGATTTATCAGGTGTTGGGGCACCGATTACGAAGCAACTGCTACTTGAGGAAGGGTATGATCTAGGGAATATATATAATGATTGCGGATTAATGATCTATCACGAGGATCAAGAAGAGGTTTTTGCAGGTGGAAGTGGTTGTGCTTGTTCAGCGGTTGTAACATACGGACATTTACTACAAGAAATGCAAAAAGGAAATTTACAGCGTATTTTTGTAGTTGCAACAGGAGCATTATTAAGCCCGGTTATGATACAACAAAAAGAAACAATTCCAACAATTGCACACGGTGTTGTATTTGAAAGGGTAAAAGGAGTGTGAAGTTGTGGATTTTATATATGCATTTATCGTTGGAGGAGCCATTTGTGTAGTAGGACAAATTTTGTTGGACTTTGCAAAATTAACACCTGCTCATTTAATGGCAACTTTTGTAGTAGCTGGAGCTATTTTAGATAGTTTTGGACTATATGATAAGCTCATAAAATTTGCTGGTGCTGGGGCAACCGTTCCCATTACAAGTTTTGGGCATTCCCTTTTACATGGGGCATTAGAGGCGGCAGAGAAACATGGTTATTTAGGAATCGGAATTGGCATGTTTAGTTTAACTTCCGCGGGGATTTCAGCGGCGATATTATTTTCGTTCTTTATAGCACTTATATGTAAACCGAAAGGATAAATCAAATGAGACGAAGGGTTATTTTGGTGACAGATGGAGATGAATATGCAAAGCGAGTAATTGAGCTGTTAGCAAAGGAATTTGGAGGCCGGTGTATTTCTGCATCGCAAAGCAATCCAACGAAATTGACAGGAAAAAAGATTATGGAGCTAATTATGCAAACGCCATATGACCCTGTATTTGTCATGTTTGATGATAGTGGATTTATAGGAGAAGGTTCCGGTGAAAAGGCGTTAAAATATGTGGCAATGCATAAACAAATTGATGTTCTTGGTATTTTAGCTGTTGCATCTAATACACACCGCCTGGAGTGGGCTCGTGTAGATATCAGTGTAGATCGAGAAGGCAGATTAACAGAATATGGTGTTGATAAATTCGGACTTCCTGATGGTGAAATTGGCAGAATTAATGGGGATACGATTTATTGTTTAGATGAATTAAATGTCCCAGTTATTGTTGGGATTGGTGATGTTGGGAAGATGTGTGGAAATGATGAATGGGAGCGAGGATCACCAATTACTAAAAAAGCAATTCAATTAATTTTAGAAAGGAGTGGGTTTTATGACAAAACAGAAGAAAGTTAATATTCCGATTTCTTCTTTTTTGAGTGATAATGAAAATTATTTAAAACAAACAGCTGGACTGGGCGTCACATTTGATGTCGGCATTCGTAAGTTTCAAATTCTTGATAAAGAAATCGGTGTATTATTTGTAAATGGATTGTGTGATACCAACTATATCATCCATATTTTAGAAGAAGCAGTCGATACAAATGAGATCAGAGATGTGGAAGAAGATACAGTTAAGCTTTTAGAAAATCGACTTATTCATCAACAAGTAAGTAAAGTAAAAACGATGGATGAGGTGATGGTACAAGTATTATCTGGCCTTATTATAATTTTTGTAGAAGGTGAAACAGAGGCCTTCGCAATCGATGTCCGCAGTTATCCAGGACGAACACCGACAGAGCCAGATACAGAAAAAGTGGTACGTGGGGCAAGGGATGGTTTCGTAGAAAATATTATTGTGAATACAGGACTAATAAGAAGGCGTATTCGTGATCCACGCCTTCGAAACGAAATTATTCGGGTTGGGGATCGGTCACAAACGGATATTTGTATTACGTATGTTCAGGATGTTGCTAATCCAGATTTGGTAAAGATCATTAAGCAAGAACTAGAGAATATTGAAGTAGATGGAATTACGATGGCTGACAAAACGATTGAAGAATTTTTAGTAAAGCAAGGATACAATCCTTTCCCGCTCATTCGTTATACAGAAAGACCAGATGTAGCAGCGACTCATTTGCTCGAGGGACATGTGTTAGTTATCGTTGATACATCTCCAAGTGTGATGATTACACCAACAACTTATTTTCATCATGTACAGCATGCAGAAGAGTTTAGACAAAATCCAGCAGTTGGTACATTTTTACGATGGATACGATTTGTTGGTATCTTATTTTCATTGTTTTTGATGCCTTTTTGGCTCGTATTTGTTTTAGATCCAACATTATTACCGGAAAACCTAGCTTTTATTGGACCGAATAAAATGACGCATTTACCCATTTTATTGCAAATTCTTATGGCAGATATTGGGCTCGAATTTTTAAGGATGGCATCGATTCATACGCCAACCCCTCTATCATCAGCTGCCGGCTTAATTTCAGCGATTTTAATTGGACAAATTGCGATTGATGTTGGGCTATTTGTTCCTGAAGTTATTTTATATACAGCTCTTTCGATGATTGGGATATATGCGACACCGAGTTATGAATTAGGACTTGGAAATAAACTAGGGAAATTATTTGTTGTTATTTTAACTGGTTTTTTCCATGAAATAGGATTCGTTATTGGGATGACGACGTTACTCTTGTTTTTAACATCGATTAAAAGTTTACAAACACCGTATCTATGGCCATTCCTACCATTTGATTGGGGGGCATTAACAAAAATTTTATTACGCCCGACCATTTCTAGTTTGAAAGTGCGTCCAAGCATTGTACATCCACAAAATATACGTAGACAAAAATAAGCAGGAGTATATTCCTGCTTATTTTTCATTATAAATTTATCGTTTTTTAACAAAAACACAACATTTTTTTCGTACACTTAGAGTAGATATTGTGTATGAAAGGGGAAGAGAGAATGATCAAATTATTTGTAAGCGATTTAGACGATACACTTGTTTATAATGTAAGCAATATTCATAAGGAAGATGAAAAAGCACTTTGTTGGTTAGCAGAAAAAGGGACAAATATTTGCTTTGCTTCTGGCCGTTTTACACATCGGATTCACGATGCGGTTAGGAAATTCGCCTTTCCATATTATACGACAGGGTTAAATGGAGCTACGATGCTATTGCCAAACGGACAAATATTTCATGAATCAACATTTGATGATGAAGTTGCCCAGGAAATATATCGATATATACATGAAAAAAAACTAGCTGACATTGTGTGCGCAAAAGAGCAGCGATATACGAAAAAGAAAAATGAACATCATCATGTTTTTGAAGAATCTCTGAGCGTGCATATTGCTGAAGTAGAAGCATTGGAAGAAGAATTTGGTAAGACAGTCCATCCTGCGAAGTTATTTGTGTATGGAGCAGAAGAAAAAATTGTAGCATTAGATCAAGAATTAAGAGAAACCTTTCAGGAACAAGCTGAAATTTTTATTTCTGGAAAATGTTATGTTGATATTATGCCAATAGGTGTGAGTAAAGGGAAGGCTTTGAAACGTTTAATGGAGCATTTGAAAATTGAAGCGAATGAAGTAGCATGTATTGGTGATTCTTTTAATGATATTTCTATGTTTGCGGTAACACCGCATTCATTTACTCTTCATCATGCACACCCGTATGTGAAGGGAAAAGCAAACCATGTTGTTCGTTCTGTAGAAGAAGCCATTATGAAATTACCGCTACTTGTATAATAAAAAGCTCGTCATTGACGAGCTTTTTATTACTTAAATAATGATTTAATAAAATCAATGATACTAGAGAAGAAATCTTTTACTTTATCTAAGAAACCTTGGCCTTCCTCAGATCCTAAGAAAGCTGAAACATGTTCTTTCGCTTTATCTAATTGACTACCAACTTGGTTCCAATCGATATTTAAATTTTTCATCTTATCAAAGAGTGAAACTAAACTATCTAACTGTTCATCTGTTAGGGTAATGCCAAGTTGATCCGCAATTTTTTGAATCAGTGCACGTAAATCCTCTGTTGTTTTGGGTTGTTCTTTGGCAATTTCTTCTTTTACTTTGGCAACGAGCTGAACAGCTTTTTCTTCACCAATTTTGTCACCAAGTTTCGCGGTTTGTACCATCTCTTCATTGGCTACTTTTTTTACTTCTTCAGGAATTTCTTTATTCGCTGTTGTTTCGTAAGCTTTCATTAAGCCTGTTAAAGCAGCTGTTCCTGATACCTTAAATGGTGCAGTGATTTGAATTTCTGCATCTTTAACACCTGCTGTAATAAGTGCGTTTGTGTACATTGCATCTGTTACCCAGTTAATGTTTTTTGCTCGTACAATAAGACCAGATCCTGGTTTTGTATACGTAATCATAGAAGAAGAAATCGCTCTCGTACCAATTTGCGCTTTTGGAACGATACCTTCTAGAAATTTATGTTCTTCCGCATTAGATACAGTAATAATTTGCGCATCTTTAGGTGCCTTCATTTCTTTTAAAAGATCTTGTTTTTGTTGTTCAGATAAATTTTCTCCTAATGTAACGATTGATTCTCCCTCAATTATGTCTGCAAATGAAGCTGTTGGCATAATGAATACCGTGACAGCTAATAGCAGAGCTAATAGTTTCGTTTTCACGAAAAATCGCTCCCTTTCTCTTTCTGGAATTTGCGGGCAACACAGTAATTATAGTATATTTTTAAAATTTGTCATCCGTCTTCTTGCTGATTTTAAAAAAGAAGCATACGGATTGTCGGATTCTTTTTGTTTCTGAGCACGAATATGGTAATATAGTGCTGAGATAGTTGAAAGGAGACATACACGTATGAAAACTTTAGGATACATATTAATGGAGAATGGTGAAAAAATCGAATTGGAATTTTTCCCAGAAGAAGCACCGAAAACAGTTGAAAACTTTAAAAAATTAGCAGATCAAGGATTTTATAACGAAGTTACATTCCACCGCGTGATTCCTGGTTTTGTAAGCCAGGGCGGAGACCCAACAGGAACAGGAGCAGGTGGCCCAGGTTACTCAATTCCATGTGAAACTGATGGAAATCCTCATAGACATGTAGTTGGATCACTTTCTATGGCACATGCTGGCCGTAATACAGGTGGTAGCCAATTCTTTATCGTTCATGAGCCGCAACCACATTTAGATGGTGTACATACTGTATTTGGTAAAGTGACAAGTGGTATTGAAACAGTATTAAATATGCGTCAAGGCGATACAATGAAAGAAGTTAAAGTTTGGGAAGAGTAAGTTGAAGAGAGCACTGTGCTCTCTTTTTCTTTTTTTCGTTGTTATATAATCATCATTCGAAAAATTCAGAAGATATTAAGGGAGATAGGAAATATTTGGGGATAAAATTTTGCTTTGTTCAATGTTTGTAGTGGCAAGTAGAGAAAAAACTTAAATAAGAAAAGTTTTACTCTATAAACAGGAATTTGTAAGCAACGTGCAGTAAATGATAAGAGAGAGTAAAGGATAAAGTTCTTATAGCTGACTAAACTGTTAGCAATAGAACTATTTTTGCAAAAATACATAGGATACAGAGAAGTTTTATTTCGCTATTCACGGTCAATAAACTTTGTAGTTCAATGAGTTCTACGAGAAGATAAAAAATTAGACGGAGTTTATTCATTCGTTTTAGAAAATTAAATTCTCAATGAGAAAAGTTTCCTTTATTAGTGAAAATAAAGGAATACTATACATTTGACTTTCCTAAACTCTCTTTGTATGATTATCAAGTTGTTTTGGTAGCCCTTCTCACTATAGTGAAAATATTGTAGAATGGATATGAGGTAGAAATAGTGGTAGAGGGGATATATGGTTTATAACTTTTGTAAGAAGGGATAAGGTTTATGTTAATTCGTTTTAAAAAAAGTTATGAAAAGATTGCAATGGGGCTTCTTTCTTTTATGCCGACTGAAAAAGATGTAAAAACTTTACAATTAACAATGAAAGAATATGATAAAAATGATAGTTGGCAACTGTATTTGTGGAAACAAAATGATGATTTTGTTGGGATAGTTGGAATTATCAATGAAAAAAATGTATTAGAGATTCAACATCTTAGTGTAAATCCATCACATCGTCACATGGGGATTGGTACGAAAATGGTACAAGAGTTAAAAAATAAGTTTCAAGGTGTTACAATTTGTGGTAATGAACAAACTGCTAGTTTTTGCGAAAAGTGTAAGGAAGTTGAACAGAATATACATTCATGAAAGCAGAGATAGAAACCATGTCATCTCTGCTTTCTCTTTTTTAGTTGCTTGTTTCGTTCGGCAATTACATCATTTCTGTCTCGCAATTTATGTTTATGGATAATGTACTCAGTAGCTAGCGAATGAGCATCTTTCCAAGGAATCCTTTTTTCTGTACACAATTGCAAGCATGTGTTTTCTAAAAAAGGATCTGAGAAAGGTAAAAATATAGGTGTAAAAGGTTCTTTCCTTTGAATAGACTGTAATTGTTTTTGCAAAATAGTTAAAAGTTTAGGGTGATCAAGACCTAATTTGTGTACTTGTTGACTTTCTTTTTTTAAAATAGCAATGGCGCTTTTCATCATTCGTATTGAACCATTCCAATTCGAGCGTCTGTGATGGTATAAAGAAACTGCTATTTGAATAAAACCAACCCAGTAGCTGTCACGCTCTCCTCGTGGTTTTAATTTCCAATATTCTTCTAGTACTTCGTGACATTCAAAGTAATCGTAATCTCCATGAAAATGAATTAAAAACTGTATGTATGCAGTAGGGTACATTCTTTTCGCTCCTGTCTAAACGGTCTTACGTACAGTGTATCATGAAGCGAAGCTGTAATGTGAGTAGGGGAAAGTTCTAACGCCTTTATTTTTTCAAAACTGCGAGATAAATAATAAACGACTAGAGAATCTCTAGCCGTTTATTATATTCTGCATTAGCAGAAGCAAGCCGCGCCTACAATGATTAATAAGATAAAGAGCACAACAAGCAAAGCGAAACCGCCGTGAAAACCACAATCAACATGGCCCATAGTTTTTTACCTCCTACATTGAACTTACTACACTTTTATCATATGAAGGGGTGGGCATTGTTGCATGGGCAGATGTCTATTTTTAACTAAATTTCTTAAAAAGGTTGGATAGAACATAAGTATGCTCTATACTTATGTTGTTATAGAAAAAATGTGGTGGGATGCTTTGTGCAATATAATTTTAAAGTAGAGGCTTTTGAAGGGCCTTTAGATTTATTGTTACACTTAATTCATCGTTATGAAATCGATATATATAATATTCCTGTAGCGGAAATTACAGAGCAGTATTTATCTTATATTCATACGATGAAAGAATTGCAACTGGATGTTGCAAGTGAGTATTTGGTGATGGCTGCAACGCTATTGCAAATTAAAAGTAAAATGCTGTTACCGAAACAAGAGGAAGATGTACCTGATAATGGTGAAGACTTTATAGATGATCCCCGTCAAGAGTTGATGGAGCGGTTAATTGAATATAAAAAATATAAGCAAGTTGCTGCTGAATTAAAAGAGAGAGAACAAGAAAGAGCACAACTTTATACACGTCCACCAATCGATTTTACATCGTTTCAGCAAGAAGAGGAGACAAGTTTACCTCTCGATGTCACACTGTATGATATGTTAGCAGCATTTCAAAAACTTATGCGTCGTAAAAAATCAAAACGTCCAGTAACAACGCGGATAACTCGTCAAGAAATACCGATTGAACAACGTATGAGTGATATTTTACAGCAATTAGAAACAGCTGAAGGACGCCAAAGTTTTTATGATTTATTTGTTGATGAAGAGCGCGAAGTAATGGTAGTAACGTTTTTAGCTGTACTCGAACTTATGAAAAACCAACAAATTATTATTGAGCAAGAACACAATTTTGATGAAATCTTTTTGACTCGCTCTAAAGCTTAGTAAAATACCGATTTCAAGATTGCGAGGAAAACTAGCAGTAAGTATTTGATTAGTGAGAGCTAATGATCAGTGGAAATACCCCACTGATCAAAGTTTCACATCATCTTGTTTGGGAACAATAGAAGGAGTGTTGGACCGGACGCAATATACTGTGATTCGGTTTTTGTCATGGATATTTTTGTATGGAAAGATATGAGAAAGGAGATTATACGTTGGATAGAAAAGAACAGATGGCAATTATTGAGGGGCTTTTATTTGTTGCGGGTGATGAAGGGATTTACCCGGAACAAATTGCAAAAGTACTTGAGATTGAAGTGGAAGATGTAATTAAGATTATTGAGGAAATGCAAAGGAAATGTGAAGGTGTACAGCGAGGTTTGCAAATTGTACAATTTGCAAAAGTGTATCGTCTTGCCACGAAAAAAGAACACGCGCCTTATTATCAAAAGCTAATGGATACACCAACAGCTGCGTCTCTTTCCCAGGCAGCTCTTGAAACATTGGCGATTGTTGCCTATCGTCAGCCGATTACAAGAACTGAAATGGAAGAGATTCGTGGTGTGAAAACAGATCGAGCATTGCAAACATTGGTTTCACACTTACTTATAAAAGAAACGGGTCGGGCAGAAGGACCAGGGCGCCCTATTTTATATGGTACTACGAAAGAGTTCTTAGATACGTTTGGACTTCAAACATTAGATGATTTACCGACCCTTTCAGAAGAAAATGAACAAATGAATGAAGCAGACTTATTCTTTGGCTCCTTGCAGGAACTGTCAAAATCGTAGCTTAGCACATTGCTAAGCTTTTTTTGTATATGAAATATGCCTCGTGCCATACTAAATGAAAAAAGGAGACGAATTATGAAAGGTGTACGGATTATTCTATTGCTAGTTTCTGTTTTATTATGTTTTTCATTAAACAGCACATCTGCCAAAAGATATATGACGTCTGTTCATACTGCGTCCTCTTTTTCCATGCAACGTCCGCATTTAGGAAGAATGAAAGTGAGTTTTTTTAAGGTAGGACAAGGTGATGCTACACTTATTATTTTACCTAATGGTCAAACAATGTTAATCGATGGAGGACCTTATGAGGCTGGAGAGGTAATCATTCAAAAATTAATTGAAAAGGGAATCAATCATTTAGACGTTGTGGTAGGGACTCATCCAGATATGGATCATATAGGCGGGCTTATACCGATTATAGAACAAATGCCAGTGTCACTTATATTAGATAGCGGCAAAACCTATAGTTCTTTTACATATCATACGTATAGGAATAATATTAAAAAGAGGGGTATTCCGTTTGTTCGTGTAAAACAAGGACAGCATATCCCGTTAGATCCTAAAGTTTCAATCCAGGTATTAAATAATGGAAAGTCAAAAAATGAAAATAATGAATCATCAATTGTTTTAAAAGTTCGATATGGTAAAGCTGATTTTTTATTAATGGGAGATGCGGATATACAAACTGAAAAGAAAATAATAAAGCAGTATGATGTACATGCAGATGTTTTAAAAGTAGGTCACCACGGTTCATATACGTCAACCAGTGAACAGTTTTTAGATAAGGCAAATCCTCAATTCGCTATTATTTCTTATGATAAAAAAAATCCATATGGGCATCCACATCAAAGTGTAATAAAAAGGTTAAAGAGATATGGTGTGATGACCTATACAACGGATAAACGAACGGTAGAAATTGAAACGAATGGAGAGCATCTTATAATGTGGCCTAATGTGCGACTTCCATTATTAAAGTAAATCACTATTCTTACTGTTATATATCTAAATAAAATAAGGAATCGTTACCAAATTTCATAAAAGGTTCACTGTCTCCTTTTGGAAAAAGTGAATAATATATATTATAATGAGAGAAGAAAAATAAATTTCCTTTTTTAATCATAAAAGAGGAAATTTATTTACAATGTATAGACAACTACTCGTGTATATATTAAGATGGAATTAGGCAAATAGGTAATAATAACAAGTAGGTATTTCATGGGAAAGGATCGATGAAAATGAAAACGCAAGTTGTCATCAACGCCAAAATTTATACAGGTCACGAGGTAATGGAAAGTGGATTTATTCGTTACGCAGAAAAAATTGAAGAAATTGGTTTGATGGCTCAATATGTATCACAAGAAAATGAAACTGTTTTTGATGCAGAAGGAAAAATTGTGATTCCAGGTATGATCGATGTTCATATTCATGGTGGATACGATATTGATGCGATGGATGCAAATAGCGATGGATTGGTAACTCTAGGTAAAGAAATGTTAAAAGAAGGGGTTACAACTTACTTCCCAACAACAATGACACAGGCTCCAGAAGCAATTGAAGCAGCTTTAAGTGCTGCAAAAGAAGCGAAAGAAAAAGGAGCGTATTTTGAATATATCCATTTAGAAGGACCATATGTTTCAAAAAAACGTGCAGGAGCACAGCCACTTGAGCATATCGTTCCTGCGAATATTGAACAATTTAAACAATGGCAAGAAGCAAGCGGTAATCTAATTAAATTAGTAACCTATGCACCAGAAGAAGAGGGTGCGGCAGAGTTTGAACAGTATCTTGCTGAAACTGGTGTTGTTGGTACAATAGGGCATACAGATGCAATTGATGCACAATTAAAAAATAGAAATATTACACACGCTACACACTTATACAATCAAATGCGTGGTTTACATCACCGTGAACCAGGTGTTGTTGGTCATGTGTTATTGAACCCAGATGTAATGGTTGAAGTTATTACAGATGGTATTCACATTCACCCAGACATGGTGAAATTAGCATATAAATTAAAAGGTCCTAAAAAAGTAAGTGTCATTACTGATGCGATGCGTGCAAAAGGTTTAGAAGACGGATTATATGAACTTGGTGGACAGCCTGTACACGTAAAAGATGGCAGTGCTCGTTTAGAAGACGGAACGTTAGCTGGTAGTATCTTGAAAATGGACCAAGCATTCCGAAATGTAATTGAATTTACAGGCTGTTCTATTGATGATGCTGTTTTGATGACATCAGTTAACCAAGCAGAAGAATTTGGATTAACGAATAAAGGTACATTAGCAGCAGGGAAAGATGCAGACTTTGTTGTCATGACTGAAGATTTACATGTATATGATACAGTTCGATTAGGAATTCATATGAAGGAAGGGAAGTAAATAGATGAATATTCTTGTTGTGAAAACTCCAGAAGAATTGGCAGAAGCGGGTTATAAATTAATTGAAGAAGTTGTAAAATCAAAAGAAAATCCAACATTAGGAATGGCTACAGGAAGCTCACCACTTGGGATTTATGCAGAAATGCGAAAAAATAAACTTGATACAAGCCGTGTAACCACTGTAAACTTAGATGAGTACGTAAATTTACCACACGAAGATAAAAACAGCTATCATTACTTTATGCAAGAACAGTTGTTTGATCATCTTCCATTTAAAGAAACTTATGTACCAAATGGGATGGCAAGTGATTTAGAAGAAGAGTGCAAGCGCTATGAAAGCATTCTAGCAGCTAACCCAGTTGACCTACAGATTCTTGGAATCGGTGAAAACGGTCACATCGGATTTAACGAGCCAGGAACAGCTTTTGATTCTCCAACTAACATTGTAGAATTAACAGAGTCTACACGCCAAGCAAACCTTCGTTTCTTCGAAAAAGAAGAAGATGTGCCAACTCATGCAATTACAATGGGGATTGGAAGCATTATGAAAGCAAAGCAAATTCTACTTGTTGCTATGGGACCAAAAAAAGCAGAAGCGATCAAGGAATTATTGCAAGGTGAGTATAGCGAAGCGTGCCCTGCTACAGTGTTGCAACGTCATCCGAATGTAACCGTAATTGCTGATCCAGAAGCTCTATCTTTATGCAGTGAGGCGATTGCTGATGAACATCGACAAGTATTCACCATTTCCGATCTATTATCAGATTCAAGAGTGGGTGAAACAGCTAATTGAGGACGGTGAATGGACGCCGGGAGATAAAATTCCATCTGAGAATGAACTTTGTGATAAGTTCGAAGTAAGTCGCATGACAATCAGACAGGCAATTAATAACTTAGTGGAACAAGGGTATTTATATCGAAAACGTGGAATTGGAACGTTCGTTCAACTTCCAAAAGTGGAGCAGAAACTGCAAGGAATGACGGGATTTACAGAGGATATGCTCTCCCGTGGTATGAAACCAAGCAGTCAGTTATTAAGCTTCCGCCTAGTTCCAGCTACTGCTAAAATAGCAGACCGGCTTAGAATTCAAGAGGGGGAATCGGTATATGAAGTGAGGCGTATTCGCTTAGCTGATGACGAACCGATTGCCTTTGAGACGGCATATTTGTCGCCAACTCTTGTAAAAGATATTAACGAAGAAATTCTGCAACAATCTTTATACGAACATTTAGAGAAAAAGTTAGGCTTTAAACTTGTTCGTGCTACCCAAGCAATTGAAGCGTCAATTGCAACAGATGATGAAGCGGAACATCTGCATATACCTAAAAAAGCACCTGTGCTTGTAATGCGACAATGGTCATATGCAGAAGGCGAATTACCGTTAGAATACGTGAAATGTATTTATCGTGGAGATCGTTATAAGTTTATTACGAATATTTCACGAAACAAGTAACATACTTTATTTTGTAAAATACATGAAACTCTCGATTCATTGGGTATGTAGAGAAATAAAAATACGACTCATCCTTATATGGAGTGAGTCGTATTTTTGTTTTGTTTTGAATTGTAAGTTACCACGTGTTTGACAGCGTCTTTAACAGACTCTACGACATAATGTGCATGTTCTTTCACTGCATCGTCAGCTTGTGACATGGCAAAGCTATGAGGTGTTAGATTGAACATAGGAATATCATTGTAAGAATCACCGATACAAGCAATTTCTTCAGGTTTTATTTGGAATTCTTCTAATAAAACAGAGATAGCCGATCCTTTACTAATATTTGGTGGCATGACATCTAAGCATTGTTCAGCTGAAATAAAAGTACTGACTTTCCCATGGAATTCTTCATCGATTTTTTTCTGAAGGGCTTGTAAGTCTTCTTTTATGCCACCAACAGAAATTTTATTTGGGAAGATTGTGTCATCAATTTTTTGTAATAAATTTGGTTCTTCAACAGAAGTCATTGTAACTTGTTTTTCAAGTTCATGGATAAAAGGTGTTTTTTCTTCGATGTAATAATTATGTTCATCACTTACATAACGAAAATACGGTTCCTCTTTTGTCATAGCTAACAAGTCAGGTAAAATATTTGAATCAAATGTCGCTGACAATAGCTGTTTATTTTCATGCGTATACACAAAGACACCGTTCACACTGATGCGGTGAAAATGAGTACCAACCTCTTTCATTAAACCAGCAATTTCATTATCAAGCCTGCCAGAGGCGAAACAAAGAATTACATCTTGCTCTGCGAGACTACGAAGTGCGGCAATATCTTCTTGATCAATGATGCCTCCATGTTGCATCATTGTACCATCAATATCGCTTACAAACATTTTAATCATGTTGCTTTGCTCCTTTCTATGTACATTCGCTCTTACATTATACGCATCTTGTGCAGTCATGTCTAAAAAATGACTTTTTCTAAAATGGTAGATGTTTTGCATTGACGAAAAAGAAGGATGTTCTGTAACATAAAAGCAGGCTATTTAAGTACGAGGGTGGTGTTATATGAATAATTATCTAGAAATTAAAAAAGTTTTAAATAATAATGTCATCATTGCGAGCCATCCGGAACATGAGGAAGTAGTAGTGATTGGCAAGGGAATTGGATTTGGAAAAAAAACAAAAGATGTGTTAGAAGCGGAACAAATTGAAAAAATGTTTGTTTTAAAAAATGAACGTGACCGTGAACAATATAAGCTTTTAGTGCCACATGTGAGCGAAAAGTTAATTGAATTGATGAACGATATTATGCTGTATATTCAAGAGAAGGCGCAGTCACCATTAAACGAACATATTCATATTGCCTTAACAGATCATATTTCTTTTGCAATTAAACGACTGAAACAAGGTTTTACAATAGATAACCCTTTTTTAGTTGAAACAAAAATGCTGTACCCAGAAGAATATAAAATTGCTCAAGGAGTTGTGCAACTCCTGAATTCCCGTTTGCAAATTACACTTCCGGAAGGGGAAATTGGTTTTATAGCTCTGCATATTTATAGCTCTTTAACAAACTCTGATTTATCTTCTGTTAATCAAAACTCCCGTCTTATTGCACAGCTGGTTTCTTTAATTGAAATAAATTTACACATTACCTTAGATCAAGAAAGCATACATTATCTACGTCTTATTCGTCACCTGCAGTACGCAATTGAACGAGTGAAAAACGGAGAAAAGGTTGAAGAGTCGCAAGGGTTTGCCGAGTTGCTAAGAGCAGAGTACCCTATTTGCTATAATTTGGCATGGAAATTGGTAAAGGTAATGCAAAAGGAATTACAGTTACCTGTATATGAAGCGGAAAGTATTTATTTAACGATGCATTTGCAAAGATTAGTAAAAGCGGATCAGATGTAAAAATATTTTATTTTTGTCTAAAATGAAAACGTTAAAAAAAATGATTGAATCGCTTACAAATATTTAGTATAATAATTCATGCAAAGTTATACAAATTTCGACAAACAATTTAAGGCAAATAACGAAAACGTTTGCTTTAAATAGTGAACTTATACGTAAAACTATTTTTGACACGTGTTACTGATTCGATCAGGCATGAGTGGAGAAAAGCCAGGAATGTAAGCTAGAGAAAGGGACATACTACCTTTTGTATAGCTACCGTTCTATCTTTTTTTCCTCATGCCTTTTTGGCGTTTGTCGAAAAATTATCAATATAGATAAGAGAGGAAGGGTTTCCATGTTTAAGAAGATCTTTGGTGTTCTTCAAAAGGTCGGAAAAGCGCTTATGCTTCCAGTAGCGATTTTACCGGCGGCAGGTATTTTACTTGGGTTTGGTAACGCATTTCAAAATGAAACGTTAACGGGTTTCATGCCTGCTTTAAAAGCAGATTGGTTTGTCATGGTTGCCAAAATCATGGAACAATCTGGTGATATTATTTTCGCGAACCTTGCGTTGTTATTCGCAGTTGGGGTAGCGATTGGACTCGCTGGTGGAGACGGAGTAGCTGGATTAGCAGCATTCGTTGGCTACTTAATTATGAACAAGACTATGAGTGTGTTCTTAGAAGTAGATAAGCTAGTGAAAGTAACAAGCACTGGGTCTGATCCAGTTAAAATTGGTTTTACAGATCCTGCTTACGCCAATGTATTAGGGATTCCAACGTTACAAACAGGAGTGTTTGGTGGTATTATCGTCGGAATATTAGCGGCATATTGCTATAATAAATACTTCAATATTGAATTGCC
Organism: Bacillus sp. XF8; assembly: GCF_017498755.1. Classification (NCBI taxonomy): domain Bacteria; kingdom Bacillati; phylum Bacillota; class Bacilli; order Caryophanales; family Bacillaceae; genus Bacillus; species Bacillus sp. XF8. Next base: position 86,611 of record NZ_JAGDQK010000004.1, on the reverse strand, counting down.
ACCATACTTAGGATTCTTTGCAGGTAAACGTTTCGTACCGATTGCAACAGCAGCATTCTCTTTATTATTAGGGATTTTAATGTGCTTTATTTGGCCAACGATTCAAGGTGGCTTAAATACGTTCTCGCATCAAATGATTGATGCAAATAAAACGTTAGCGGCATTTATTTTTGGATTAATTGAACGTTCATTAATTCCATTTGGATTACATCACATTTTCTATTCACCATTCTGGTTTGAATTTGGTCAATATACAAATGCAGCGGGCGAATTAATTCGTGGTGACCAAAAGATCTTTATGGCACAATTAAAAGATGGTGTAGAATTAACAGCTGGTACATTTACAACAGGTAAATATCCGTTCATGATGTTCGGTCTTCCAGCAGCAGCTCTAGCAATGTATCATGAAGCACGTCCAGAAAATAAAAAATTAGCAGCTGGTATTTTAGGTTCTGCTGCGTTAACAGCTTTCTTAACAGGTATTACAGAACCACTTGAATTCTCATTCTTATTCGTAGCACCAGTACTATTCGGAATACATGCTGTATTCGCTGGTCTATCATTTATGACAATGCATATTCTAGGTGTTAAAATTGGTATGACATTCTCTGGTGGTTTAATTGACTTCATGTTATTCGGTGTTCTTCAAAACCGTACACCATGGTGGTGGGTAATCGTTGTAGGTCTTGTACTTGCAGTTATTTACTACTTCGGATTCCGCTTTGCAATCCGTAAATGGGATTTAAAAACACCTGGTCGTGAAATAACAACAGATGCTGATGGCGCAGGGAAAACAGAAGCAGGTGAACTTCCTCGTGAAGTGTTAGTAGCACTTGGAGGTAAAGAGAATATTGCTTCTCTAGATGCTTGTATTACTCGTTTACGTGTTCAAGTTAATGAACAAAAAAATGTCAACAAAGATCGTTTAAAAGAACTTGGGGCAGCGGGAGTACTTGAAGTTGGAAATAATATTCAAGCTATTTTCGGACCTAAATCTGATACATTGAAATCACAAATTCATGATATTATGTCAGGTCGTACACCTCATGTTGAAAAAGAAGAGCCAGTAAAAGTAGAAGAACCTGTACAAAAAGCTGATACAAATGAAACAATTGTATCTCCAATTGAAGGGAATCTTTTACCAATTACAGAAGTACCTGATCAAGTTTTTTCAGGGAGAATGATGGGTGATGGATTTGCAATTGAGCCAACGGAAGGAACAGTTGTTTCTCCAGTGGATGGAGAGATTGTTAATGTATTCCCAACAAAACATGCGATTGGTATTCAATCTGAAGGTGGAAAAGAAATCCTAATTCACTTCGGTATTGATACAGTAAAATTAAATGGTGAAGGTTTTGAAGCACTTGTAGCACAAGGTGATAAAGTGAAACAAGGACAACCTTTATTAAAAGTAGATTTAGCATTTGTAAAAGAAAATGCACCATCTATTATTACACCAATTATTTTTACAAATTTAGGGCAAGGGCAACAAGTTGAATTGAAAAAAGAAGGTAATGTTAAGAAGGGCGAAGCAGCTATTATTGACATTCAGTAAGAAATTGACGCAAAATGTTTATAATTATAATAGGCGATGTGGTTGACCGAACATCGCCTATTATATACAATATAGGTGGTGTAGTACTAACGTCTATACAACTTAAAAAATACTGTATTTAAAGGAGATAAATTATTATGGAAAAAATCTTTAAAGTAACTAGTGACTCAGGAATTCATGCTCGTCCAGCAACTCTACTTGTTAACACTGCAAGCAAATTTGGTGCTGACATTAACTTAGAGTATAACGGTAAAAACGTTAACTTAAAATCAATCATGGGTGTTATGTCTTTAGGTATTCAACAAGGCGCAGAAATTAAAATCACTGCAAATGGTGATGATGCAGCTCAAGCACTAGCAGCTATCGAAGAAACTATGAAAAACGAAGGATTAGGAGAATAATGACTCTTAATATTCAAGGGATCGCTGCATCAAGTGGGATTGCTATTGCAAAGGCTTTCAGACTTGAAAATCCTGAATTTAACATTGAAAAGAAAACGATTACGAACGAAGCTGCAGAAATTGCACGCTTAGACGCTGCGCTTGAGAAAGCAAAATCTGAATTAGAAGCAATTAAAGACCATGCTTTTGCTGAGCTTGGTGCTGATAAAGCTGCTATCTTCGAAGCACATTTACTAGTACTAAATGATCCAGAACTAGTTAACCCAGTAAAAGATAAAGTAAACAATGAAAAAGTAAATGCTGAATTTGCAATGGATGAAGTTGCAACAATGTTCATTACTATGTTTGAAAACATGGATAACGAATATATGAAAGAGCGCGCAGCGGATATTCGCGACGTAACAAAACGCGTTCTTGCACATTTACTAGGAATTAACTTCTCAAACCCAAGTACAATTTCTGAAGAAGTAATCATCATTGCTGAAGATTTAACACCATCTGATACAGCTCAATTAAACCGTAAATATGCAAAAGGTTTTACAACTGATATTGGTGGACGTACATCTCACTCTGCAATTATGGCTCGTTCTATGGAAATTCCAGCTGTTGTTGGTACAAAAGTTGTTATGGAGAAAATCCAAAACGGCGATATGGTAATTATCGACGGTTTAGATGGAGAAGTAATTGTGAACCCATCTGAAGAAACTCTTCATGCTTTTGAAGAAAAGAAAGCGAAATTCGAAGAACAAAAAGCTGAATGGGCTAAGTTAAAAGATCAAGCAACTGTAACAAGCGATGGACATCATGTTGAGCTTGTTGCAAACATCGGAACACCAAATGATGTACAAGGTATCATTGACAATGGTGGAGAAGGCGTTGGTTTATACCGTACAGAATTCTTATACATGGGCCGTGATAATCTTCCAACAGAAGAAGAACAGTTCGAAGCGTATAAAGCAGTTCTTGAAGGTGTAAAAGAAGGTCAACCAGTTGTCGTTCGTACACTTGACATCGGTGGAGATAAAGAGCTTCCGTACTTACACTTACCAAAAGAAATGAACCCATTCTTAGGTTACCGTGCAATTCGCTTATGTCTTGAAGAACAAGATGTGTTCCGTACACAACTTCGTGCATTACTTCGTGCAAGCGTATATGGTAATTTAAAAATTATGTTCCCAATGATTGCAACTCTTGATGAATTCCGTCAAGCAAAAGCAATTTTATTGGAAGAGAAAGAAAGACTTGTTCAAGCTGGTACAACTGTTTCTGACGCTATTGAAGTAGGTATGATGGTAGAAATCCCTGCTTCTGCAGTATTAGCAGATCAGTTTGCTAAAGAAGTTGATTTCTTCTCTATCGGAACAAATGACTTAATCCAATACACAATGGCTGCTGACCGTATGAATGAGCGTGTATCTTACTTATACCAACCGTATAACCCGTCTATTTTACGTCTTGTAAAAATGGTTATCGATGCTGCTCATAAAGAAGGAAAATGGGCTGGTATGTGTGGTGAGATGGCAGGAGATTCACTTGCAATCCCATTATTACTTGGATTAGGATTAGATGAATTTAGTATGAGTGCAACATCTATCCTTCCTGCAAGAACACAACTGAGTAAGTTGTCAAAAGCACAAATGGAAGAATTAGCACAAAAAGCATTGACAATGTCAACTGCTGAAGAAGTTGTTGAATTAGTTAAAAGCATTTAATACTAATAAAAAAACCTGAGCCGATTTGAAATCGGTCTCAGGTTTTCTTATATACTAAACCTAGATGAGCTTTTATAAATCTGGGGATACGAAATAGATTTAAACAGCGATTGCGATTATATCTTCCGGGCAGACACGTAATAAACCTCTAAATGTGTTTACTTCTTCTCCATCAAGCTCTTCTGCATCTGCTTCTTCAAATTGGGAGAAAAGCGCTACTCCACAGGAAAAACCTTCAAATACAACGTCACGGAATGTACCGCAATGTTTGACTTTTAAAAGAGAAATTCTTGTTCCGATTGAAATGTTAATAAGAACGTTACATAGTGATGATTTTTTTCGATCGTCTTTATGGAAATCATCTTTTCGAAAATCATCTTTTTTACAATCATTGTCAAAGTGACAACCTCTAAAGTCGTCACGACATCCAAAAGATCCAAACATAATTCTCATCACCCCCTTCACACTTATAATGTATGTAAGTTACATATGTGGTGATTGGACAGAGCGGGAATTTTTGCTGGGATATTTTCTTATTTTAAATGACTAGATAGGTATTTGTTACTTAATGGTATTTAGATAAGGACAAATGACAGGAGGATAGATCGAAACTTTTCTTAGTGTTTTTTCTTTATTCAAGAATTTGGGTTTTATCATCTTTGCATCAATAAGAGTTTTTAGGGGACTTATTATCCACGTATAATTGGATACATAGAAAAAGATACCTTCGTTGATAACAAGGTATCCTTTACACTTTTTTACTTTTATATAAAACGATTGCATACACGGGAAGAGCCAACAGTAATGGTACGATAGATTGTGAAATATGTAGTCCGTCTTCTAGCTGTAGTGCTTTTTCTTTTGGAAATTGTAGCATTGTAATATTTGTGGCATCTCCAATAAAGTATAGAAGCAGTACAGTTACGGTATAGCTTAAAAATGCAATAAAGCTTCCATATGAATTCAATGAAAATCCCTCTCTTGTTATCTATTTGTTACTATTGTATCATAATTGTAACAAAAAAACACCCCTATATTTCAAATTAGAAACATAATTCGACACGATACGTCATTTTTAAGCGTATATCAGGGGAGAATGAAGTTGAATTTATAGAGTTATGTCGATTTTTATATAGAGTTATTACAGAGAGATGACATTAAAGTAAAAACGAAGGACACTAGCCTTCGTTCTTAACTCATTATTCATAGTTAGTAACTTTCTACCCTGAAATTTCAAGATAGTATAGATTTAATTTATTTTATTTTACCCATTCTGTTACTTGTTCAACATTCATACGTGGTGCTGGATGTCCTTTTAATGTAGATTCACCAATTGTAATTAGCATGATTGGTACATAGCGAGAAGAAACATTAAATTCATCCATTAGTGCTTGCGGATTAAAACCACCGATTGCACAAGTGTCCCAGCCAGTTGCCTTAGCTGCAAGCATAAGTTGCATTGCGGCTAAGGATGCATTAGAGAAGGCTGCATCGCGTGGATATTGTTCACGCTTATATGCAGATTCGATATTTTGTGCTAAACGTTCTTTTGCTTCTTCTTTCATAAATCCTTGCTCTACGATTGGTCCATATACAGAATCAATGTTTTTATTTGCTTCTAGATCACCTAAAATAGCGACTACTGCAGAGGCATCGAGAATTTGTTGTTGGTTATAAGCGATTGGATGTAAACGGTTTTGTACATCTTTGCCTTGGAAAACAAGGAATTTCCAATGTTGTAAGTTCCAAGCTGACGGTGCTTGACCAGCTGCTTTCAAAATTTCTTGTAATTCCTCTTTTGAAATCTCTTTTTCAGGATTGAATGCACGATTAGATGTTCGTTCATATAAAACAGTAAAGAAATCTTGCTGTGTCATAATATACCTCCTAAGTTTTATGCGGATTTATAAAAAATACCATATGTAAAAAAATCAACTTACATTTTGTAAGTTATTACTGTAAAAGAATATAATATCTTTATTTTAATTGTCAAGTTGTTGAGAATAGAATAAAAAGGGACATTCGTACAATCGCTGTCATTCATATAGTCATACAATAAAAGGATGATTCACAGATCAAGAAGAAATATGTAAAGTGAAGCTTCTGTCAGTGGGAGAGTTCCTCATTCCTGTTGATGATCAGCCCTCACCAATCGGGTTCTTTTGATAACGGTCCCTTATAGAAAAGGATAGTGAAGAATTCAGTAGAACAGGATATATGAAGTGAGTGAAGACCAGTGGTGAACATATTACATTTTTTATTAGAGAATACGGTTTTTCAAAATGTATTACAGGATCTCCATGTAAATGTACTTTATATAGAAGAAGGGCGTAATCACCAGTATACGATAGACAATATACATCCGAAATGTATGTTTATAGCAAGTAGTTTTGAAGAAGGAGAAATGTTATTTGAAAAAGTGCGACCACAAATTGTGATCATTTATGTGTCGAATGGTACGCAAGTAGAGTATATAAAACAAATATATAATTCAATGAGTTCTTTTATTGTTATCTGGGATCAGCCGGTGACTTCAAAATTTGTAGATTTGCTTACAATAGGGGTACGAAATATTGTGATAGCTCCTGTTACACCACAGGCTGTGTTAGAAGAGGTAAACAAAAGCCTCTATCAATTAACACTATTGCAACAAGTGACTATTCAACAAGAGCTTCTTCAAATGATGTTTGATTTTCAAAATGATTTATTATTCATTTTAGAAGATGATGAGATCGTCGACTGTAATACGAACTTTTTGAGTTTTTTTGGATATGAAAATTTAGTTTCATATCATGAGAATCATATGATATTTGCGGAACATTTTATTCAAGAGCATGGATATTACGCAACAGATCACGATATAACTTGGCTCGATGATTCTTTAGCGCAAGCCAGAAAAATAAAAATGTATAATCATGAAGGCGAAGAGTTTGTTTTTTTATTACGTGCTGCATCTGTACCAGAAGATTTCTCTAGGTTTATTGTTAAGTGTACAGATATTACGGAATTAGATGAACTATATCAAGAACAAGAACAGCTTGCTGCAATTGATTCTTTAACAGAAATATATAATCGTTTGAAGTTTCAACAACTATTAGAAGAAAAATGGAAAAAAGAGAAACGAATGAATCAAACAATGGCAATTATTCTTTTTGATATAGACGATTTTAAAAAAGTGAATGACACATATGGTCATGATTTTGGTGATTTAGCATTAATTCAGTTAGCCGAACTTATGAAATCTAAAATAGCATCCCAGCATATTTTCGCACGGTGGAGCGGAGAAAAATTTATTATATTAGTAATCAATACGACGGAAAAAGAGGCCTTCCAAGTTGCTGAATCACTACGTTTTTTTATTGAAACGAAACAATTCTCGAGCATTTCGAAGTTAACCGCAAGTTTTGGAGTTGCTTTATATGAGCAAGGGATTACAAAAGAAGAATTGATGCAGCGAGCGGATATTGCTTTATATGAAGCGAAAAAAAATGGGAAAAACCAAGTGCGTTTATATAGAAAAGAAAAAATGTGAATTTTTCGCAACAAAGTGTTGCGATTTTTTTCTGTTGTCTGATAATAGAAAGAGGGGACCATTTATAACGAAGTAACTGCGGAGGTTTTTGAATGATAAAAAGATTTATTATGATGGTCTTCGGCTGCTTTATAGTATGCGGAATTGTGTACTACTTTTTTTATACGTCGGAGAAGCAAGAAGTGTCAACATCAAAGGTAACGCCTTCTGTTAAATCTGAATTACAGGATAATTTGGAAGAAAAAAAGGAACCGTCAATTGATTATGCTAGTGTGGCACAAAAGTTAGATCAATATTTAAAAAATAAAGATTTTAATGGAACGGTTCTTGTAACAGATAAAGATCATGTTGTGCTGAACAAAGGATATGGATATGCGGATGTTCAAAGTAAAATTGAAAATACGCCACAAACCAAATATCGAATTGGTTCAATTACTAAGACTGTTGTGGCAACATCAATTTTACAGTTGCAAGAGCAAGGAAAGTTAAATATTCAGGACAATGTAAATAAATATATTCCTGTATTTCCGGCAAATAAAAATATCACATTATATCACTTATTAACACATACTTCGGGTTTACCAGGGGAGGGAAAGGGAAAAGTAAATGCCGCGTCACGTTTAAATTTAGTTACGTGGATTGGAAAACAAAATGTAGAATTTCCACCGGGAACTGGCTGGAGGTATACGGATTATAATTATATGGTGTTGGCTTATATTATAGAAAATATAACTAAAAAGCCTTTAGGTGAATATATAAAGGAAAACATTTTTGAGCGAGCGAAAATGTATGAATCGGGCATGGGGAATATGGTGCCAGGAGATCAACATTTTACTAAAGGATATACAAAGAAAGATAATGTACTTGTACCTGCACCAAAATTGGCAATGGATTGGTTATATGGCTGTGGTGAGATGTATACTACAGTTGGAGATATGAAAAAGTTAGATGAAGCGATTATAAACGGAAAACTTCTTTCAGAGAAAAGTATACAAGCGATGTTTACACCTTCATCCGAAAAACAATATGCATTTAGTTTATATATTTACCATGATTATTTTCATAATCATGGTGTACTTGCTGGTTGGAATACATTTAATAATTTTAATAAAGATAAGGGAACATTTGTTGTTTTATTCTCAAATGTACAAAATAGCATAAATGATGATTTCAATAAGGAATTTCGAAAGATGGTAAGCGACTTATTAGAACAAAGGGGATGAGTGGATGAAACAAGTAATTTCATCAATTGGTTTTATAGGTACAGGTGTTATGGGGAAAAGTATGGTACAGCATTTATTACAAGGTGGCTATATAGTATATGTGTATAACCGTACGAAAGAAAAAGCAACTTCTTTATTAAAAGAAGGAGCGCATTGGTGTGATTCACCAAAAGAATTGGTGAAAAATGTAGATGTTGTTATGACGATGGTAGGGTATCCGCATGATGTAGAAGAAATCTATTTTGGAACAGAGGGAATTCTCGAACATGCAAATGAAGGTACAATTGCAATTGATTTTACAACATCTACACCAACACTAGCAAAGCGTATATATGAAGCTGGAAAAACAAAGAATGTACATACTCTAGATGCACCGGTATCGGGAGGAGATATTGGAGCGAAAGAAGGAAGACTTGCCATTATGATTGGTGGAGATCCAGAAGTATATGAAGTTTGTTTACCTTTATTTGAGAAACTCGGGGAAAACATTCAGCTACAAGGACCAGCAGGAAGTGGACAACATACAAAAATGTGTAATCAAATTGCGATCGCTTCTAATATGATAGGAGTTTGTGAAGCGGTAGCGTATGCAAAGAAAGCAGGTTTAGATCCAGATAAAGTACTAAAAAGTATTTCAACTGGAGCAGCTGGTAGTTGGTCATTAAGTAATTTAGCTCCGCGTATGCTAAAGGAAGACTTTGCGCCAGGGTTTTATGTAAAACATTTCATGAAGGACATGAAGATTGCATTAGATGAAGCTGAAAAGTTAGAATTACCTGTACCTGGATTAGCTCTAGCAAAAGAGCTATATAATGAATTAATAGAAGCGGGAGAAGAGGATAGTGGGACACAGGTTTTGTATAAGAAATATATGGGGGTAATATAATGGATTTAGAAAAATTTGATGGAATGATTGATGCTGTGCAGCGTGCAACCTGTATGCCAATTAATGATAAACAACAAGCAGCATTTAAACAAAAGTATGATTTTGAGCCAACATTTGAGTATGGACGTGATGAGAACGGTCATTATGTTATTCGAGCATCAAAGGAAATGCTAGAAGAAATGGAATTTTATTTAGCTTTAAAGTACGATCGTGAAGGAATCGATCTTTATATGCATGCTGAAATTGATGGAGTACGCTATGTATCTGTTAGTTATGGAGAAGATGCTCTTCATTTACAAGAACTATTTCAGTTTTTGGAAGATAATAAATAAAAAAGTCCTCATTTGAGGACTTTTTTATTATGTTTAAAATATTTTTTCGGAAAAGCTGGAAGTTAATTTTGAAAAGGCAGGCTATATTGAAGTAGATGTATGGTGAGGATATAGTAATGGATTATAAGCTAGAAGCACGACGAGAGCGTTCAATTGGAAATGGGATGATTTTAGCCATATGATTGTGACGGAATTGTTTTGTACGAGCGTGACGTAATATATATAATGCAAAGAGAATAGCAACAGGAATAGCGCCGAATAAACCAAAGAGTAAAGCGCTTACAGAAGATGCGACAAAACCTAGCATACCGATTTCTAATTCCTCCATAATTGCTCCAAGAATAGCAGGAATAGCTCCACAAGTAACCCCAAGTATAAGTGCTATAATTAAATTCATGTTCTTCCCCCTCTTTTTGCAGTTTTCTTTTCACTTCATTTTCTATTATTTGTATTATAACACAATTTAAACAGAATTTTCAGAAAAAGTTCAAAAAATGTTCAAATTTTATTGATAAATACACTTGATAAATTCTTAAATAAGGAGAAGGTTTGTGTAGTGTCGAAAAAAACAAAAAATCAGGCTTATTTCATATTTTTGAAATAAGCCTGTTCCATAGGAGGATGTATATATGTAGAGTGAATAAAAGGAAGGAAAAGGGGGTCCAATTCCTTTTATTCAACTAACTACCTTAATAAATAGGAACCCAGCCTTCCGTTGTAACAAAAATACGAATGGCTACAACTTGGCGATCATCTTGTAATGTGAAATAATGTCTTGCATTTTCAGGTACTGAGATAAGATCACCAGGTTTAAGTTCAACATCAAAGAAGTGCCCATCTTTACCTTCAATGGCAAAAATACCATGTCCGCTGACAATAAAACGAACTTCATCGTCAGTATGATGGTGCTCTCGTTTAAAGTTAATTAATAACTCATCAAGGTTAGGAGTTGCATTTGAAAGGGAAATAACATCATGTGCTTTATAACCTCGACGTTCTGAAACATCAGCAATTTCCTTAGAGAATACTGTTAAAATTTCTTTTTTGTTTTCATCAGTTAAGGAGTAGTTTTCTTTTAAATGAGCAGGAAGTTTTGAAATATCCCATTTCTCATATAAAACGCCTTCTCCTTGTAAAAATTGCTCTACTTCCACTTCATTTTCAATGCGAGTATTTATTTCATGAATATAAATTTGCGCCATGTGAAACGCCTCCTTGAATTGATAATAGTTTTATATGAAATTGGAATAAAAACTCATATGCTTCTAATCTTTTCTTTGCATCAAAGCTATCTTTTCCCCAAACGGTAATCCCATGGTTTCGGATTAATACAGCGCCTGAATCTTCACGGATATGCTTCTTGAATTTTTCCCCAAGTGAAGGAATGTGGGCATCATTTTCAATAATTGGGATGCGAATTGTTGCACCTTCTTCCCAAATATCAAGGGCTTTAATAATTTCTTGATTACGAAGAATAACTTCTTCGTTATATAAATTTGTGATGACGTTATTATCGGTTGTATGAACATGCAGGACACAACCAGCATTTGTATGGTTATAAATATGCGTATGCAATATGGTTTCGGCAGAAGGGCGTAAATCGGTCTCTAAGACTGGTTCTCCTTGATAATCTACCAATAGAAAATCATCAGGTGTTGTTTTTGTTTTATCCTTACCGCTTGCTGAAATAAGAAAGGTAAGTGGTTCGTGATTTACTTTTATAGAAATATTTCCACTTGTTGCTGGAAACCAGTTGCGACTCGTTAATTCCTTTTTTATTTCACTTAGGTTATGCCACTGACGAAAAAGTTGTTTCATAACTTTACCTCCAACAAGTGCCGTAATTCAGTTTGAATATCATAAAATGTTTCAAATGGTGTGTAAGGAATATGGTATTCTTCACATTTTGTAATAAGAAAATCTCGAGCAAATACCTTATCAGCTTGTTTGGCTGCTTGTAAATCTGTAATTGAGTCGCCTACTACAATATGAAAATCATTTTTAGAACTAAGGTTTCGAATTAATGTTGATTTACAAAGGCCACAATTATAATTACAATGTTCATCGCAAGGGTGTGGCCATTTTACTTCGATATATTTTTCGGAAAAATCAGTCGCGTTACAATAAATTCGGTTTTCTGGAACGAGTCCTTCCAAGAGGGGATGAACGAAGAAATCCATCCCTCCAGAAATAACATAAAAAGAAATGTTATTTTCATTTATAAACTGTAAAAATTCCTCAAAACCAGTGCGTATATTAGCTGTTTCTTTGAGGAATCTGATGATATTATCACGCAAAGTTGTTGGTAATAATTTAAAAAGTTGTGATACACCTTCTTGAATAGAAATGTCTTGTGATAAAATCTTTTGTTTTATTTCCTCAGCTTTTGGTGGTGCGAATTTTTCCATAATGGAAACGATATTATCGTTATTTGTAATGGTTCCATCAAAGTCACAGAAGATTTGAATACTCATATTTTCACCTCGCGAGATGGATTTCCCCATAATTGCAGTGCAGCATGTAAATCAGTGTTATCTACTTCATGCAATGGTGTTCGATGCAAAGCGGCATCAATTGCTGCTCGAAATGCTTTTCCGCCGCCTTGTGCACCGCTTGGATGACCGTGAATACCACCACCTGCGTTAATGACAACATCCTTGCCAAAATCGCGAAGGATAAATGGAACAAAACCAGGATGAATGCCAGCTGATGGAACAGGGAAGCTTCTTTTTAAAGCAGGGTCTTCTTTTGTTAGTGCCTCTGTAATAAGAAGCGCTTCCTCTTTTTCTAATGCAACACTGCCGTATGGTGATGGAAATAAAGAGAAATCTGCACCAGCATAACGAAGCAATTTTCCAAGTAACAATGGTGAAGAAAATCCGTATAATTTTGATGATGCATAAGCACCGCTAACAGCAGGATGCGCCATAATAGGAATTGAAATATTTTCATCTTCTGCAAGTGACTGGAGTACATCTAATCCGTACGCAAATACATTGAAGAGTAGGATATCTGCACCGTATTCGATTGCTCGTTTTGCATTTTCTTTTAAATCATACGTACGTCCTGTTAAATTTACTGCATATAAAGTTTTATGACCATATGTTTCGTATACAGACTGTAATACTTCTTTTCCTGCATGAATTCGTTTTGTGAGCGGTGTTAATGAATTTTCAAATAAGATTTCATCATCTTTTACAATATCTACACCGCCAATTGCTTGATCACGTAGTTGAGTTTTTAAATATCCGATATTGCGTCCGATCATTCCTTTGAAAATGCTCATTAGAAGTGGACGGTCGTGAATATGTAAGAGATTTCGAATTCCCTCAATGCCAAATTTAGAGCCAGGGAAATGTTCTTTTAAGTCATCTGAAAATGTTAAATCAATCAGTTTAACTTCGCCATCTAATGATAATTTTCCAAAAGTTGTTGTTAAAATAGCTGGTAAATCAGGGCTGAAATTTAGTGATGGATAATGAATTTTAATGAGTCCACGTGTTATTTTTTTTCCAAGATACGTATTTACATGTTCTTGTTCTTCCAACTCTTCGACATGAATGACGCTACCTTTATGTTGTTTTAATTGTTCTTGTAATAAGTGTGGTAAATGAGTCCATGAACCAATTGTCAAACCGAGAGCAATTTGCTCAGCCTTTTTCGCTAAATTATGGGAATCATCATGGATTAAATATGTTGCTGTTATTCCGCTCATTTTCATAACCTCCTAGTTAAATAAAAAAACCTCTCAGCTAAGGAGAGGTTTTTTTACAACCAGCTCCTTATCTGTCAGCGTAATGCTGCGAGAATTAGCACCGTGCCTACAATTGTAGATCGGTTGCCGGGTTTCGTCGGGCTCGTCCCTCCACCTGCTCTTGATAAGAAGTATTTAGAAATGTTAAAATTTTTTTGATATCTGAATTTTGACAGAGTTTTTTTAGGATGTCAATGGCTTTTTGAAAATTTTTAATTTCTGGATTCGTTGAATAGCTTCCTGTAATCGTTCTTCTGTATGTAATAACCCGATGCGAACGTAGCCTTCACCATGTTTGCCGAATCCGACTCCAGGTGCAACTGCTACATGTGCTTGTTCTAACAATAAGTCAGTAAATTGCTCCGATGTATAACCATCAGGAACGGGAAGCCATGCAAAAAATGATCCATTTGGTGCGACAACATCCCAGCCGATCGAACGGCAAGCTGTAATGAGTACATTTCTCCGTGCTTCATAGCGTTCAACCAATTCATTTACACAAGATTGTGAACTTAATAGTGCCTCGCGAGCCGCCTCTTGCACAGCACCAAAAATGCTTACATACATATGATCTTGTAGTAAATTGATCGTTTCAATTACACTTTCGTTACCGACAGCAAAGGCGATGCGCCAACCAGCCATATTAAATGTTTTTGATAGTGTATAAATTTCAATACCAACATCTTTGGCACCGTTTGCTTGTAAGAAGCTAGTTGGTTTGTTACCATCAAAGCCAATTGCTCCATAGGCAAAGTCGTGAACCACTAAAATATCGTTTTCATTTGCAAATGTAATTGTTTCTTCAAAGAACTCTTTTGATGCGACAGCACCAGTTGGATTGTTAGGATAATTTAAAAACATCAATTTTGCTTGTTTGGCAATAGAATCATTGATTTTATTGTAATCTGGTAAAAAATTATTTTCTGCTAACAATGGCATCGTCTCAAATTGTGCTTTTGCTAAAGCGACACCTGATAAATAGTCAGGATATCCTGGGTCAGGTACAAGAATTGTATCACCAGGGTTTGTAAAACAAAGCGGTAATTCAACCAGCCCTGCTTTACCACCAAATAAAATAGCAACTTCTGTTTTAGGGTTTACGTTGACTCCGTATTCACGTTCATAGAACGTCGCAACGGCTTTTTTTAAGCTTTCATGTCCGCGAAATGGCGGATATTTATGGTGAACTGCTTTTTCTGCTGCACGTTGTAAAGCTGTTACGATATGCGGCGGTGTTGGTTGATCTGGGTTGCCTTGTCCTAGATTGATAACATCGTGACCTGCTTCAACTACTTTGTTAACTTTTGCAACAAGTGAAGCGAAAAACTGTGTTGGTAATGATGTTACAATCTCGGAAGGTTGAAAATGTTTCATACTTTCCACCTCTTTTGAAAGTTGTTACAATTCTAGTGACAAATAATATAACCTTTCCAAGTTTTTGTAAAGAAAAAAATAATTGAAAATGGGGCGGATAAAATGAGAGTCGCATGTATTCAAATGGATATTGCTTTTGGTGATGTGAACACAAATATTGAAAATGCAAAGAAAAAAATAGGAGAAGCGATGCAAGGAAAGCCGGACGTTATCGTATTACCAGAACTTTGGACGACTGGTTATGACCTAGAAAGACTGCCGGAAATTGCAGACGGGGAGGGGATTCAAACAAAGCAGCTTCTTTCAGAATGGGCACAGCAATATGGTGTGAATATTGTTGGTGGTTCTATTGCGAAGCAAACAAAGCATGGTGTTACGAATACGATGTATACAGTGAATCGTGAGGGGAAACTGCAAAATGAGTATAGTAAAGTTCATTTATTCCAGTTGATGAATGAACATAACTATTTAATAGCAGGTGATGAAACAGGAGAATTTACATTGGATGGTGTGCAGTGCGGTGGTGTGATTTGTTACGATATTCGTTTTCCAGAATGGATGCGTGTTCATACTGTAAGAGGGGTAAATGTATTATTCGTTGTAGCAGAGTGGCCGCTTGTTCGCTTAGCTCATTGGCGTTTACTTCTTCAAGCGAGAGCGGTTGAAAATCAATGTTATGTGGTTGCATGTAATAGAGCAGGAGAGGATCCAAATAATGTGTTTGCTGGACACTCTCTTATTGTTGATCCATGGGGAGAAATTGTAGCAGAAGCAGGAGAAGAAGAATCGATTTTACATGGGAAGCTAAACTTAGAAAAAATTAAGGAAGTACGTAAGGGAATTCCTGTTTTTGCTGATCGACGTCCAGAATTGTATAAATAAAAATGTTGACAAGTGATTTTTATTCTTGTTATAGTCTGTAGCAGAAAGTTAAAAATTCAAATAAATTTTATAACTCTTATCAAGAGCAGGTGGAGGGATTTGGCCCGATGAAACCCAGCAACCGACCGTAATACCATTGTGAGATGGGGCGCTTATGCGCCAAAAAGGCACGGTGCTAATTCCAGCAGAAAGGATAGCTTTCTGACAGATAAGAGGGGAGAAGCTAAACTTCAAACCTCTTTCTTCATGGAAAGAGGTTTTTCTTATGATGAAAAACCTCTGAATTAAAAAAGGGGGATAAGAAAATGGGATATCGTTCATTAACAGAAGAAACAGCAGTTCAGTATGTAAAAGAGCATGGATATTTTGAGGAAAATGCAAAGGTAACTTGTTATGAAATAGGAGATGGAAATTTAAATTATGTATTCCAGCTTCATGATGGGGAACGCGGTATCATTGTAAAACAAGCTCTTCCATATGCAAAAGTCGTTGGAGAAAGCTGGCCACTTTCGTTAAGAAGAGCCACCATTGAAAGTCAAGCATTGCAAGTTTTTGCAAAATATGTCCCAGAATATGTTCCGAAAGTATATGGTCATGATGAAGAATTAGCTGTGACAGTAATGGAAGATTTATCAGCTCTTACAATTACTCGTAAAGGATTGATTGAAGGGGAAGACTATCCGCTTTTATCTAGGCATATTGGCCGCTTTTTAGCATACGTTCTTTTTTATACTTCAGATTTTGGTCTATTAGCAGAAGAGAAAAGGGTGTTAGATGGAAAGTTTGTCAATCCTGATCTTTGCAAAATTACAGAAGATCTTGTGTTTACAGATCCGTTTGGAAATTATGATACAAACGATTATGAGAAAGAATTGCAGCCTGTATTAGACGAACTTTGGTGTGATAAGAAATTGAAGTTACAGGTAGCGCAGTATAAATATAAATTTTTAACGAGAAAAGAAGCATTAATTCATGGAGATTTACATACAGGTAGTATTTTTTCATCATCTTCGGAAACGAAGGTAATTGATCCGGAATTTGCAACATATGGTCCATTAGGATTTGATCTAGGTCAATTCATAGCAAATCTATTATTAAATGCGTTATCAAGAGAAGAAGAGAAACGAAATATCTTATTCTATCATATTGAAAAAACATGGAATAGTTTCGTCGAAGTATTTACAAAGTTATGGTTACTAGAAGGCGTAGAAGCATATACGAAAGAGAAACAATGGTTAGCACTTGTACTGCAAAATATTTTTAGTGATGCAGTTGGTTTTACTGGTTGCGAGATCATTCGTCGAACAATTGGATTGGCACATGTGGCAGATCTAGATGGAATTAAGGATGAGAATCGAAGAATTCAAGCTAAAAAACATGCATTATATTTAGGGCGAGAATTATTGTTACATAAAACGATAAGTGCGGATATCCGCTTATTCCAAACATTATTTCAATATATTGTATCAGGGGAGGTAAAAGCATGAGTACGATAGTTGCCGTTCCGCGCTCCATAAGCTGGAAGGGAGATTCTATTGCGTTATTAAATCAAACGAGATTACCGCATGTTGTAGAATATAAAACATTAACAACTATTGAAGATGTGTGGAAAAGTATTGTGATGTTAGAAGTGCGCGGAGCACCTGCAATTGGTATTACGGCGGCTTTTGGTTTAGCACTTGCAGCAAAAAAATATAGTGTTACGAATATCACTGACTTTGAAAAAAATTTTAAAAGAGATTGTAATTATTTAGCAACCTCACGTCCGACAGCTGTTAATTTATTTTGGGCAATTGATCGTATGAGTATCGCTATTAAGAAAGCAACAACAATTAAAGAAGCAAGAAAAATACTAGAGGAAGAGGCGCTCAAAATTCAGCAGGAAGATGAAAATGTATGCCGTAGTATTGGGGAGCATGCTTTAACTAAGTTTAAAGATGGTGACCGTGTTTTGACGATTTGTAATGCTGGAAGTATAGCTACTGCCCGTTACGGAACAGCACTAGCCCCATTTTATATTGGAAAAGAGCGTGGGCTGAATTTACACGCTTATGCATGTGAAACAAGACCTGTTTTGCAAGGAGCACGTCTTACTGCATGGGAATTGCAACAAGCTGGTATTGATGTAACGCTCATTACAGACAATATGGCAGCCCAAGCGATTCGAACAAAAAATATTGCTGCTATCATTGTAGGAGCAGATCGAATTGTTGCAAATGGTGATACAGCAAATAAAATAGGAACTTTAAATTTAGCTATACTAGCAAAATATTTTCATATTCCTTTCTATGTTGCGGCTCCGCTTTCTACATTTGATATTACGAAGAAAACAGGAGCTGAAATTGTGATTGAAGAACGCGATGAAGCTGAAGTTACAAAGGTTTTTGGGAAACGAATTGCTCCAGAGGGCGTTGGTGTATATAATCCTGCATTTGATGTAACTCCTTATAGTCTTATTACTGGAATTATTACTGAAAAGGGAATTTTACAAGGGGATTATGCTGTAGAGATTGCTTCATTATTTGAAAAAACAAGCTAATGTGTAGTAGCTTGTTTTTTTACTGCCCGATTTCCTTTCTTTTGCTTATTTATTTAAAAGAAAGGAGGGGAAATAGATGGAGGAATGGATATCTATGATCGGTAATGTTGGGTTTCCAATTGTTGTAACGCTATATTTATTGCATCGTATTGAAAGTAAATTAGATGGTGTAATTGTTGCGATAGAGAAATTACCACAACAGATGACAAGATATGAAGCTCCGCATGAAACGAAGTGAAGAAAAAGGCTTATGCGCCCTAGGGCATAAGCCTTTTTCATAATTAAGAACAGCTACTGTGCTGTATAGCCTCCATCAATGACAACAGCCTGACCAGTTATTCCTTTTGTTTTTTCACTTGCTAAAAATAAAGCATAGTCAGCAATTTCCTCTACAGCTAGCAATCGTTTTTGTGGTACGAGTGGATAAATAACATCTTCTAATACACGCTCTAGTGGAACATTTCTTGTTGTTGCTAAATCTTGGAGTTGGTTTCGAACAAGCGGTGTATCAACATAGCCGGGGCAGAGCGCATTTACTGTAATCCCATGTGTAGCTCCCTCTAAAGCGGCAACCTTTGTTAAACCAATTACACCATGTTTCGCACTATTATAGGCAGCTTTTCCAGCGAAGCCGACGAGTCCATTAATAGAGGCAACATTAATAATGCGTCCATACTTTTGCTTTTTCATAATTGGAAAAGCATGTTTTATTGCGATAAAAGGTGCAATTTGCATAATTTTAATAAGAAGTTCAAACTTATCGGTTGGGAATTCTTCAATTGGCGAGACGTGTTGCATACCAGCATTATTTATTAATACATCAAGTGAGCCGAATTTTGTAACAGTTTCAGAAATAGCTTCGGATATTTCTTGCTCAGATGTAACATCACATCTTAGTCCTATTGCTTCATATCCTTTCCTGCATAATTGTTCAGCCGCTTCCTTCGCACGATCTTCAAGGCGATCACTAATCACCACTTTTGCTCCTTCTTTCGCAAAAGCATTTCCCATTTCATAACCTATTCCACTTGCAGCACCTGTTAAAAAGACGACACGATTTGAAAGCATGATGAGAGCACTCCCTTATATATAAGATTTGTCTTATTGCTCTATTTAGAGGGAATGCAATGAAAATCCTGCAAAGATTTGGAAAAGATATATCGGACTATTTTGTAAAGTAAGATACTTACGCTTATCTATCTTGTAAAACAAGGTAGAGGGAGGATTCGGATTATGTCGAAAAGTCAAATGCTGAAAGGGATTTTAGAAGGGTGTCTCCTTGGCATCATTTCTGAAGGCGAAATATATGGCTATGAAATGAGTGAAAAGCTAGCCAAGTATGGTTTCACAATGGCAAGTGAAGGAAGTATTTATCCGTTATTAATACGGATGCAAAAGGAAGGATTAATAACAAGTACAATGAAGGAATCTCCATCTGGTCCAAAGCGAAAATATTATACATTAACAGAAAAAGGTGAAGATGCACTAGATGAGTTTATGGATCGCTGGGAAGCGATGCAAAGTAGTGTAGAGCGTCTGTTGAAAGGGAAGGGGAGACGAAGATAATGCTATCTACTGAAGCAAGAAGTTTCTTATTGAATATGAGAGTGTTTTTAACAGCAAAGGGTATAAAAGAAAGTGATGCTGAGAGTTTTTTAGAGGACGCTGAACTACATTTAATGGAAGGCGAGAATGAAGGGAAAAGCGTGCAAGATATTTTTGGAAGCTCACCGAAAGAATATGCAAATGAACTTGTTAAAGTAATGGAAAAAGATCGAAGAGAGAGCTGGAAACAAATCGGATATACAGTGATGAATATTGTTTCGTTTTGGATTATTGCCTCTATTTTAATTGTAAATGATAACGGGCAATTACAGATTTCATTCGTTCAATGTATTGGGTATGGTATGGCATTAATGATTGTACTTGTAGCACCTAATATAGCTTTTCGGAAAATGGCCTTTCGGATAGGGTTTATAAAACAATGGTTTATTCAAGTTTTATTGATGGTAATTCCAATGTTTTTATTAGGGGCAGTAATTATACTCGATATGATGTATCCTACACGGATGATTGGATTAACTCAGTTGCAAGGCTATATGATAGCTGGCGTAATTTTCATAGTAACAGTAATTACAAATGTGCATTTTGAAGGGTGGTTTAAAGTTTTATATTTAGTCGTTCCACTTTCTATCATGTTTGTTTTTAAAACATTTACGTCAGAAGATTTAATTCCGATGTTATTTCAGATTGTGTGCTTATATGGCAGCCTATTTATTCTTATTTTCATTGAGTTTATGATGAAGGCGAATAAAAGAGAGTCAGCTAGATAGGGAGGGGAAATGATGCAAATTTCTAAAGAAGGTGACAAGTTTTTAATTGATACGAAAGTGTATTTATTAACAAAAGGAATTAAGAAAGAAGATGTAAATGCATTTTTAGAAGATGCAGAGCTTCATTTAATAGAAGGAGAGAAGCAAGGGAAGACCGTAAGAGATGTCTTTGGGGATTCACCGAAAGAATTTGCAAAACAGCTTGCAAGTGAAATGGAAGTAGATAAAAGGGGAATTATAGCTGGTTGATTTATTTAATTGTGAATGTGGTAACATTTACGATGATAAAAAGTATTTCCAAAGAAATATGATAAGAGGATATAGGGAGAATACTTTTCTATTTGTGATACAATATTCCTTATAATCAGATTGGAATAAAACACTTTAAACAGTAACAATTTTAGTTGCTGTTTTTTCTGTTTAATAATGGGCTTTGTAAAGCAAGGTGCTTCTGCTCTTTTGTTAATAACGACTCAATTTGGACTCTGTCAGGACGAGGAACAATTGGGTGCATGAGATTACTTGAAGAAGGATGGTGTTCAGATCCAGTTGGAGAATGTGGATCTGCATGGGTCAGTTTTCCGTTAATACGCCTTGTAAATAAAATATGTCCTATTTCATGAGCAAGTGTATATATGTTTTTCATAGGAGAAGCAGCATTAGTAAGAATGATATAACCTGTGAGGATTTGGTTAATAACCAATGAATAGGCACATGCAATTACGGACTGCTCTTTAAAATAATTACTTCCAATGTAACAAATATAAATATCACAATTTGGAACTTGTGATGAGCAGGTGTTAAAAAAAGAAGAAACTTTTGGTTGGTTTTGGATAGAATCAATATAACTAATTTCACCATCGTGAAATCTAAATGATTCCTTTAGTATAATGACATCTTTAATTTGAAATGAAATTGGCTTCCATATTGATTCAGCAACTGCTAAGTCTTTGGTGATACGGTCGTCTGTAATATCGGAGCCTGGGGCAATGCAAATACATATATTTACGTATGGATCCATTAGAAACACCTCAAATGGAAAACAGTTTATTGATATACTATGTGACGGGAAAGTGATATGTATGGATATAAATCCTATAAATGGGTTTATTTTAAAAAGTTGGAATTGACGAAAAAACTTTTATATATTTATATTATAATTTATGCGGATTGAGAGAAGGTACATAAATGAAGGGATTCAAACAAAAGCTCACCTGTTTCGTTTTTTAGCAGCATTATGTTTTAGTAGTGGGCTTGCTTGTAATAGCATAATAGAAAACGCAGTAATTACAGGAGTATTATTCGGCGTAACTTGTTTATTAATAGCTGTGTTTTTAACTGAGAAGAAGAATATAGATTAATGAACAATGTGAATATAAAAATGAACTAAAGAAGTCAGAAAATATTCATAGTTGGATAAAGTTGTATATAGTCTTTTCTGCTATAGTAAAAGAAAAGGGGGAGAATTTATGTACACATTAAAAATTGTGTCAGATCGAGAGGCTGTTTATCAGTTTGCAAGTTATGTAAGAGTGGTTCAAGGGGTAGAGAATGTGCATGTGGAGGTTGGAGAAGCTTTATATGAACATCCACTTATGAAATTTTATGTACATGTAACGATTGAAGAGACATATGAAAAGCAAAAAGTATTACAGGAAATTGCTCGATTAGTAGAATTAGGGCGTTTTACATATGTTCATTATCGAAATGAAGAGATTGAAAAGGCATTTGAAGCAGTTAAATATGAAAGTTTTCGAAAATAAAAGTAATGAAAAGGGAGCGAATGCTCCCTTTTTTTGCTAGTAGGAATATTTTTTTACATGGCACAAAAAAAGAAGAAATTTTGCTATGATAAGGAAGGAGAGATAAGGAGAGGAGAGTTTATACGATGGGGTATATCGAAGAGTTACGAAAATCAGTCGGTACAAGGCCGTTAATTCTTGTAGGATCAGCAGTAATTATTTTAAATGAAAAACAAGAAGTATTGCTTCAATACCGTTCGGATACATATGATTGGGGTGTACCAGGTGGTGCAATGGAGTTAGGTGAAACAACGGAAGAAACGGCTCGACGAGAGCTTTTTGAAGAAACAGGATTAGAAGCGAAGACGTTGCAGTTTCTTGGTGTTCTTTCTGGGAAAGATGTATATTATCGCTACCCAAATGGGGATGAAATTTATAATGTGATTCATCTATACCAAGCGCATCACGTGAATGGAGAAATAGAGCTTGATGAAGAAGGACTGGATCTCAAGTATTTTCCTGCTGAAAAGTTACCGAGTTTAAATAAAACAACAGAGAGAATTTTACAAAAATTTTTATATGCATTAACAGAATAGAGGGTTAATTTCCTCTATTTTTATTATATTAAATATTTTGATTTTTTAGTATGTTTGTAGTATGATAAGTTTAGATATACATCTTATGCTATTCCATCCAAAAATTTACTAGGGTACATAAGAGAGGGGCAAGTGCAAGATGCATAATGTTGTCATTACAGCTGCAGTTCGTTCGCCAATTGGAACTTTTGGAGGAGCGCTAAAAAATGTAACGCCAGTAGAATTAGCTGTTCCTGTACTTCAAGAAGCTGTCAAAAGAGGCGGAGTAGATCCTCATGAAGTGGATGAAGTCATTTTAGGACACTGTATTCAAAGAACAGATGAAGCAAATACAGCGCGAACAGCTGCATTAGCAGCAGGATTTCCAGAAACAGTTACAGGTTATACAATTCAGCGTCAATGTTCTTCAGGTATGCAAGCGATTATGTCAGCAGCAATGCAAATTCAGTTAGGTGTAAGTGATGTTGTTGTTGCAGGTGGAGTAGAAGCGATGAGCTCAAGCCCTTATGCATTAAAACAGCACCGATGGGGGCAGCGTCTTCAGCATGGAGAAATTCGTGATACGGTGTGGGAAGTTTTAGAAGATCCGATCCATCATATTATGATGGGAGAAACAGCTGAAAATTTAGTTGAACAATATGAAATTACAAGAGAGGAACAAGATGAAGTTGCACTGCGTAGCCATCAATTAGCGATTCAGGCAATTGAATCAGGTTATTTTGATGAACAAATTGTTCCTATTACAATAAAAGAACGTAGAAAAGAAGTAGTATTTTCAAAAGATGAACATCCACGTACAGATATTACAGCCGAAAAATTGGCGGGGCTAAAACCAGCATTTCGTAAAGGTGGATCCGTAACGGCAGGGAATGCATCCGGTATTAATGATGGAAGTGCGGTTTTAGTATTAATGAGTGAAGAAAAAGCTAAGGAGAAAGGTTTACAACCATTAGCTAGAATTGTTGGCTATTCTGTAGCTGGAGTAGATCCAAAGATTATGGGAATTGGTCCAGCACCAGCAATTCGTAAAGGATTAGAGAAAGTAAATTGGTCATTAGAAGATGCTGATTTATTAGAAATTAACGAAGCTTTTGCGGCACAATATTTAGCAGTTGAGAAGGAACTTGGATTAAACCGTGAGAAAGTAAACGTCAACGGAAGTGGTGTTGGCCTTGGACATCCAATTGGCTGCACAGGAGCACGTATTACAGTAAGTTTAATTCACGAATTAAAAAGACGAGGTTTAGAAAAAGGGATTGCTTCTCTTTGTGTCGGTGGTGGCATTGGAGTAGCACTATTTGTAGAAGCACTATAAAAAAGAAGAAGCAGCGAGCTGCTTCTTCTTTTTTGCTATCAACGAGCAATATTACGTTTCACTTTATGATTGGAACAAATGATGAAACAAGCGATCACGATTCTCGAAAAAGAGTTTCATCGTTTGATAATGCTCAGTTTCTTCTAGCGTTGCTTCAGTGATTCCTTCTTGTGAGAAAGAATATATACTGGACTCTGGATAAGCCATCAAAATAGGAGAGTGAGTTGCGATAATGAATTGTGATCCTTGCTCTGCTAATTCATGCATCCGAATGAGCATAGAAAGCTGTCTCATTGGAGATAAGGCTGCTTCAGGCTCGTCTAAAATATATAAGCTTTGTCCTGAAAAACGATTCATAAATAAGGAAAAGAATGATTCTCCATGTGATTGATCATGTAAGGATATACCACCATATGAATCAATAACCTTGCCTCCCCCTAATGGTTCAGAATCAATTTCATCGATATAAGAAGCAACATTATAAAATGATTCTGCTCGTAGAAAGAACCCATCTTTTGGTGTCGCGACGTTTTTTGCTACGCGAATATACTTATGTAAAGATGAATGGGAATCATGTGTAGTGAAACGGAAATTTTTTGTCCCACCTTCCGCGTTAAATCCTAAAGCGACAGCAATTGCTTCTAACAATGTTGATTTGCCAGTTCCGTTTTCTCCGATTATAAATGTTACATTTGGATGAAAATCTAGTGATTGTAGTGTTCGGATAGCGGGTAAGCAATATGGATAGACGGAAAAATTAGGGATATGTTCTTTTTGTAAGGAGACGTTCTTTAGAAAGGTTGTATACTCATTCAAAATATATACCTCAATTCGTTGAAGATTTTGTTTCTAATATAGCAGTAAGTACAAAAATCAGATAACTTGCAAATAAAATGACAAATTGTAAAACCGGGAAATCTAGTCCTTCCCAGACATAGGTGTTTCTTTTTATAATAAAAATCAGTATAGTAGCCATAAAACCTAGTAGACTTGGAATATGCTTTACTATTTTTATATGTTTCCATAGAAAAAGCCCATATACGTGGTTATAAAAAGTCCTAATAGAATAAGGAGAAATACGAGTATGAGTGGCAACATTACATCACCTCTTTTTCCTGAAAATTACATTTAAATTATATCATTTAAAGTGTAGATATTCCAATGTCAAAATAAGTATTGCATATAAAGCAATGCTATCGTTATGATAGATTGTATTCTATATAAATCTATTTTGACTTTTCAACATATAAGTCGCTGCTACGAAGAACAAAAGGGGGCTGCCTCGTTCCTCTCTTTGTTATGAGTCTACCTTTGTATTTATTCGATATCAATATATAAATTTATGCAGCATAGGAGTACATGTCTTGGCTTTGTATTCATTATATTTGTTCTTTTGAAATATAGAGATTCTCAATCAAAAGTAGATATGATTTCAGTAAGAGAGAAAAGGAAATACTGGGGATGGTCAATGATTACAGTGCTTCGCGTGTTTACTGCACATGCATTGTTAGATCTACATTTCTAAATTTTACAAATAGGGAGTATAATAGTATCTGGACTTACAAGTGTTTTTTGTGGTATATTCATTGTTTTAGCAGTATATAAAATAAGGGAATAATCTAGTTAATTATGAATGAGAGTGTTAGGAGTAATAAGAAGATGAAAATATGGAAAAGTATTTGTATTTTATGTAGTTTTCTCATTATACTAAGTGGTTGCTTCCATAAGGAAGAAAAAAAAGAAGTTAAGAAGAAAGAATCAATTCCAGAGACGACTGAATATGGTGGCAAGGAATTAAAGAAGGTTGGACAGGCTGTAAAAGAAAAAGGATGGGGAACATTTAAATTAGAGCAACTAAAACATGTGAATCAAACGTTTGAAGTAGCTCCAATGAAAATTCATGTGCAAGATGTAAAGGTCATCGCATTATCACAAATGAGTCAAGATGCAAAAGATACATTGAAGGTATATACAGCATTAAGTCCAGAAGAAGTGCAACGCAGACTTGGTGATAAAGTTAATCGAGAAGATGCTGAGTTGTACGCTTCGTTAAGTGGAAAAGACATTGAAGATAAAGTACGTTATGTCGAAATTACATATAAGGTAGAAAATAGTGGAGATAAAGACATACAGTTTTTCTCTATGAATGATGTTACGATTAATGGAACACAGCAATTTAATGTCCCAAAACAAAACTTCTTATATGAAGAGGATACGCTTGTAGGTACAAAAAGTGTTACAAGTGAAGAGTATAAACCAGGCGAGACAAGGGAAGGAATAATTGGATTAATACTCGAGGATGAGAAAAAAGAGGTTACTCAAATCGCATTTACAACAGATGTTCTTGCAACGGGTGATACACATGAAACTGTTGTAGAACCACAAACATTTAACATCTCACTGTCTAAGTGAGATGTTTTTTGTATAGAAAATGAACAGGAAATTTGTCAAATCAAAGCGAATGTATTATAAAGTGCAAAGGGGGAAGAAAAATGGAAAAAAGATGTTACGAATGCGGTAGTAAAGAGATAGAAAAAGCAACGATAGCACCAAATCAAAAAAACTATCTTACTTTATTTGCACAAACAGTCGCAGAGGTAGAAATTTGTAAAAAATGCGGTACTGTTATCACAATAAAAGAGGAGCATCCAAGTTATCAAAATCAACAGATGGACTGAAAAAGTTTTGGTTCTTGAAACAAATAGCCATTTTTAGGTGTTTGCTGACTGTTTGTTTTGCTCGTTTAAATAAACTTCTACGGTTTGTAATTGTTTAGAAATTCGAAATGCTTCCTTTTGTTCCTGAAATTGTTTTTCGTTATAAGGACCAAAACGGCGATTGTTGTTCATATCAATAATCCAATAATGTTCGCTCTGTTTATTTGTAATACTAGATTCTGGGTTATTAGGGTCAGATTTTTCTTCAATTTGTTTTGCAATAATGTATATATCGTCCCAGGCAATTTCTACAATTTTAGCTGGTACATGTTGAGTAGCGTATACAGCGTCTTGTTTTGGAAAAAGTTCAAATGCATTTCCGGAAGTATTTATTAGTTCATATTCATCATTGATGGTGTAAGCTGAATGGCTAGAGTTTGCTGCGCAACCAGTCAGCAATATAATGGTAATTACGGTCATCAATCGCTTCAATATGAGGCCCTCCTTAAAAAATGCTTGTTGTAAACATATTGTACAAGAAAAGAAAAAGAAACGCCAATATATGAGTTATTTACAATGGTTTTTAGAAATGGTACGATGAAGCAGGTAAAGAAGGATGCAAAGGAGTCGACATAAAATGAAGTTAAAGATGCATCGTCCAGCGGTGGTAATGAATCGCATAGGTGCCTCCATTATTGATATGTTTTTCATCTCGGTTATGTATGGTGCGGTTGTGGCAATTGTAACGGGAAATTATGGGGCCATTTTCAATCGTTTTAATATAAGCCTAGGTGATTACCGATATGATCTTACGCTTGTTTTTATATTAATGGCTATCTATTTTATTTTTGTTCCATTTATATGGAACGGTTGTACAATTGGTAAAAAGATTACACGAACAAAACTTATATCATTAACAAATGAAAAGTTAACAATTCAAACGCTAACAGTACGGTTCTTTGTATTGTTATTACCAAACATATTGCTACTAGGAATTCCATCTATTTGTAATGTGTATATGATGTTGTTCCGTAAAGATAACTGTGGTTTCCATGACTTAATTATGAAAACGAAAGTGATGAGTCTTGTCTAAAGAATAGTATGATAGAACGATAAAGAGTTATATTTTTTACCCCTTTTTGAATAGCAATATATTATTCAAAAAGGGGGGATTTAGGACTTATTAAAAAAATATATATACCTTTATTTTTTTGCAAAATTCGATAAGTTAAATTGGTATAATGGAGTTCATATAGGGTGGATATCCCCTATAGAGTATATCCATATTGATGTAGGATGTGTTAGAAAGTAAGCAAAAGCAAACTTTTTAACACATCCTATTTTTTGTTTTGTTAGATTGGAAATTAAGAAAATGATACAATGAATGAAACAAGTTTGTTATATAACAAGGGGGAGATCGAAATGATAGAAAGTAGCTTAATTTTTTGGGGCATACTTATTTTTATCGGTCTAGCTTTTGATCAATATAATAGTAAGAAAAAAGAGAAAACAAACAAGTAAACGATTACAAAGGGTGGTATTGACTTTTCCTGCTTGCAGAGCTACAGGCGAAAGGAGTATACTGAATGACGGTAAGACTTACAGAAGGGGTAATGACGATGAAGCTTGCAGGAAAAGTTGCCGTTGTAACTGGCGGTGGCATCGGTATTGGACGTAGTACAGCTCTTTTGTTGGCAGAACAAGGTGCAAAAGTAATTGTGACAGATATTGATAAGGAAAATGGACAAGCAACAGCAGAAGAAATTGTAGATTTAGGTGGAGAGGCACTTTTTGTTACCCATGATATGGCGAAACAAGGCGATTGGCAACATGTCATTGAAGTAGCTATTGATGCTTATAATCGTATTGATGTGCTCTTTAATAATGCTGGCTTATATAAAATAGATTCTATTTTCTCACGTCAACAAGAGAACGATTCCAATGTACTTTGTATTAATGATGTTTGGATAGAAATAAAACAATTGACATCATCTTTTATGAAACAGCAAGAAGAAGTAACGTTAACTGACTTACCTATTTTTGGTATTATCAGTGCAAAAGAACAGTCATTTCATACAGTAGGAACCCTAATATAATAGTAGAGAACCGCCCAAAATACATATGTGGACGGTTTTTTTTGTATTTGCATAATACAAAGAAAAGTGCTATTTTAGCGAATACGGTTTTCGGTTTTACTATCAAAGAAATGTGCTTTATTCATATCAAATGCAAGTTTAATTTGATCACCGTGTGTAAAGGTATGTCTTGCATCAACACGGGCTGCAAAATCTTGATTTCCAAGTTTCATATATAAAATAGATTCCGCGCCTAATAGTTCGGCAACTTCAATTTGAGTTGTAAATGTTGTCCCTTGTGAAGCTTCTAAAAATAAAAGTTCATCATGAATATCTTCTGGACGAATCCCTAGTACAACTTCTTGATTCACATAACCTTGTTCACGTAATAATTTCATTTTACCTTCAGATACTTTAATCTTTACTTTATCATCTATAATAAAGTCTTGTTCGGTTAATTTACCACGGAAGAAGTTCATTGCAGGTGAGCCAATAAATCCACCAACGAAAATGTTTTCAGGTGTTTCATAAACTTCTTTTGGTGAGCCGATTTGTTGGATTTTTCCATCTTTCATAACGACAAGGCGTGAAGCCATTGTCATCGCTTCTGTTTGATCATGTGTTACATAAATTGTTGTTGTTCCAAGTCTTTGATGTAGTTTAGAAATTTCTGAGCGCATCGCTACACGTAATTTTGCATCTAGATTTGATAACGGCTCGTCCATTAAGAAAACTTTTGCGTCACGGACAATCGCACGACCTAACGCAACACGTTGGCGCTGTCCACCAGATAATGCTTTTGGTTTTCGGTTTAAATATTCCGAAAGCCCTAAAATTTGAGCTGCGTCTTTTACACGGCGATCAATTTCGTCTTTTGGGATTTTACGAAGTTTTAATCCAAATGCCATGTTATCGTAAACGCTCATATGCGGGTAGAGAGCATAGTTTTGAAAGACCATTGCGATATCGCGATCTTTGGGAGGAACATCATTCATTACTTTACCATCAATAGAAAATTCCCCTTTTGAAATATCTTCAAGTCCAGCTACCATTCGTAATGTCGTCGATTTTCCACATCCAGATGGACCAACGAATACGATAAATTCTTTATCTTGAATGTGTAAATTGAAGTCTGTTACTGCTGTTACGTTATTATCATACATTTTATAAATATTTTCTAACTTTAGTTCTGCCATGACTTTTCCTCCTAGAAAAATTATGCAAACGTTTTCTTTGAATTCATTATAAACGAATGTTTTTGAAAAATAAATAAAAAAATAAAACGTTTTCATAGATTAGATGAAATGTTTAATAAATAAAGCTCTTTTTCTTTGAAAGTTAGCTAAACTAAGTTAGATAAATGTAAGCGCTGTTTTCATTTCTTTTAAAATCTGTTATCATTCATTAGTGAAAACGTTTGCGCCTTGGATTTTTTGATTAAAAATGAAATGGGGTAACATGATGGAAAAGCAATGGTGGAAAGAAAGTGTTGTATATCAAATTTATCCGCGTAGTTTTATGGATAGTAATGGTGATGGGATTGGTGACCTTCGCGGAATTATTGCAAAGCTTGATTATTTAAAGAAACTAGGTATAGATGTAATTTGGTTATCGCCAGTTTATGAATCTCCCAATGATGATAATGGCTATGATATTAGTGATTATCGAAAAATTATGGATGATTTTGGAACAATGAACGATTGGGACGAATTATTAAATGAAATGCATAAACGTAATATGAAATTAATGATGGATTTAGTTGTTAACCATACTTCTGATGAACATAATTGGTTTATCGAATCTCGCAAGTCAAAAGATAATCCGTATCGAGATTACTATATTTGGCGTCCTGGGAAAGAGGGAAAAGAGCCAAATAATTGGGAGGCGGCTTTTAGTGGATCCGCTTGGCAGTATGATGAAGCGACAGATGAATATTATTTACATTTATTCTCTAAAAAGCAACCAGATTTAAATTGGGATAATGAAGTAGTGCGAAAAGATGTTTATGAGATGATGGAGTTTTGGCTTGAAAAAGGCATCGATGGTTTTCGTATGGATGTGATTAACTTTATTTCTAAAACAGAGGGATTACCAACTGTGAAAACGGAGAAAGAAGGTTATGTATCAGGCCATCAATACTTTATGAATGGACCGAATATTCACACGTACTTACATGAAATGAATCAGAAGGTATTGTCAAAATACGATATTATGACAGTTGGTGAAATGCCGGGTGTAACAACAGAGGAAGCGAAACTTTATACAGCGGAAGAACGTCAAGAATTACAAATGGTATTTCAGTTTGAACATATGGATTTAGATTCTGGAGAGGGAGGAAAGTGGGATATAAAGCCATGTTCACTTCTTGCATTAAAGCAGAACTTAACAAAATGGCAGAAAGCGTTAGAACAAACAGGATGGAATAGTTTGTATTGGAATAATCATGACCAGCCTCGTGTTGTCTCTCGATTTGGTAATGATAAAGCATATCGCATAGAATCAGCGAAAATGTTAGCAACGGTACTTCATATGATGAAAGGGACTCCTTATATTTACCAAGGAGAAGAAATTGGGATGACAAATGTTCGCTTTGATTCGATTGATAAGTACCGAGATATTGAAACGCTGAATATGTACCACGAAAAAGTAATAGAGCGTGGTGAAGATAAAGAAAAAGTAATGCAATCGATTTATATAAAAGGGCGAGATAATGCTAGAACACCAATGCAATGGGATGCAACGGAATATGCTGGATTTACTACCGGGAAACCATGGATTGGATTAAACCCTAATTATAAAGAAATCAATGTAGAACAAGCATTACAAGATTCAAACTCTATTTTTTATTACTACAAGAAATTGATTGAGCTTCGTAAAAAACATGAAATCATTGTGTATGGTACATATGATTTAATTTTAGAGGATCATCCATCTATTTTTGCTTATATAAGAAAATGGGAAGATGAAGAATTACTGGTGATTGCGAACTTTACTGAGGATGAGTGTGTATTTAAAATACCGAAAGAGATAACCTATAATAGTTCAGAATTATTAATACACAATTATGATGTACAAGATGAAATAATTGAGAGTATTGATTTACAGCCATATGAAGCGAGAGTGTATAAATTAAGATAATGAAAAGCTTTGAGATGGAAATAAAGTAAAACCAATTAGTGGGACATGAACAAAACACCCCTTTAATTCGCATACTAAACATACGAATTAAAGGGGTGTTGTTCATTTGAAGAAAAGAGTTCATTATCCTGAAGAAGTGAAGTGGAAAGTAGTTGAAATGAAAAAAGAGGGTTATTTCAACCGAACGATTAGGGAGAGGTTAGGCATTAAAAATGTAAGTCAAAACATTCATGAAATGGTATTATATAAATCAGACTCATAATAAAAGAAGACGAAACATTTTGTGACAAACAACTTGTAGAATACTTCAGCATTTGTCTAACTACAGGCTTTGTTATTGAGGTACAAATGAATAAAAACAACACCACAGAAAAAAACATTTTTTATTTAAGTGATAAAAAAGTTATACATAATACGATAACAGATGTTAACGGTGAGAAACAATGTACATTTAAAGAGTGCGGAACACCTGAGGTAGCATGGGACGTAGTTAATGACACAAAGGAAAACATTGAAAACAAAGCATCAACAAGTAAGATAGCTGGTGACATTATTGGTGATGCAGCAATTGGTATTGGCTCTATCGCTGCTAGTGCTTGGACTGGCGCAGCAATCGGTACAGCAATTGGAGGGCCAGTTGGAACTGTTGTTGGAGCTGGTATTGGCTTTGGTGCTTCTGTATTCTTAAGTATGGTAACAGATGGAATTAAATTTAACAAAGGTGATTGGAATTATGATGGCAAACAGGATTCGGTAAAAGATCGAATTAAATCTGGAATAGGAACTGCATTAGATAAAATCTTTTAATTTTTCATGAGGTGCATAATGGACAAATATAACGGCAACAACATAGATGATTGCATACGAATATTGATACCATTTGATATAAGAAATATTGTTGGGGCCTTCGTATGGGGTATCATGAATGTTTTTCTACTCATCATTCTATTCATATTTCCACCGTACAGTATATATTCTTACGCGGCTCTTCCGTTTTATGTGATATGTAATCTATGGGGAATTGGGATTTTGATTTATAAGCCTCGGCAGCCTCAATTACAACATTTACTAAATACCGGATTTGTCGCATCCAGTATTTCATTTTGCACCTTTATAGCTGTTCAAAAGTTGGCTTACGAATTCGTAGAACTAGAATCACCTTTATTTTTTGTTTTATCGCTTATAGCATATGGTTTAGTTGTTTATAAATCTGAGTCATACTGGATTAAATATTTTACAGCCCGCTTAAGGAGGATAACTGATCGAGATGTAAAAGTTCCTAAAGTAGTACTCTTTTCAAGTTTAGGTTATATAATTGGTCAAGTTAGTATTGGTTTTTTGAGCCAAAAATCTATGGCGATCGTGCTGATCATTATTTTTTCATTTATTTCAGTTGTTTTCCTGGCTCTAAGTACATATTTGTACTTTTATTTTGATTTCAAAAAACAATTCATTACTTCAGGACATTCAAAAATATTACATTCTCAAAAGAAACCTAAACTTACAAGAAAGGAAAGGAGACAATAATATTGGATTATGAAACAATAGAATAACGATAAAGAAGGCAGCTTAAAATATAAATGCCAATAAAAAAGCAAACATAAACCCTCTCTTTTTAGGGGGAAAGAGCAAATGGTCGTGCATAGAAGCGGTCAGGATCTTTTCCCGCCACATGCGATGTTTAAACCAAAGGGAGAAAATGAGTGCAAGTCATGTTGTATTCTACATAGCAGCGACTTAGATGTCGAACAATTAAAATGGATTTATAAAGAGAAAATATAATCAGTTATAGGCTCTGCACTAGAAAAACTAGTTGAATTTTATGGGAGATTTATATGGAAAAATATCACGGAAAAAGCACAGAACAAATTATTCAAACATTGATGCCCTTTAGTGTTAGATCAAGTGTCATTATGGTGTGGGTTGTTATTAACTTTATGGTTTTAACGCCATTTTTATTTCCTCCGACCTTTACCATATATTTATATATAATTTTACCTTTTCTTTTGATATCTAATATATGGGGTATTTGGGTATTTTTTTATAAACCACATGAGTTAAGATTGGTACACATATTATATAATGGATTCATGGGAGCAACTTTTTCTTTTGGAAGTTTTATAGTGATTCAAAAGTTAGCTTACACTTTTATTAAGATTGAAACACCACTGTTCTTCATTGTTACTTTTTTACTTTATATTTTTACAATTTACAAACTAATTTCTCTTGGAATAACAAGTTTTTTAAGACGATTAAACAATGAGGAAATAGACAACATAAAAATTTCTCCAATTGTGTATTTTTCAGGACTGGGATATATTATTGGACAGATATGTATAGGTTCATTATCGCAAAACGCTTTAGCAATCCTCTTAATTTTAGTCTTTTCTTTACTGGCTGTTGTGTTTGGTGTATATGGCGTACATCTTTATTTTTATTTTGGTCTAAAAAAGCAACAAAACAAGTTAGATTCCTTTAATTCTTAATGTAAAACAAATACTAAATTAATAAGGAAAGGAAAAATACAATAAATTCACATCTTCTCCCTATAGGTTCTATCGTAACCTTAAAAGAAGGTACAAAGAAACTCATGATTTTCGGACGTAAACAACAAGTGGAAACAGATGATGTAAGAAAATTTGACTATATTGGATGTCCTTATCCAGAAGTCTATATTAATCCAGATTTCACTTATTTATTTAACCATGACGATATTCAAGAAGTCGTATCAGTTGGATATACAGATCAAGAAGAAAGAGCTTTTCAACAAAATATATTGTCTAAAGTAAAATAAGAAATATTCCCTTTAGAAAGCTGCTTGTTTGGGCAGCTTTTTCTATGCATTTAAGCATACTAGTGATTTGTATCAATCTTCATTCAGATCAAGGTAGCATCTATACAGCGAAAGTAAAGAAGTTAGGTAGGGGATGGGTTGTCTGTCTGTAAAAGCCTGATTGGTGAAAACTAATAATCAGTGAGGGATGAAGAACCCCCACTGATTAAAGTTGCACTTTATATTTTACCATTTCAAGATTGAAAATCCATATGGTGGAAGTGTAACCTGTAATGAGTCTGTCTCTGCAGAAAATTCTTCGTGTGTATATAAATTTACAATTTTTTTGCTTGCGATATCAAAAGGTATAGGAGCTGAGATTTGATGATTTGTTGGATTTAAAACAATGAAAATTGTTTCTTCTCCATATGTCTTCGTATAAGAAATATAACCCTGTTCGTCATTTGCTTCAATAAATTGAAATGTTCCATGGCCACCAAATGCTTTGTATTGTTTCCGTAATGAAATTAATGTTTGTATATGCTTAAACAATGCTTTATCTTGCTTATCCTCATCCCAAATCATACATTTTCGGCACTCAGGATCCATTCCGCCATCCATACCGATTTCATCACCATAATAAATGCATGGTGAACCGATGAAAGAAAGGTGAAATACATAGAGTAATTTCACTTTATCTTTATTTCCATTACAGGTTGTTAAAATTCGGGGTGTATCATGACTATCTAATAGGTGAAAAGCAGCTTCGTTTACGTTCATGGAATAGGAGTGAAGAGAAGCTGTAATTTGTTCCATAAATTCACTTGCCCTAATTGTTTCGTTTGCAAAATAAGAATGCATGGCATTGGTAACAGGATAGCTCATGACGGCATCAAATTGATCACCTTGTAACCATGGCAGAGCATCATGCCAAATTTCTCCTAAAATATAGACATCGGGATTAATTGCTTTTATTTCACTACGAAATTCTCTCCAAAAGCTATGATCGACTTCGTTTGCTACATCAAGGCGCCAGCCATCAATATGAAACTCTCGTACCCAATAAAGTCCTACTTTTAGTAAGTATTCTTTTACATCTGGATGGGATGTATTTAATTTTGGCATATATGGTGTAAAGGCAAAGGTATCGTAGTTAGGAAGTGGCTCTGTTGCTACCGGAAATTCATGAATATGAAACCATTCCTTATATAGTGATTGCGCGCCATTTTTAAGAACATCTTGAAATTTATCAAAAAAGTATCCACTATGATTAAAAACGGCATCTAGCATGACTTTTATACCGCGCTCATGGCAGGCGTTAACAAGTTTTTTGAAAGTTTCCTTCGTCCCAAATTGCGGATCAATTTCCATGTAGTCAATTGTGTCATATTTATGATTAGAGTGTGCTGAAAAGATGGGAGTGAAGTAAACCCCAGAAATGCCGAGTTTTACAAGATAATCAAGGTGCTGGATGACCCCAGCAAAATTTCCACCGAAAAAGTTAGTAGCTGTCGGATCAGTACTTCCCCATGGGAGTGTATTTACTGGATTGCATGCAGTATCTCCATTAGCAAAGCGTTCTGGAAAAATTTGATACCATACTGTATCTTTTACCCATGAAGGAGCTTTAAAAACATCCTGTTCATGAATAAATGGAAAACAAAAAAAGTTGCCAACATCATCATGAGGTGTTTTAGGGAAAAACCCGCGTTCTGTATAGATGATCATTTCTGTATTATTTTTTAGTTCAAATCCATATCGTAAGCGCTTAAATTTTGGCTCAATTGCAACGAACCAATAATCGAATAAATCTGTTGAGCCGCTTTTTTTCATCGGTATGTTTGTTGTGCTCCATTTCCCATCTTGCCATTCATAAGGATCGCCATGAATGAGTGAGACGATATCTACATCGTTTTTTTTAGTACGTAATCGAATATGAAGCGTTTTTTCATCATAAGCGTATATGTAATTATCTTTCGGCCTATGGTATATTGCTTCTTTAAACATATAGAAAATCCCCCTTTGATATCTCTATAAATAAAAATATATTGCAAACGATTGCTTTTGATATAAATTTAATATTGCTTATAAGGGTAGTATTCATTTTATATAAAGTCAATGGATAGAAAGAATAATGTCATAATTTTTTTGAAAAGTACAGAAAGAAAATATTTGCAAAATATATAAAAGAATGTATAATGATAGACAAATAGCGCAAACGTTTTCATAGATTGAAAGGTTGTTTGCGCTTCTATTAAACTATTTAGTGCAAACGTTTTCATTTTAGATTAATCATTACATATATAACTTGGGGAGGTTTTGAGGGTGAAGAAAGCATTATCATTATTAACTGTTTCAGCTTTGGC
This sequence comes from Bacillus sp. XF8, assembly GCF_017498755.1. Taxonomy (NCBI): domain Bacteria; kingdom Bacillati; phylum Bacillota; class Bacilli; order Caryophanales; family Bacillaceae; genus Bacillus; species Bacillus sp. XF8. The sequence goes on along the minus strand of NZ_JAGDQK010000004.1, from coordinate 49,426 downwards.
AATTGGTATGTTATCGGCATGTGGTCCGAAAGATTCAGGGAAAAAGGAAGTAAGTAAGGAAAAGAGAGATTATGATCTTCTTGTTTGGGAAGATCTTAAAAAAGGTCCTGCATTAGAACCAGCAGTAAAGAGCTTTGAAAAGAAATATAACGTGAAAGTAAAAGTGGCTGAAATTCAAATGACGGATCAAACCAAAAAACTACGTCTCGATGGTCCAGCAGGTACAGGTCCTGATGTTGTAACATTACCGCATGATCATATTGGAAATGTGGTTACTGAAGGTTTAATTGATGAAGTAAAAGTTGATGATACTGTAAAGAGCAAATTTACCGATTTATCTATAGAAGCCCAAACATATAAAGGAAAATTATATGGTTTGCCAAAGGCCATTGAAACACCTGTATTTATTTATAATAAAAAGCTTATGCCAAAGGCACCAGAAACAATGGATGAATTATATAATTTTTCGAAAGATTTCACGAAAGATGGGAAGTATGGCTTTTTAGCATTAGGAGATAATTTGTATTTTGCGAATGCATTTATGGCTGGTATGGGAGGATATGTATTTGGTGAGAAAGATGGAAAACCAAATACAGCGGATATCGGGTTAAATAGTGATGGTGCCGTAAAAGGTATGGAATACATTCAAAAATGGTACAAGGAAAAGTTATTCCCTAAAGGTATTATTGGTGAATCAGGGGGAGCGGCAGCTGATGGCTTATTTAATGAAGGTAAAGCGGCGTCTATCATGAATGGTCCATGGGCATTTCAAGCTATGGAAAAAAACGGAATCGATTACGGTGTAGCACCAATGCCAAAATTACCAAATGGCCAACCGATGAAAACTTTTGTTGGTGTAAAAGGATGGCATGTAACAAGCTTTTCAAAAAATAAAGATTTAGCAACGAAATTTGTTGATTGGGTAACAAATGAAGAAAATGCAAAAATTCGTTATGAAAAATCAAAAGAAATTCCTCCTGTAAAATCATTAATGGAAGATCCAATGATTAAAGACAGTGAAGCTGCAAAAGCGATAACTACACAGGCTGAGACAGGTATTCCGATGCCGAATATTCCCGAAATGCAAGAAGTATGGGAGCCAGCAAGATTTGCATTAGAGTTACTTGCAGCCGGAAAACAAGAACCGAAAGCAGCACTCGATGAAGCTGTGAAACAAATTAAAGGAAATATTGAAGCGAACCATAGTAAGAAAAAATAAGATGGAATTCGTGTCTCTCGTAAAAGAGAGACACGAATTCTCCTCCTTCCAAGGGGAAGAAAAAAGGGGGAAGAAATATGCAAACATCCATTGAACCCACGCAAGAAGTGAATGGTTCAAAACACCGAAAAACAGCTGCGATGTTGTCAATTATTCCAGGTGTTGGTCAAATATATAATAAACAATACGTAAAAGCTCTTATCTTTCTCGTATTAACAGGCTCATTTGTTGTAGCATTTGCGGATTTGTTAAATATGGGCTTGTGGGGAATTGTTACGCTCGGTACAGAAGTGCCTCGGGATCATTCTATCTTTCTATTAGTAGAAGGGATTTTAGCATTAATTGTTATAGCATTTGGATTAGGAATATATGCTTTTAATTTATATGATGCCTATCAAAATGGAAAAAAGCGTGATGTAGGAATACCGTTAAATTCTGTGAAAGAACAATACCGTAATTTATTAGATCAAGGTTTTCCATATTTGATGGTCTCTCCAGGATTTCTGTTATTGATTTTTGTAGTTGTGTTTCCGATTATTTTCGTATTTTTAATTGGGTTTACAAACTATGATTTATATCATTCTCCACCAGCGAAATTAGTAGAGTGGGTTAGTTTCAAAAACTTTATTGATATTTTCACTTTACCAATGTGGAGAGATACATTTTTAAGCGTACTTTCTTGGACGGTTATTTGGACATTTGTTGCAACGACACTCCAAGTAGCACTTGGTATTTTCTTAGCAATATTAGTGAATCAGCCAGGTATTAAAGGGAAGGCAGTGATTCGTACAATCTTTATTTTACCGTGGGCTGTTCCGGCGTTTGTATCTATTCTTGTTTTTGCTGGGATGTTTAATGAATCGTTCGGAGCAATTAACAATCAAGTATTAGCTATATTCGGAATCGAAAAAATTGCTTGGATGACAGATCCATTTTGGGCAAAAATTGCTTTGATTTTCATTCAAACATGGCTTGGTTTCCCATTTATTTTTGCGATGACAACAGGTATATTGCAATCGATTCCAGGAGAATTGTATGAAGCAGCTACAGTAGATGGTGCAACGGCATGGCAACAATTTCGTAAAATTACACTGCCGCTCGTTCTATATGCAACAGCACCAATCTTAATTACACAATATACGTTTAACTTTAATAATTTCAGTATTATTTATCTATTTAATAGTGGAGGACCTGCTGTTTCAGGACAAAATGCAGGTGGAACAGATATTTTAATTTCCTGGATCTATAAATTAACAATGACATCAGCGCAATACGGAAAAGCAGCGGCACTTACGATGATTTTATCGTTAATCGTTATTTCAGTGGCGTTATGGCAATTTAAAAGAACAAAATCATTCCAAGAAGAGGATATGATGTAAATGAATATAAAACGACAGAAAATGCTACGTCTTTCATTAAGTTATTTCGTAATTTTCATAATGTGTATCATTATTTTCTATCCATTATTATGGATTGTTGGTTCTTCATTTAATCCAGGAGATAGTTTATCAGGATCGAGTATTATTCCGAAAAATGCAACGTTAGATCATTATCGTGAGTTACTCGATCTTGATAAAAGTAATTATTTACTCTGGTACAAAAATACGCTAAAAGTTAGTGTGTTAACGATGATTTTCTCAGTACTATCAATTAGCTTTACTGCTTATGCATTTTCAAGATATCGTTTCGTAGGAAGAAAAAATGGATTATTAACGTTTCTAATTCTACAAATGATACCGAATTTTTCAGCATTAATCGCACTTTATATATTAGCACAGCTAACTGGCTTAATTGATACACACCTAGCGTTAATTTTAATTTATGTCGGTGGGGCAATTCCAATGAATACGTGGCTTATGAAAGGGTATTTTGATACGATTCCAAAAGAACTAGACGAGTCAGCCCGGATGGATGGGGCAGGACACTTCCGTATTTTTTGGCAAATTATTATGCCACTTGCAAAACCAATTGTGGCGGTTGTAGCTTTATTTACCTTTATCGGCCCATTTACAGACTTTATTTTAGCGAGTATCATTTTACGCACACCCGAAAACTATACGCTAGCGGTTGGATTATATGAAATGGTAGCGAAGAAATTTGGAAATGAATTTACAACATTTGCAGCGGGTTCTGTATTAATTGCCATACCGATTTCAATTTTGTTCTTATCATTGCAAAAATACTTTATTTCTGGTTTAACAGCTGGAGGTACGAAAGGATGAAAATGGGACATTATGTCCCATTTCTCTTTTTTAGGGGAATTTCGATTCATATGACATCGTAAGGGGAAAGATGTGAAAAAAATAGTATATTATAGTATAGGAAAATAAGCTTGTATCCTTTACAATACATGAAGAGGGAGAATATTAGTTTACATTAATATAATTTTTTTTGAGAAATGAAATAAAGTAATGGTAGCTTTCGTTTTCTCCTAATATCTGTGGAATACAGAATAAAAATAGATATGAATGAAGAATAAGAAGAGAGGAGGAGATTTAATGACAGTTACAATTAAAGATGTAGCAAAAAAGGCAAATGTTGCACCATCTACAGTTTCTCGTGTAATTGCTGATAATCCAAGTATAAGTGAAAAAACAAAGCGTCGTGTTCGTAAAGTGATGAGCGAGCTAGGATATCATCCGAATTTAAATGCGAGAAGCCTTGCGAATCAAACAACAAAAACAATCGGTCTTGTTATGCCGAGTTCCGCAAATAAAGCATTTCAAAACCCATTCTTCCCGGAAGTAATTCGAGGGATTAGCTCGTTTACGCATGTCGAAGGTTATGCGCTGTATATGTCAACTGGTGAAACAGAAGAGGAGATTTTTAATGGTGTTGTGAAGATGGTACAAGGGCGTCAAATCGGTGGAATTATTCTTCTCTATTCACGTGAAAACGATCGTATTATTCAATATTTACATGAGCAAAATTTCCCGTTTGTTTTGATTGGAAAGCCGTACGAAAGAAAAGATGAAATTACATATGTAGATAATGATAACTATACAGCTGCCAGGGAAGTAGCGGAATATTTCATTTCATTAGGCCATAAACAAATTGCGTTTATTGGTGGAGGTTCTGATTTACTTGTGACAAAAGACCGTTTAGCAGGAATGAGCGATGCTTTAAAATTAGCTGATATTGTGTTACCAGATGAATATATTTTACATTTTGATTTTTCAAGAGAGAGTGGTCAGCAGGCTGTAGAAGAATTAATGGGGCTTGAAAAACCACCAACGGCAATTATGGCGACAGATGATTTAATTGGTCTTGGGGTATTAAGTGCGCTTGCGAAAAAAGGATTTGCCGTACCAAAAGATGTTTCTATCGTAAGCTTTAATAATGCTTTATTATCTGAAATTGCAAGTCCACCGCTCACAACGGTTGATGTGAATATTTATCAATTAGGATATGAAGCGGCAAAAGCGTTAGTTGACAAGGTGGAGCATTCCGAGTCCACTTCAAAATGCATTATTATTCCGCACAAATTACTAAAGCGTCAAACTTGTGATCATTATGCGTAAAAAGCTAAGAGTGTTATCTCTTAGCTTTTTGTTTTAAAAATTTTTCTAAACGATCGCAGCCTTCTTTCAGTGTTTCCATACTATAAGCGTATGAAAGGCGGATATACCCTTCGCCATACTCTGAAAATGCTGTTCCCGGAACAACAGCGAGTCTAACTTCTTTGACAAGATCAATGGCAAAATCAAATGATGAAGATGTAAAATTTCCAACGTATGGGAATAAATAAAAGGCGCCAGTTGGTTTCTCAACAGTTAAGCCCATTTCAATCAGTCTGTTGTATACGTAATCACGGCGTTTTTTATATTGATGACGCATCATTTTCGGCGCATCTTTTGCCGCTGTTAACGCTTCGATTGCAGCGTATTGTGCGATTGAAGTTGCACATGTAACGTTGTATTGATGAACTTTCAAAATATGCTCAGCTAAATAGCTTGGGGCAAATAAAAGACCGATGCGCCAGCCTGTCATTGAATGGGATTTTGACAACCCATTAATAACGATTGTTTTATCACGCATTTCTGGAAAATGAGCAATGGACATATGACTATCTTCATATACAAGTTCACTATAAATTTCATCAGAAAGAACGAAAATATTTTTATCTTTTAAAACAGCTACAATGTCTGTTAGTTCTTCTTTTGAAAGTGTTACACCAGTTGGATTAGAAGGATAAGGTAAAACGATGCACCTTGTTTGATCTGTAATTGCATTTTGAATGGCTTCTGCTGTTAGACGAAATCCAGTTTCACGCACGTCTACAAAAATAGGTGTTGCGCCGCATAACCTAATAATAGGCTCATAACCAGGATAAATAGGAGCTGGTAAAATGACTTCTGTTCCTGGTTCTAAAATGGTACGAAACGTTACATCGATTGCTTCACTAGCGCCGATTGTAACGATGGTTTCGTTTTCAGGTGAATAGTGTAAACCGTAATTTTCCTTTAGAAAATGACAAGCTGCCTTGCGTAACTCTAATAGGCCAGCATTATGTGTATAGCTCGTATAGTTTTCTGTAATCGCCTGTTTTGCAGCTTCTTTTACTAAAGAAGGTGTTGGAAAATCAGGTTGTCCAATTGTTAAAGAAATGAGATTGTCATAATTTTGAATCATATTAGAGAACTGACGAATACCAGAAATTTGAATATCCTTCACTCTAGGATTAATGAATTGTTCCATTTTGTCTCCCTTTCTTCCGCTTGAAAATTAATTTCATTTTACCATATTTTTAATCATCTCGCTTTGCTGTGCATAAAAAAAGCCGCTTAAAGCGACTTTTTTAATAACCGTATTCCCAATCTATTTCATCTTCATTCCAAAGCACCGAAGATACTTTTCCGAGATACATAACAGATTCATTCACAGCGCATGTGCAATGTTCTTCACCAGTTTTGTCTTGCAATTCTTCGTATACTGATTTATCCACATTTTCGAGAACAACCAAATTTTCTTCTTTTAAAACAAGCGTAGTTCCTGCCATATTTATCTTCCTCCTACTAAAATAATAGTCACTTATTTGTAAACATAGATAGTATGGATTATATGCTGTATGTTGTTAAAGTTGTCCGTTTACTGGACCGTTTTATATTTTATTTGTAATCCGTATTCATTGTATCCTGCATTGTGATAATTTGGTACAGGGTTTACAATCATTTCGGAAAGTTGTAACATTTCTTAACGTTTATTCACAAATGATTTACAAATATGTTAAGAAAAATCTAAATTTTAAAACAAAAGTGACTGTAAAATGATATAATCATATCAAAATACATATAGGGGATGAGAGGCTATGGAGCTAATCCGTGACTTAATGATACAAGTTGCTATCATTATTTTGCCACTGTTTTTATATGAAGCGATTCGTCTAAACCGTTATCAAGATATGCTTCCAAAGCCCAATCGCTACTTTATTATGTTTTTATCTAGTATTACGCTTGTTCTCTCTATGATGTATCCAATTTGTTTTGGCGATGTTTGTGATTATAATTTTCATCAAATCCCAATTATTAGTGCTTTTTTGTATGGTGGGATTGCAGGTATCATTCCAGCATGTATTTTTATTATATACGAATGGTTTTTGAATGGTTTAACTTGGTTTCGGGTAATAGAAGTTTTATTTCTTGCAATCATTCCGTTATTGTTATCAAAAAAGTGGTCCGTTTTTCCAAGGGATAAGAAACTCATTTTGTCGTTCATGATTTCATCTATATACGTGTTTGTCTGCATAGTGTTTAATATGTTTGGTGTTTTGCTAGGAGTTGGTTTTACACCGCCTATGTCACATTTATATAGTGGATACATATTTGCTTCGCTTATTATGGTTATGACAATGGTATTTCAAGTGTATTTAACAGAGTATTTAAATGAAAATGCATTGTTACGTACAGAAATGCAAAAGTCTGAAAAGCTAAACATTGTAAGCGAGCTAGCGGCAAGTGTAGCGCATGAGGTGCGAAATCCCCTCACAGTTGTTCGGGGTTTTATTCAGCTATTAGAGAGTACAGAAGATATGAAGAATAAAGATTATATGCGTCTTGTACTAGCTGAGCTTGATCGGGCCGAACAAATTATTTCGGATTATTTAAATTTAGCTAGGCCGCAAATCGAAAAAAAAGAACATATATGTTTATCGGCACAGCTCATAGAAATGACTACTTTAATGTCTTCATTTGCAGCTATGCAAGGTGTTTATTTACAAGTGGAAATTTCTGAGAACCTTTATACGATTGGCGATAAGACAAAGTTAAAGCAAGCAATTATGAATATCGTTAAAAATGGAATTGAAGCGATTCAAGAAAATAAAGGGTATTTAAAAGTAACCGCCATTCAAAAAGATGATGTGATTATAGTACGAGTAAAAGATAGTGGTGTTGGAATGACGAAAGAACAGTTAGCAAGGCTTGGACAACCGTATTATTCATTAAAAGAAAAAGGAACAGGTCTAGGGCTAATGGTTACCTTTAGTATTTTACAAGCACATAATGGTACGCTGGAATATAAAAGTGAGAGTGGAAAAGGAACAGAAGCAATTATTACATTACCAGCAATTAGAAATAAGGAATAAAAGTTACCGATAGAAGGTAACTTTTTTATTTATCTATATAAATTCAAGTTAATAAAACGGCATAAACCCCTTCTTTTTAGTTGGGAGAGAGGATCCAGCCATGCATAGAAGCGGTCAGAGCCTTTTTCTGCCCCATGCCAAGTAAAAACGGAAAGAGAAAACAAGTAGCGGTTACCTTTTCTTCTTTGCGTGAGCGACTTATATGTCGAGAAACTAAAATAGATTTATATACGTGAAAATGAAAGGCTTGTAAAGCTTCTACCTTGGCTGATGGAAAGTTAACGATGAAGGTTTTACTTTATTCATTTGTTTTTTCTGGTTTGACTCGAACAAATAAGTTTTTAAATGATTGAAATAAACTTTGGTCCCTTGAGGCAGCGATTAGTCGTTTTGTTTCTTGAATTTCACGAATGACTTGCATAAGCTGTGCATCTCGATTGTTGTCTTTATTGTAAACGTGATTGACAAGCTTGTTCATTTTTTCTTCTTGTTTTGATTCACGCTTATACATATGATTCATCAATAAGTCCATTTTTTCTTTTTGCAGGGCATCTGTTTGAGCAGCGTGATTAATAAGCTCTTGCAGCATTTCTTCCTGTGTTCCTTCTTTTACATAGACTTGTTGCATTAATTCATCTAGTTTTTCATCTTTTAAGCGGTTTTGTGTAATTAGGGTTGAGTTTTGATGAATAATTGCTTCATTTAATTGTGCGAGCATCTCAAGTTTTAACATAAATTCTTCAAAGTTTCGGCCCTCTTCTTTCGGGTGTGCTTCTTGATGTTGTTTTAAAATTGGTACAGGTGGATTCTCTCTTTCTCTTAAAATGATCGGGATTGTTTCTGTAATATCTTCTTGCAGTGTGGCTGCTCGTTCATGAATTGATTTTAAAAGTTTCAAATCATCCATTTTATATATACGAGCGTCAGCGGTTTTTGCAATCATATAACCATGTTCTTCTAAAAGTTGACTATATTTTCGAACTATGTGTTTCGGGATTCCTGTTTTATTTGTAACATCCTTCGTTTTATATGTCGCCTCCATAACATTTCCTCCCCAAAAAGTATCGTATATACAAATTCCATCTTTTATTTGGACTTCCTTTAAAAAAGAATGTCGGAAGCCTAGAAGTTTTCTACATGATTAGCGAAAAATTGCATGAAAATGAATGTTTTTGGCGTAAGGAAGAGGAAGGGATAAAATAATGTCTGAAAACATATATCAAGGAAGTTTGTTATAATAATAGCTTAGGAAAAGAAATTGGGTCAAAAGCGGAGGTACATATATGAAACAATTAAAAGGCATTATTATTTCGATTATTGCGATTCTTTCTATTTTGGTTGCTGTTTATGAAGCATTTACACCAGCAGAACCAAAGAGCAAGAAAGAAGTTACATATGATCAAGTTCTAGAATTTCCAAAAGAACGTTATCCTGAAACAGGGAAACATATTGCAGATGCGATGAAAGAAGGACATTCTAAAGTGTGTACGATTGATCGAAGTGGTGCAGCTGATAGAAGAAAGTTGTCTCTAGCTCCATATCCAGCAAAAAAAGGGTATGATCGTGATGAATGGCCAATGGCAATGTGTAAAGAGGGTGGAAAAGGGGCACATATTGAATATATTAGCCCAGCCGATAATAGAGGTGCAGGTTCATGGGTTGGGAATAAGTTAGATAAGTATCCAAATGGTACACGTGTGAAATTTGTGGTGAAGTAGTAGGTGAACATAAGGAAATCTGCTTAAAGTCAATAGTAGAAGGGGATGGTGCTTGTGGAATTAACAATTTCCTATTCACAATTAATCGTAATGAATTATGATGGGGAACAGCCTTATGTAGACTGGACGAATGAAGATTTTGAGAGAGGCTATGCCGAAGCAGAAGGTGTAATTATTTTTGAGGCGATTTCTGATTATACGTGTGAAATCAAAGCAACGGTTGGGAAGCACACTGAGAAAGAAGATACAATAGGAACGATATTAACACCGTTTACGGTAGGCAATGAGGGTGTTTTTATAAGCAGCATTCTTTCAAGTAAATTACATATTCCTATTCCGCAAGGTGAATATGTGTTAGTGATGCAAGCAACCCCGCTTGAAGAACCGACAGATGATGGGCTGTACAGAGTCCGGTATGAACTGTTTTTTGAAGAGAAAAAATGAAAAAGCCACCAATGTGGCTTTTTATTTTGGCTTTCATTTTATTTTTATCCCGTATTAACTGCTCGTAAATGCCGCTTGGGTCTTTTATCATTTCTATATGGCATCACCTGTGCAAAATGAGAAGAAAGCTAGTTGAAAGATATATAGATGGAAAATAGGATATCCTTTGGAAGGACACCCTATTTTAATTAAGCCTTTGTTTTTAGAAGAGAGCGAGCCTCTTTAGCAGCTTGGACCATGTGCTCTAAAGCAGGTATAACTTCTTCTGTTTTTCTTGTTTTTAAACCACAATCCGGGTTAATCCAGAAGTATTTTGGATCACATACTTTTAAGGATTGTTCTACAATTGTATACATTTCATCTTTGCTTGGAACACGAGGACTATGAATATCATAAACTCCTAAACCAATTCCTTTTTCATATGTTGTATGTTCTAGTGTATGAATGAATTCACCATGGCTTCTTGATGTTTCGATAGAAATAACATCAGCATCTAATGCACGAATCGCATCAACAATATCTTCAAAGTTGCTGTAGCACATATGTGTATGAATTTGTGTTTCATTCGCTACAGAAGAAGTTGCTAAAAGGAATGACTGAACAGCCCATGTAATATATGCGTCCCAATCTTTTTCTTTTAGTGGCATCCCTTCTCGAAGCGCCGGTTCATCGACTTGAATAACACGGATACCGGAAGATTCAAGTAATTCGATCTCATGGCGAAGTGCCAATGCAATTTGATAAGAAACTTCTTTTCGTGAAATATCATTTCGAACGAATGACCAGTTTAGAATTGTCACAGGACCTGTTAACATACCTTTTACAATTTTATCTGTAAGGCTCTGTGCATATGCAGTTTCTTTAATTGTCATCCCATTAATAAAGGCAACATCCCCATAGATTACAGGTGGTTTTACACAACGGGAACCGTACGATTGTACCCAACCATTCTTAGTGAAAGAGAAACCAGCAAGTCGTTCACCAAAGTATTCCACCATATCTGTTCTTTCAAATTCACCATGTACAAGTACATCAAGACCAATATTTTCTTGATGGCGAATCCATTTCTCAGTTTCTTTTTCGATAAATTGTTCATATTGTTCGTTTGTAATATCACCGCTTCGCCATTGTTTACGCGTTTGACGAACTTCAGTAGTTTGTGGGAAGCTACCGATTGTCGTTGTTGGAAGTAGCGGTAATTGTAATGCTTCTTGTTGCAGTGCATAACGTTGTTCGAATGGAAGAGGACGAGAAAAGTCTTCTTCTTTAAGAGTTGCCCGTGCTGCTTTCACATCTTCACGATTACGTGCAGCTGAAGAACGTATAGCTTCATGAGCAGTGCGATAAGTAGCTAATTCCGTACTAACACTTTCTACACCTTCAGAAAGTGCACGTTTAATTAGCGTAAGTTCTTCTAATTTTTGGTTTGCAAATGCAAGAGCATCAAATAGTTCTTTTGCTAAATGTGTTTCTTCAGTTTTGTCAATTGGAGTGTGTAGTAAACTACAAGAAGGTTGAACAATCCAATCTTTCGGTGTAACACGGTCTTGTAATGTTTTAAATAAAGAAAGAACCTCATCAAGATCAGCTCTCCAAATGTTACGGCCATCTATACAACCGACAGCTAAAATTTTGTCTGTTGGGAAACCGTGCTCTAAAATAGCTTTTACATTGCCTTCTTTACCGTGAACAAAGTCCAATCCAATGCCGGATACAGGAAATGTAATAAACTCTTCATAGTTTTCTTCTACGCTATCAAAATAAGTTTGTAGAATTAGAGATACATGTGGTACTTCTTTACGAATTGTTTCATAAAGTTCTTTAGCTTCTGCAATTTCTGCTTTTGTTAAAGATGCAAAGATTGGTTCATCAATTTGTACGAAGCGTGCGCCAGCTTCATGTAATTCAGTTAATAGTTGTACATAAGGTGCAACTAGTTGTTGTAGGATTGTTGCGAATTGATCTTCTTTATATCCTTTTGCTAATTTTAAGAATGTATAAGGCCCTAATATAACAGGTTTTCCATCGACACCTAATTCTTGTTTTGCTTCTTCATATAAACGAAGTGGACGATTGTCTTTTAAAGAGATTGTTAATCCTTCTTCGTATTCAGGAACAATATAATGATAATTTGTATTAAACCACTTCGTCATTTCGGAAGCGACGTGATCTTTGGAGCCACGTGCCATCGCAAAATAGACATCAAGATAAGAAGAAAACTCAGAAAAACGTGATGGAATAAAGCCGAGCATGTAAGCAGTATCTAGTACATGATCATAATATGTAAAATCGCCAATAGGAATTAAGTCAATTCCTTTTTCTTGTTGTGCCTTCACATGCTGAAGACGAATTTCTTTCATGTTTGTTAAAAATTGCTCTTCATTAATTTTATTTGCCCAAAAAGCTTCCAGTGATTTTTTCCATTCTCGGTGTAATCCAATTCGTGGATACCCTAAATTACTTGTTTGAATTGCCATTTAAATTTCCTCCCTAATTGAAAGTAAGCATTTCCGTTTACTCGGAAATGCATGTAACGAAAAGTAAAAAGGTACAGAAAATAGCCCTCTCTCCTCGTTCATAACACCTAATCATCATCCGTGAGTCTATCAGTGTTGTTAAAATAGGCAGGTCTCCTGGCTAATGCTTCATGTGATTTCTTTCACCTTCCCGTTTTCACAGTGGTATAGGAAAGAAGTCTCTGCACATACAGTGGCGGGACCGCGTTGGATTTTCACCAAACTTCCCTTTTAAACACGAAATAGGAAATTTCGTATACCTATTTTCCTTTTGAAAGGAATTTAACAAGCAAATATGATATTGAAACAAATTTTAACACAATTTTTTAAATTTTGTCTACTGTTTTGAAATAAGAATATTTGTAAGTTTTTAATTCTTATTATTTAAAAAAATCAAATTATTAAGAATGGTATTTTTCATGATTAACTTACATGCAAGAACAAAGAGAAAATGTGAGTGTTAAAAGAAAACAAGAAGACAAATGGTTATTGATCGCAAGTATTTATCCCGCTATTCGCGGGCAGTAAGACCCCCACTTCAAAATTCACAAAGAGTAAAGAAGTTAGGTAGGGGACGGGCTGCCCGTAAAAGCCCGATTGGTGAGGGCTAATAATCGGTGGGGGATGAAGAAAACCCCCCACTGAATAAAGTTTCACTTTATTAGAAAGAGGATAAGAACAAAAATAGAGAAAAACTGCTCGTAAGAACTTGATTAATGAGAATTCTTACGGGCAGTGGGAAGAAAGCGTCCAAGCATAGAAGTTTCACTGTATATCCATTCCGATTTCGGAAAGACATCCAGCACTTGCATCCTTATGTAGTTCGTTTAACCAACGTAATTCAACGGTGATATGTTCAATAACGCTTTTTAAAATATACAGTTGTGCACGGGGGATGGTTGCTTTACTATGGTCGTATATCGATTGCATCGTATGTAAATATTGAATTGTGTCATCTCTTTTTTTTTCCAAAATAGGAATAATAGCTTTCTCATCACCAAAATGAGCAAAGGAAAGAGCCGAATAGATTGGTTTATATATTTGATTTTTAGCTTCAAATTGCTTCAATAAAAGAGTCTGGAAAAGATTTTTTCCAGTTTCAGTTATATGGAAAATAGTCTTATCTGGTCGATTTGTATCTCGTACTACACTTGTAACCGCAATTGCCCCTTGCTTTTCTAATTGTTCAAAAGCGTAGTAGAGGGAACCTTTTGCATATTTAATATAACAATCCATTTGTCGCTCTTTTATTGTATGTTGCACTTCATATGGATGTTTATCTCCTTCGAGTAATAAGCCGAGAATGACTAGTTTCATACTCACGCTGTCTCAACTCCTGTAATATAAACTTTATACATATTATAAACGGTATATCTCTTTCGATAAAGAGATATACCGTTTCGTTTTGGCATGTATTAACTTACTTGTTTCTGTTTTTTCGTTGTTCCAGTTAAGAGACGTTCTTTACCCATCAGTATAATACAGATGATACTTAGGATAGCTGGGATAAGTGCCCAGAAAAATGTATCAGCAATAGATGCCGCAAGTGCTTGTTTAATTCCATCCAATATTTGAGGTGGAATTTTTTCAGTAGCATGTGGTGATAATAAAAAGCTCGTATCCCCGCTTTTTGGTGCCATTTTTGCCAACTCTGAAGGGAAAATAGCTTTTAATTTATCAGTGAAAATATGGTTTTGAATAGTCCCAAAAATTGTTACACCAAGAGTCATGCCAAGAGAACGGAAAAATGAGTTTGTGGATGTAGCAGAACCTCGGTCTCTCATTTCTAGATTGTGAATGGAAGACATGCTTAAAACAGAGAAAGAGAAGCCGACTCCAAGTCCAGCAAGAACCATAAAGAGCGTTACGAGTGCGCGTGGTGTTTCCATCGTTAAAGTGCTGAGTAAATAGATACCAAGTACAAAGAAAATACCAGACACAATCATAATGTTACGATAACTCGTTCGCGAAGCAAATTGTCCACCTGTTTGACTTCCAATTACAGAACCGACCATCATCGGTGTTAAAATTAATCCGGCATTTGATGCAGAACCACCGAGAACGCCTTGGACAAAGATTGGAATATAAACAGTGCAAATAATAAAAGCTGCTCCATAGAAAAAGGCAACACCTTGACTTGCTGCGAATAAACGCTTTTTAAATAGATGGAAAGAAATAATTGGATCTGTTGCTCGTCGTTCTACGAAGAAGAAGATAATAAGCATAATAGCAAAAATAGCAAATAAGCCAAGAATCATATTGGAATTCCATGCATACTCTTTACCGCCAAGTTCTAGTGCAAACATTAAGCAAACAATGCTTATTACAAGTGTAATGGCACCGGCCCAATCGATTTTTTGTTTTCTATATTGTAGAGACTCTTTGTAGTACTTGGAAATGAAGAAGAAGGAAATAAGACCTAATGGAATATTGATATAAAAGACCCAGTGCCAACTTATATAATCAGTAATATAAGCGCCTAATAAAGGACCGAATACGCTTGACGTTCCAAAAACTGCTCCAAATAGTCCCGTCATTTTCCCTCGTTTTTCTGGTGGGAATATATCATACATGATTGTGAAGGCAATTGGCATGAGAGCACCGCCACCAATCCCTTGAATTGCTCTGTAAATACTTAGCTGTTCAATGCTTGTCGCTGTACCGCAAAGAATAGAGCCGAATAAGAAGAGAAGTAACCCACCGATATAAAAACGTTTACGACCATACATATCAGAAAGCTTTCCGAAAATCGGCATTCCTGCCATCGTTGCTACCATATAAGCTGATGTGACCCAAACAAATTTATCAAATCCTCCTAGGTCTCCGACAATTGTCGCCATGGCAGTGGCAACGATTGTATTATCCATTGCTGCCATTAAAATACCGAGTAATAATCCAGCAACAACAAATTTTGTTTTATTTACATTGTTTTGAGATGTTTGTTCTTGCAAACATAGTCCTCCTTTTATATAAGATTAACTGCTCTTTAGGAAAATCCTATTAGTAGTTTGTGCTTCAGTATGTCTTTATGTACGACTATGATTTCACTGTTTCTTTTATAAGAGAAGATGGTGTTTTAGTGCCATAAAGAATAGAAAGTATAAATCATATTATAGTCAAATTTGACTAAAAGGCAAATTTTTTACTTTATCCCGCTATTCGCGGGTAGTATGATCTCCACTTATTAAAGTTACACTTTAGATTTTTTAATATTGAAGAAAAAAGAAGTTAGTAAATGACATGGTGTATGGCTATTTAAAATGGTTTTTTAATCGCGTTGTCGAATAAGATAAAGAAGAAAGATAAAAATGTTGAAGACGTATATTTTTTATTGGGATAAAATAGGAGGGCGTTTTAAAGGGAACGAATTGGAGAAGGGTGTTTTATTATTGAAGAGAGCAGAATAAATTTGTACAGATAATAACATCTGGAATGAGGTGAATTGTTATTGTGAAAATGTGGGAAATAAGTCTAGATAAAGAAGTGTTCCCTTTGTCTTTACAGCCTGTTATGTGGATGGAAGGTGGTTCTAAAGAAGTTACGAGCAAACAATCTAATCCAAATGTAGCAGTAACATTACAAATTCGCAGTCAAAAAGAGAAGTGTTTTTCACAAAAAGTTGTTTATGATGAACATGAAATTCTTATTATTCAATTAGAAGTTGAAAATATAGGAAGCGAAGAGGTTTCTCACGTAATCGTTAGTCATATGATTCGTGATCATTTTGCATATATCCCTAATACATTACAAACGAATAAAGGAACGGGAGAGTTTTTATTTCAACTTGTAAGGTGGCGTATTGATGAATTACTATCAGGTGAAAAGACTCAATTAACCTGCCAGGTGAAAGCATCACGTATACAAATCCAGCCTAGTATTTCATTACGTGCTACATATACATTCCGGCAGAAGGGCCGATTATATGGACCATTACAAACAAAAGAAGCAATGTTGATACAATAAAAAGGAACCCGGACATGGGTTCCTTTTTTAATGAAGGTTATGCTTCTTTAGTAATTCTTTTTGTTCCAGGCCTTTTTTTCCTACATAGTTATTTTTATATCCGAAGTATAAAATAAATAAGAAAGAAGCAACATTTATGATTGCATCAATTTGGTCATTTGTAATAAAAGAAAGCCCGAATGATTCAAATAATAGTTTTAATGATAAGAGAAATCCGGCTAAAAAACGAATGATGTCTGAAATGTTTTCTTTTGGTAACATCTTCTTCTCCTTTCGGTAATGAATATATACTATATATATGAAATAGAAAAGAAAATGAATACAAGCTATAAGTAGAAATGGCCGATGATAACGTCCATTTTTTATTTTGCAGAAAAATATTATTGTTATGGAATATAAATAATGCTTTTCGTAACAAATTTTTCTCTTTTGTTACAAAAAAATGGTGTTTTGTAACAAAAGTCTTTAAAAATAGATTTAAACATCATATAATTGTGATGGATGTGTCAATACATTTTGCACAATGGTTTTCATTTAAAAAGTGTAGAGGAAACAATCTCTACACTTTTCTTTTTAAGGAAAAAAAAAGAATATTTGTAAGTTGTTGCAAGTAAGCCTTTACACTGTGTAAAATGGACAAGAAAAGATTGATAGAAAGAGAGAAAGGGAATGGTAGAATGATAGACGTGAGGAGCCGACGATCGCCTTTGATCAGGCGGATAGTTATAATTGCTATTGCAATTAGTGCTATCGCGGCGGGGTTTTTCATATTTCAATCCTTTACATCACCTGCAAGAGCTGTAGCCACTCAGGAAAACCCAATCCAGCTTGTTAGTGAACAGGAAAAAGTTGGATTGGATAAAAAAGCACCGGTGAAATTTAATGGGGAAGTACGTAAAGTTGCATACTTAACTTTTGATGATGGACCGAGTGAATTTCAAAAAGAAATTTTAGATATCTTAAAGAAAAATGAAATAAAAGGAACATTTTTCATGATTGGCGGAAATATCCCATCTCATACAGAGAGTGTGAAACGTTTAGTAAAGGAAGGGCATTATCCAGGTGTTCATAGTATGACACATGACTATGCCAAACTTTATAAACAGGGACAGTTTGTAGAAGAGATGAAACAAGCACAGAAAATTGTGAAAGATGTTACAGGGGTTGAACCAAAGCTTGTTCGTTGCCCGTATGGAAGTATGCCGGGACTTAATCAAGCACTAAGGGACCAAATGGCAACAGTAAATATGAAAGAATGGGACTGGACTATTGATTCTTTAGATTGGAAATTGCCAGGGAATCCGAATGGTGTAGTACAAAATGTCATTTCAGGTGCTAAACAAGAACGTGAAGTCATTTTAATGCATGAAAAAAAACAAACTGTACAAGCATTGCAAACAATTATTGATGATCTTCGTAAAAAAGGGTATGAGTTTGAAGTATATGAAGAATCTGCTCATTTTCCATTAAATTTTTGGCATGATGATCGTATATAAGTAGGAGGAAAAGAAGTTGAAATATAATAAAATAGCAATTGTAGCAGCTTTATCTATGACATTATTAGCTGGTTGTTTTGGACCAAAACCAGAAGAGGAATTATATGTAGCATTTGAAAATGCTGCGAAGCAAGAAAAACCAATGTTTGAAGACGCGAAAAAATTAGAGGCATTAGAAAAAGAAGGTCAAACATTATACAGTCAAATTGTACAAGAAGGAAAAGATAATAATCAAGCCGTGAAAGAAAAATTAGATCAAGCAATGAAAAATACAGCAGAACGTGGAAAAGTAATTGATAAAGAAAAAGAAGCATTGAACAAAGCGCAAGAAGAAGTAAAATCAGTTGATAAATATGTGAAAAAAATCGAAAATGGTAAGCTAAAAGAACAAGCAGACAAAGTAAAGAATACTTACGAAAAACGACATGAGTCTTTTAAGAAGATGTATGATAACTATAGTAAATCATTAAAGTTAGAAAAAGAATTATTTACAATGCTTCAAGATACAGGGGCAAAATTAAAAGATATTAGTGATAAAGTAAAAACGGTGAACCAATCTTATAAAGATATTGATGCTGAAAAAGATAAGTTCAATGAATATACAAAATCATATAATACAGAAAAAGTAGCATTTTATAAACAAGCGAACATTAAAATAAAAGAAGAGAAGAAATAAAGCAGGTTGGCCGTTATGGCCAAGCCTGCTTTATTTCTTTGTGTACGTACGACGATACCAAGGAATCGGTTCGCTTAATTTCTTTTCTTGTTTTAGTGCTTCTGGTCCAATATAATCTTGAAGCGTTTTTTTTGCTACTGCCAAGGAAAGAGTTGTTTTGGGGTTTCTATAGGAAGATTCAAGGCTACCGAGATGCGGGAGAGTACTGAAATCATCTTTTGTAGGAGGGATATGGAAAAAATAGTCACCTAATCGAACGAGAACATCTGATTGTTGCTGACTAAAACGCGGATTCCTAGAGAAATGTAATCCTTCTTTTATTGCTTTTTTTTCACTAATTAAACGTTCTAAAGCAATTTTTTTCAACCAGTATAAATATTTAGGATTTGTAGCAGCTTTGGCATGTCGGTTCACAATGAAAATAGATTGAGCCAATCGATCAATAGAATGATGTTTGTGTGACTGAGACTGTGGTTGTGAAGGTTTCATAGTGGGACCCCTTTCTAGTTTTTCAATATTATAGCATAAACAAAAGTAGTTTTTATTATATACAAAAAATGATTGTATATATTTTCAATATTAAAGCAATATTGTTACCAAAAACAACTATTTTGTATAATAGTGATAGGAATGTTTTCTAGAAATTTGATAATGAAAGAGTGAGAAGTGTGAAAGATATATTGAAACAGCAATATGCCATTATTGATATTGGTTCAAACACGATGCGATTGGTGATTTATGAAAAACGAAATGGAGGTTTTTATAAGGAAGTCGAAAATACAAAGGTTGTTGCACGGTTAAGAAATTATCTAATAGATGGTGTGCTAATAGAAGAAGGAATGAATATACTCTTGCAAACATTACTTCAATTTCAAGAAAGTACAAGGTTTCACGGATTACATAATGTGCTTTGCGTTGCGACAGCAACAATTAGACAAGCAAAGAATCAAGAAGAAATAAAAAAGCTTGTAGAAGGAAAAACTGATTTTGTACTTAGGATTTTATCTGAATATGAAGAAGCACGCTACGGTTACTTAGCTGTGATGAATTCAACTTCTTTTACTGAAGGAATTACTGTCGACATTGGTGGGGGGAGTACAGAGGTTACATATTTTCGGGATCGAGAAATTGTAGAATATTATAGCTTTCCTTTTGGAGCACTTTCTTTAAAACAACAATTTATTCATCATGAGACACCGACTGCAGAAGAATTAGAAGAATTAAGAAGATATTTATGGTATCAATTTGAAACGTTACCTTGGTTAAAGGAAAAAAAGTTACCTCTTATTGCGATAGGTGGGAGTGCTCGGAATATGGTGAAAATTCATCAAAATATAATTTCTTATCCGATAGCAGGTTTACATTTATATAAAATGGAGGAAGCGGATATAGGGGATGTAAAAAAGGAATTAGAAAGTCTTTCTTTTGCAGAATTACAGAAGTTAGATGGGTTAGCAAAAGATCGGGCTGATACAATTATTCCAGCGGTAGAAGTATTTTATATGTTAACAAATATAATACAAGCTCCGTCCTTTGTATTAAGCAGGAAAGGATTACGAGAAGGTGTTTTCTATGAGGAACTTACAAAAAACTTAGGGGTTTCTTATTATCCAAATGTGATAGAGGAGAGTTTACACTTATTATCCTATGAATATGAAATGGATATGAAATTTGTTATTCAACTTATCAAGCAAGGAACGTTAATTTGTACACAACTTGAAGAGTCTGAAATTATTTCTTTTTCAGAAAAAGATTGGGGTATATTTTATCAAGCTGCCAAAGTGTTTAATATTGGGAAATACATAGATGCAGAAGCAAGTCGTCTACATACATTCTATTTATTGGCGAATAAAACAATTGACGGTATGATGCATAAAGAGCGTATTAAGCTTGCGCTTATCGCATCCTATAAGTCGAAAATGTTATTTAAACAGCATTTGGAGCCATTTGAAGGATGGTTTGATAAAAGTGAACAAAAAAAGATTCGTTTGTTAGGAGCGATTTTACAATTTTCTGCGGCTTTAAATGTGAGGCAAAGGGAACTGATTGAAACGATTCAAGTGAAGAAAAATAAAGAGGAGCTTGTCTTTCATATCGAGTGTGGACAATCGGCTTTAGCAGAAAAAGTACAGGCTGAAAAGCAAAAAAAACAACTTGAAAAAGTATTGAAGATGAACATTAATCTAGTATTTGGCGGGAAATGTTAAGTTGTACGGATGTCTTTACGAAAAATTTACACTGAAATAAATTGGAATTTGCTACAATAAATGTAACTAAATTATATTGAAAAAGTTTCAAAGGGAAGTGTGAAGGGAAATGGAATTGATGAAGGAGAATCCTGTGAATTTAAATGATACTGCTTACTATAATAACCGCGAGTTAAGTTGGCTTGCTTTTAATGAACGTGTGTTACAAGAGGCGCAAGATCAAAGTAATCCACTTTTAGAAAGATTAAAGTTTATTAGTATTTTTAGTTCGAATTTGGATGAGTTTTTTATGGTGCGTGTTGCGGGATTAAAAGATCAAGTAAAAGCGGGCTTTAATCAACCAGAAAATAAAGCTGGCTTAACACCGAAACAGCAGCTAAATAAAATTGCTACGAAAGCTCATGAATTGATGACGGTTCAGTATAATACGTTTAAAAATACTGTGTTGCCAGCGCTTGAAATGGAAGGTATCGAGCCGTTAACATTTCAAGATTTAACGAAAGAACAACGTGAATTTATTGAAGAATATTTTGATGAGCAAATTTTCCCAGTTTTAACACCTGTAGCAATCGATGCATATCGTCCGTTTCCAATGCTTCTAAATAAAAGTTTAAACTTAGCTACGATTTTATATGATGAAAAACAGGTAGAGGAAGAGAACAGAACAAAACTTGGTATTGTTCAAGTGCCCTCATTGCTCGAACGTTTTATTTTTTTACCAAGTGAAGACCAAAAACATAAATTTATTTTATTAGAAGATGTAATTAGTAGTTTTACTCATAAATTATTTACAGGATATAAAGTATCGTCAGTTACCCGCTTTCGTATAACGCGTAATGCGGATTTGACAATACACGAAGAGGGTGCACGTGATTTATTAAAAGTAATTGAAAAAGAGTTGAAAAAACGTAAATGGGGAGCGGCTGTTCGTTTAGAAATTGGAAAAGAGCATGTTGATGAAAGAGTTTTAGCTTTATTATATGAAGTGTTAGAAGTGCAAGATGAAGATGTATATATGATGGATGGGCCATTAGACCTAACTTGTTTATTTTCCTTATATAAAAAATTAGCGCCTTTATATGAACACCTTGTTTATCCAGCTCTTATTCCACAGCCACCTCAAGATTTAGATGATGAAGAAGATGTATTTGAGAAAGCAGTCGAGCACGATATTTTATTACATCATCCATTTGAATCTTTTCAACCTGTTGTTGATTTTGTACGTGATGCAGCGGATGATCCGAATGTGCTAGCGATTAAACAAACATTATATCGTGTAAGTGGGGATTCACCGATTATTCAGGCATTAAAGACTGCAGCTGAGAAGGGGAAACAAGTAACAGTACTTGTTGAATTAAAAGCACGTTTTGATGAGGAAAATAATGTCCATTGGGCAAAGGAACTTGAACAAGCTGGTTGCCATGTTATTTATGGTGTAAGTCATTTGAAAACACATAGTAAAATTACGCTGGTTGTAAGAAGAAAACACGGAAAAATCGAAAGATTTGTACATTTAGGAACAGGAAACTATAATGATGCGACAGCAAAATTATATACAGATTTTGGCTATATTACATCCCGGAAAGATTTTGGGGTAGATGCGACAAATTTCTTTAATTATTTGAGTGGTTATACAACAAAGCCGCATTTTCATCACTTGTCGGTAGCACCGTTTGATATACGTCATCAATTTATGGAATTAATCGATGAAGAGGTTCGTTATCATAAACAATATGGAAATGGACATATTATTGCAAAGATGAACTCGTTAACAGATAAACCGTTAATTCAAAAACTATATGAAGCATCGCAAGCTGGAGTGAAAGTAGAACTTGTTGTTAGAGGAACGTGCTGCTTGCGGCCTGGTATTAAAAACGTAAGTGAAAATATTCGTGTGATTAGCCTTGTTGGACGTTATTTAGAACATAGCCGTATTTATTATTTTCATCATAATGGGGATGAAAAAGTGTACTTATCTTCAGCCGATTGGATGACAAGGAACATGGAAAAACGGGTGGAAATTTCATTTCCAATTTTAGGGTTTGAAATGAAAGCAAGAATAAAAGCAATCTTGCAGCTTATTTTAGCGGATAACGTCAAAACACGTGAACAAAATAAAGATGGTGAATACTATTATATAATAAATAATGGTTCACAAGAGATTGATAGCCAAGTGAAATTATTTAAGATGGCTTATCAAAATACAGATGCGGAATAATGTCTATATAAATACAAATTGAAAAACCAACCTAAAACCTTTCTTTTTAGGTGTGAGAGAGCATCCAGCTATACATAGAAGCGTCAATCCTTTTCTTGCCCCATGCCAAGTTAAAATAATGAGAGAAAACGAGTACATGTCACCTTTTGATCTTCGTAGCAGCGACTTATATGTCAGCAAATCAAAATGGGTATATATATCAAATACTTAAGTTTAATAACTTGTAAGCCAAGATTATGAGAATACGACGAAAAAAGCCTTTTGCAAATAAGAGGCTTTTTTCATAGTTTTTGTTTATCCCGCTATTCGTGGGCAGTCATACTCTCACCTCAAAGTTCAGCGAAAGCAAAGAAGTTAGGTAGGAGATAAACGGCCCATAAAAGCTTGATTGGTAAGGACTGATAATCAGTAGGGCTGAAAAAAAGAACCGCTGATTAAAGTTTCACTGTATATTAATAATAATATGGCTGGCATGGACCTCCGTAACAAGGAAACTGAGTTGGCGGATATGGTGGTGGGTATGGAGGATAGTATGGTGGCCTAGGGCCAAATGCTAATGCCCCGCCAAGTAGACCGCCAGCAAGTCCTGCTAAGAATGGAACACCGAAGAATGGTAAGAAGCGTGAGTCACTTACTGGGCCAATGGGTCCTGAACGAACTAGATAGGGCTGAGGATATGGGTACACGTAAAAACCTCCTTTATTGGACTCATTGTTATCATATGGTGAAAAAGCATGGATGAGCGAGTACAAGAAAGGATATATAAGAAAATAGGCAATTATAGGTTACAAGTGCTGAAGGGTAAATACTGTAATTTCAGGCCTGGACAAAAAACGAAATGGAACACGTGTCCTTCCAAGACCGCGATTTACATAAAGAAGTAATTCTTGAATATGATAAAATCCCTCAATGTAATGCTTTGCTAGTGCTGGGGTAACGATTGCTCCTAAAAAGGGAAGTTGTACTTGTCCACCATGACTATGTCCAGAAAGCTGGAGGTTCACTGGAAAGTTAGCAATTTTAGGTGCTATATCAGGCTCATGTACGAGTACAATCGTATATAGCTCTTTCTGCACATGTTGTAATGTTACGTCGATTTCTGGTTTGCCAAGAAGCATGTCATCGATTCCAAAAATAGAAATCTCGCTATTATCTAATAAGCGAATACGTTTTTCGGTATTTTGTAATACTTCAAAACCCGCATCACTCATAATTTGACTATAGTATTCGGTTCCATACCCACCATGATCATGATTTCCGTAGATTGCAAATTTACCAAAGGATGCACGGATGTTTCGTAAAATTGAAGAAACAAAAGGAATTTCGCTATATGTTTGGTAGTCATCGATTAAATCACCAGTAAACAGAACAATATCGGGTGCAGTCTTATTTATTTTTGAAACGATTGTAGAAAGGTGTTGGAGAGAAAAATAGTATCCTAAATGTAAATCACTAAATTGAACAATTTTCATACCGTGAAAGCTTGGTGGAATGAGTGAAGAACGAAGTGTATGATGTGTCAAAGAAAGCCAGTACGGTTCAATATACTTTGCATAGTAATAACCGATACTAGCCGTAATACAGGTGTAGAAACAAGAGCGTATTCCGTTTTTTATAAAGTTTCTTCTTGTTATTTGTTTCATAGGAATATGAGTGGGCCTATATAATGAAAAAGGCAGCATAAGGATTATATGAATATGGTGTAGGCCGCAACAGCTCTCCTTTCCTTTTAGTTCTTCTTAAAGAATTATATTTGAGTTGGTTTACCTTGTTATACGGTAAAAGTGCAATCTAGTAGAATAGTCTAGAGTCAAGAGCATGATTATTGTGAAAAGAGTGATTGTATATAAAGATATCAGAAAACTTTAAAAATATAAAGATTTCTATTAAATAAAGTGGTAAAATGAATGTGCATTCATTTTTTTGGGAGGGGATATATTTGAAAGAAAAAGTAGTTATTATAACAGGTGGTTCAAGTGGAATGGGAAAAGGGATGGCAGCTCGTTTTGCGAAGGAAGGAGCACGCGTTGTTATTACGGGGCGTACGCAAGAAAAACTTGAAGAAACAAAAAAAGAGATTGAACAATTTTCAGGGCAAGTATTGACAGTACAAATGGATGTTCGAAATATTGAGGATATAAGTCGTATGATTGAATATATTGATGAAAAATTTGGGCGTATTGATATTTTAATTAATAATGCAGCAGGGAATTTTATTTGTCCTGCAGAAGATTTATCTGTTAATGGTTGGAATGCAGTTATTAATATTGTATTAAATGGAACGTTTTATTGTAGTCAAGCAGTAGGTAAGTATTGGATTGAGAAAGGGATAAAAGGAAATATCATTAATATGGTAGCGACGTATGCATGGGATGCAGGACCTGGTGTCATTCATTCTGCAGCTGCGAAAGCTGGTGTTTTGGCAATGACGAAAACACTTGCTGTTGAGTGGGGACGTAAATATGGCATTCGCGTTAATGCAATTGCTCCTGGACCAATCGAACGAACAGGCGGTGCGGATAAATTATGGATTTCAGAAGAGATGGCCAAGCGTACATTACAAAGTGTCCCGCTCGGCAGGCTTGGTACACCAGAAGAAATTGCGGGCTTAGCTTTTTATTTATGTTCCGATGAAGCTGCATATATAAATGGAACATGTATGACCATGGATGGTGGACAGCATTTGCATCAGTATCCGTTTTAAAAGGGATTATATAAAGTGAAACGTGGGGGTTACTGCCCGTTAATGTGAGGTAAAATGTGACGGATTTGTGACATATGAAAGAAAAGTGTTTACAATGGGTTTTTTATAAGGTATATTTAAGACCTCTTTTTTCTTCATAGTAGAATTGCTAATTCCCCTTAGCATTTTACCCCTCTAATCCCTTCAGGAAAACTGAAGGGATTTTTTATTATTTTTCTATACATACCGTGTTATAATTTTTTGAAAAGTAAAGGGAGGGAAACATTTTGGTAGATGCATTAGATGTGATGAGTAATTTGGATAAAGTCCTTCCTTATTATCAAGCTATTTTTAGTGCTGATGAGCATACAGTAATTGGATATGAGGTAGTAGGACGTATCCAAACGGAAGAAGGGATACAAAGTCTTTCTTCTTTTTTTCATGATGATTCCATTCCAGGTGAATTTCAACTAGAGGCGGATAATGTCATAGTAGAAAAAGCATTAGAACGCTACTTGGAAACAAATCAAAATTTTTTATTGTTTATACATCGTAATGCAAACATATTAATGAATGATGAAGATGAAAGCTTACTTCATTTGCTGTTAATGTATGAAAAAAAAGGATTGAATTTAGGGTGTATCGTCTTAGAAATAACAGAGCACGAGTGTAAGGAAGATATAGAACAATTTAATCATTTACTTATGTATTACCGTACATATGGTATTCAAATTTCAATTAATAAAGTAGGAACGGGTACGAGTAATCTGGAACGGATTAGTGTACTGGCACCTGACATTTTAAAGGTGGATTTAACGAATTTAAGACAAACTGCACTTTTACAATCTTATCAAGATATTTTATATTCTTTGTCATTATTAGCGAGAAGAATTGGTGCGACATTATTATATGAAGAAATTGACGCTTTTTATCAGTTGCAATATGCTTGGAAAAATGGCGGAAGGTATTATCAAGGGAATTATTTGAAAGAGTGTTTACCAGACTTTATTGAAGCCGATATTTTAAAAGAACGTCTTGGTAATGAATGTCATCAATTTATTCAGCATGAAAAGAAAAAACTACAAAAAATTTATCAATTGACGGAAACATTGCGTGATCAAGTTGGGAATGTTTTATCTAGGCAGAAAAAGAATGAAGACGTGAATGATTGGTTATTACATTTTAGTCAACATGTATCGCATTATAGTTTCCGAATCTTTATTTGTAATGAAGATGGCTTTCAGCAATCGGGAAACATTATGAAAAAAGATGGTGAATGGATTGTTATGCCAGAGTATTATATGAAAAATTGGAGCTGGCGCCCATATTTTTTAGAAAATATAATGAAAATGAGATTCGAAAATAAAGCAAGGCTCTCTGACTTATATGCAGATATAGAAACAGGAGAAATGGTACGAACATTTTCCTTTCCAATTGATGATGAACATTTTTTATTTATTGATTTGTCCTATGAATTTTTATACGAAGAAGATGTTTTATTTTAATGCACGAAGCAATTCGTGCATTTTTTTGTTTTTTTTATCATAAATTGGTAATAGTGAGAAAGACGGCAAAAATGCTGTCTATCATTGTAAAGATTTTACGAACGAAACCATCCCTTTCTTTGCATAATCATTGTTACAATGAATACTACAAAGACAAGCTCTGTTAAAGGAAGGTGAAAGAATGAGAAAATATGGAATTTGGTTTGTTCTATTTCTATGTGTTGCCTTTCTAGTTGGGTATAGTGTTACAACGGTTCTTGGTAAAGAAGAAATAAAGGTGGATCGAAAAGAAGTATTTACAACGATTCAAAAGGGATATGAGGCACAATTTTCAATTCGTGGGAAGCATTTATCGATGAGCAAAATGTATGATGCACTATCACCTTATTTTACAAATAACTTTCTTCAAGTTTTTACGGATGAAAATAGCAATGGTGATAAACAAAGTGGTGAATATTTACTTCCTACAAAAGAAGCTCCTTTTTCTTTTACTTCTCAAACGAAACTAGCATATGACGAAGAGCATAGAATTTTACATGTATATGAACGGATGAAAAATGAACAATATCAAATTATTACGTTGCAAAAAGAGGAAGGGAAATGGAAGTTAGCTGGTTATCATGAGAGTCAGCAACTTTTGACGGAAATAAAAAAATTACAAGAGTTGAAAGAACAGGAATAGGTGACGCATTGCCTATTCCTGTTCTAGGTTTAGTAACTGTTGTAATTTTTCAATTTGAAAACCAGAGACAACCTCTCCATCAATGACAACAGTTGGAGTTGAGTATGAGTTATAGTCATATAAAAGACGGTTGCGAGCAGAAGCATCCTTTTTTACATCAAATTCTTCGTATGTTACGTTATTGTGCTTTAAAAACTCTTTTACAATGGTACATGGTGGGCAATCTGGTTGTGTATAAACCTCAATTTTTTTCATCATAAATCCTCCTCTTTTTCTGCTTTTTATTATATTCTGCAGCTTTAAAAATCGCAATAAAGGAAGAGAAAGATTTTCTTTCTGCTTTTTACTTCTTTTTTCGACAAATTTTAGTTGAGTTTCTTGCCAAGAAGCTTTATCCTAGAGTGTGGAACATTTTTTCTGTTATGACGGATAGAATGAGTATAGCTGTAAAACCTATTGGTAGGAAGATTAGAGAAAGGGGAGATTTCATGTCTCTACTCCAAGGAATTTTAACTCGACTTGTTAGTCTACAAGAACAAGCTGAAAGCGGTGAAGTAGCACAACGCTATTTTGAAGTGAACGGTGAACGTAAATGTAGCGTGAAATTTTTTGATAAAAGTGAAATGTATGAGTTAGAAGTGTATCAACAAGGCGAAAAGCCACAAGTATATCAATTCGATAACATTGATATGGTTGCAATCGAGATTTACGATATTATTTCTTGATACATACGAAAAAGGTACCGTGAGAAGCGGTACCTTTTTTTGTGATCTTAATAATAACTTTATTCTTCATTAACGGGTAGTAAGAGTATAAGGAAGTGAAGAAGATATATGGGTGATAACTGTCTATAAAAGCCCGATTGGTGAAGACTAATAATGAGTGGGGATGAAGAAAACCCCCACTCATTAAAGTTTCACTTTATATGTATAAGATTTTTTTATTCTTCCTACACTGGTATTAAAAGTTGGAAAGGAATGTGGAATGTGGAACGATTACCAATTGTTGTTTGTCCAAAATGTCATATGTCATTTGAAATTGATCATGTACTAACGGCTCAGTCTAACCAGAATGTAATTTATACCTGTCCAGCATGTAAGTATTCCATTCGAAATATAGAAACAAGTAAAGGATAATAAAGTCATATTTTGCTCTTTTGTCCCATACAATGAGAATGCAAAAGTCTGTCTAATCGAAGGGACGTGACTATGTGGACGGTGAGTATCGATTTTATAATGTATCAGAGAGGCATATGGATTTTGAAACAGTTTTCTCACGCATCTGTAATTTTATTGAAAGGGATCCACGCAATTTATATCGACTATCTATTGGAACAGATTCACAAGCGCATCAAAAAGGTACCCGTTTTATCACGGCAGTGCACATTCATCGTGTTGGGAAAGGAGCATGGGGATGCTTGAAACATAAAGCCGTACATAAAAAACCACCTACTTTACGTGAAAAAATATATTTAGAAACACAGTTTAGCCAAGAAATCGCCTATTTGTTTACACCGGAGCATATAAGACGCATATGGGAGTTATTACACCCATATGCTCATGAAGGGGCTGGATTTGTAATGGAAATTCACTTAGACATAGGAAAGGATGGGTTAACAAAAGAATTTATTTCGGATATGACAACGAAGGTGAAGGCAATGGGTCTAACTGCAAAAATTAAACCTGATGCTTATGCAGCTTTTAGTTATGCAAATCGCTATACAAAATAAAAAAACTGAATTTTTCATCTATTAAACTAAACAAATATTTTATATAATAAATAGTAAGAAAAAAAGAATAAGGAGAGGAGTATATGCAGAAGGAAGTTATTTTAACAAAAGAAGAAAAAAGCTTGCTGTTAGATATTTTATTTCGTCAGAACTATGCTAGTGAGATCCTAGCTGTTGAGCTTACAGATATTGAAAGTGGTTTGAAAAAAACTGATATTTCCCAATATAGAAGAATTGCAAGGTTATTTAATCGATTGAAAAATGAAGGATACTAAGCGCTACCAGAAAGGTAGTCTTTTTTTTGTGTTCTATGGTAAAATGGACTGTGTATCATTATTTTTGTTGGAATATAATAAGGACAAAATAATAATATGAAAACGCTATCATAAGATGTGAATAGAACTGGGAAATAAAGTGACACTTTTAGGCGTGGATATGATTAACTTTGAACAGTAAGGTACGTATGGATTGTCTATTGGAGATCATGTTAGCAGGAAAAAAGGGAGAAAAAGTGGGGGATATAATATGATTAGTATTCCGAAAGATGAGTTTCAACAAGTTCTTGTTAAAGATTTAATGATTTCATCAGAAAAAGTTGCACATGTTCAAATCGGAAATAGCTTAGAACATGCTTTACTTGTTCTTGTAAAATCTGGATATTCTGCGATTCCGGTTTTAGATCCTATGTATAAATTGCATGGATTAATCAGTACTGCGATGATTTTGGATGGTATTTTAGGATTAGAACGCATTGAATTTGAAAAGCTTGAGGATATGAAAGTTGAACATGTAATGAAAAAGGACATTCCGAACCTTGGACTTGAAGATTCATTTGCTAAAGCGTTAGAAATGACAATTGATCATCCATTTATTTGTGCTGTAAACAATGATGGGTACTTTGAAGGGATTTTAACAAGGCGTGCTATTTTAAAATTGCTGAATAAAAAAGTAAGACAGTATAATCGATAAAGAAGGGTAAGCGACTTCGAATGAAAAGAGAAGTCGCTTTTTTATCATGCGTCTCTTTTTCATTTTATCCCGCTATTCGCGAGCAGTAAGACCCAAAACCTCAAGTTTAAGAGAGAAACGAGGAAGATAGGTGGGAAAGCTCGATTGGTGTGGGCTAATAATCAGTGGAGGATGAAGAACCCTCCGCTGATTACAGTTTCACTTTATATAGGGACCGACGTAAAAGGCATAAAAGCTTAAGTGAAATGCCAATTCATCCAAGCTTCTTGAAAATAAAAATTAAATATTGCATGTTAGAGAATTGTGCAACGTATATATTGAGGTTAGATGGTTACATGTAAGATAAGGAAAGAGGGAGAAAGTTGCAAATTGATGATTTTCAAATGATGGTTGTTTTAGCACAGGAATCCAATATGAGAAAAGCTGCAGAGCGCTTATTCGTTTCACAGCCTGCGCTCAGTCAACGCTTACAATCAATGGAAAAACAATGGGGAATGAAATTTTTTATCCGTTCTCAAAAAGGGTTGACAATTACACCAGAAGGGGAAAAAGTGGCCAATTACGCGAAAGATATGTTGCAAAGAGAAGAGGCAATTAAAAGTGAATTAGCAATTTATCGTACGGAAACATACGGAACATTAAAGATAGCTGTGGCATCTGTGATTGGCCAATATTGGTTACCACCTGTTTTAAAAAGATTTGTACAAAAATATCCATTTGTTAAAATTTCCCTATTTACAGGATGGAGTAGTGAAGTACAAAAGCATTTTTATGAAGGGGATGTCCACGTAGCGATATTAAGAGGGAAACAAGAATATAAAGGGCATAAAGAGCAATTATTTGAGGATGAGCTGTATTTAGTTGACACAGAAATTAAAGATATTTCTATGTTGAAAGATACAAACAGACCGTTTATACAATTTAAAAGCGATTCGACATACTATGGACAAATTCAGAATTGGTGGTATGGTTTATTTTCTAATCCGCCTAAACGAACGATTGTAGTTGATCAAATTGAAACATGTAAGCAACTCGTTTTAAATGGAATTGGTTATGCGCTGTTGCCTTCTACTGTTTTAAAAGAAGTAAGAGAAAAGACATATAAAACACCTGTTCAGTTGACTCGAGAAACGTGGTTGTTGACAAGTGATTCTGCAAGGCAACTGAAACAAGTACAAGCGTTTTTAGATATTATAGAAGAAATTCAAATGGAAAAATAAGATTATTGTCTTGCTAGTCGCTCTTTCGTTTGGTAGAGTAACATTATAAATGGATTTAGGAGGCAACAAGCATGAAAATGATGGATGCAAACGAAATTATTTCGTTTATTCAAAAAAGTGAGAAGAAAACTCCTGTAAAGGTATACATAAAAGGGGATTTAAAAGAAGTAATATTCCCTG
The DNA here is from genome assembly GCF_017498755.1 of Bacillus sp. XF8. Taxonomy (NCBI): domain Bacteria; kingdom Bacillati; phylum Bacillota; class Bacilli; order Caryophanales; family Bacillaceae; genus Bacillus; species Bacillus sp. XF8. The sequence goes on along the minus strand of NZ_JAGDQK010000004.1, from coordinate 17,418 downwards.
AAACAGTGCAAGCATTTGTAAATAAAAAAGCTGGTGTTTTATTTGGAGAATGGTCTGAAATTAAGACGATTCTTGAAGAAAATAAAAAGCATATTGCAGATTACGTTGTTGAAAACGACCGTCGCAATTCTGCTATTCCGATGCTTGACTTAAAAGGCATTAAAGCTCGTATTGAACCAGGTGCAATTATTCGTGACCATGTTGAAATCGGTGATAATGCAGTTATTATGATGAATGCAACAATTAATATCGGTGCAGTAATCGGTGAAGGTTCAATGATCGATATGAATGCAGTGCTTGGCGGACGTGCTACAGTAGGTAAAAACTGTCACGTTGGTGCTGGTGCTGTACTTGCAGGTGTAATTGAGCCACCTTCTGCAAAACCAGTTATCGTTGAAGACGATGTTGTAATTGGTGCGAACGTAGTTGTTCTAGAAGGAGTTACAGTGGGTAAAGGTGCAGTTGTTGCAGCAGGAGCGATTGTGACAGAAGATGTACCACCATATACAGTAGTTGCAGGAACACCAGCGCGTGTTATTAAAGAAATTGATGAGAAGACAAAAGCAAAAACAGAAATTAAACAAGAACTTCGTCAATTAAACCCAGAAAAATAAAGAACGAAAGCGTAAGGGCAGATAAGCTCTTACGCTTTTTATAAATGGTGGTGGAGACATGACAGTCAGTAAATTTGTACAAATTCGTAGAGAGTTACATAAAATTCCAGAATTAGGCTTTCAAGAGTGGAAAACACAACAATATATTTTAAATTATATCGGTACCCTTCCTAGTGAATATCTTGAAGTGAAAACATGGAAAACAGGTGTTATCGTTAAAGTAAAGGGGAAAAAACCAGAAAAAACAATTGGCTATCGTGCAGATATTGATGGCCTACTAATTCCAGAGGAAACAGGATATGAATTTACTTCTGTTCACGAAGGAATGATGCATGCATGTGGTCATGATTTTCATACTACAATTGGTTTAGGGCTTCTAACAGCTGCTGTAAATGAAAGAATAGATGATGATCTTGTTTTTCTATTCCAACCAGCTGAAGAAGGTCCAGGTGGCGCTCTTCCTATGTTAGAAAGTGAAGAGTTGAAGGAATGGAAACCAGATATGATCCTTGGTCTTCATATCGCACCTGAGTATCCAGTAGGGACAATCGCAACAAAAGAAGGATTGCTATTTGCAAATACATCAGAACTATATATTGATTTAAAAGGAAAAGGTGGACATGCAGCATATCCACATACAGCAAATGATATGATTGTTGCCGCTAGTCATCTTGTTACACAGCTTCAATCAGTAATTAGCCGTAATGTCAATCCGCTTGATAGCGCTGTTATTACAATTGGTAAAATTACAGGTGGTACAGTCCAAAACATCATTGCAGAAAAGTCACGCCTAGAAGGGACAATCAGAACACTATCTGTTGAATCGATGAGCCGAGTGAAGAGCCGAATCGAAGCGATTGTCGCAGGTATCGAAGCGGCATTTCAATGTGAAGCTGTTATTGATTATGGAGCGATGTATCATCAAGTATATAATCATGAGGAGCTAACGCAGGAGTTTATGCTGTTTGCATCTGAGCAAACGAATATGAATGTTGTTACATGTACAGAGGCGATGACAGGGGAAGATTTCGGATATATGCTTCGTGATATTCCAGGATTTATGTTTTGGCTTGGGGTAGACTCAGAATATGGCTTACATCATGCAAAGTTACAACCAAAAGAAGAGGCAATAGAACAAACCATTGCGTTTTTAAATCAATATGTAAAATGGAAAGGGAACAGGGGTTAAAGCCTGTTCTTTTTTGTGGAAAATTATAATGCATTTTTTTTTGTAATTCTAACACAATACTTTATAATGGTAGATGGAGGAACAAGTTGTTAGTAAGTTATTTTATAATAATTATCAAATAAAATTGACTAAAAACTAATTCCTCTTATATAATACAAGAGTAGACAATATATGATAAAAATTTACGGAGGTTGATACATATGGCAGAACGTATGGTAGCAAAACAAGCGCCACGATTTGAAATGGACGCTGTTATGCCAAACAAAGAATTTGGTAAAGTAAGTCTTGAAGAGGTTATGAAACAGGACAAATGGACAGTACTTTTCTTCTATCCAATGGACTTCACTTTCGTATGTCCAACAGAAATCATCGCACTTTCTGATCGTTATGATGAGTTCGAAGATTTAGATGCAGAAGTAATTGGTGTATCTACTGATACAATCCACACTCACTTAGCTTGGATTAACACTGACCGTACGAAAAACGGTTTAGGTGAATTAAAATACCCTCTAGCTGCTGATACTAACCATGTAGTATCTCGTGACTACGGTGTATTACTTGAGGAAGAAGGTATCGCACTTCGTGGTCTATTCATCATTAGCCCAGAAGGCGAATTAATGTACCAAGTTGTACATCACAACAACATTGGTCGTGAAGTTGACGAAGTAATTCGTGTTCTTCAAGCTCTTCAAACTGGTGGACTTTGCCCAGCAAACTGGAAACCAGGTCAAGCAACTTTAAACGTTTAATTTTATTATGAAATATAGGAGGGTCTAACAATATTTTGTTAGACCTTTCTCTACATTTGTAAGGGGGAAAAATCATGAAATTACGTCAACCAATGCCTTCTTTAGACGGTGCAACAACAGTATTGAATGGAGAAGTAGTACGTGAGTCACTAATTGGCGAAAAGCCAACACTTATTCATTTCTGGTCTGTTAGTTGTCACTTATGTAAAGAAGCAATGCCAGATATTAATGCATTCCGTGATGAATATAAAGAGCAATTAAATGTTGTTGCAGTTCATATGCCACGTTCAGAAGAAGATTTAAACCTTGAGCAAGTGGAAGTAGTTGCAAAAGAACACGAGATATCCCAAACAATTTTAGTGGATAATCAACATAAGATTGCAGATGCATTTGAAAACCAATATGTACCAGCGTATTATGTATTTGATAAAGATGGTGTCCTTCGTCATTTCCAAGCGGGAGGAAGTGGGATGAAAATGCTAACAAAACGAGTAAATCGTGTGTTAGATGAAGCGAAAAAAGAAGCTGAATAAGATGTGAATTCTTCTACTTACATGCTAGGGTAGTTTGGAAGTAGAAGTTTTTTTGATATGCGCAAAAACCTCCTTTTATTAGGAGGTTTTTGTTTTTATCCCGCTATTCTAGGGCAGTAAGACCCCTACCTCAAGATTCAGAGAGAAAGGAGGAAGATAGGTGGGGGTCAACTGCCCGTAAAAGCCCGATTCGTTCAACTATAATCAGTGGGGGATGAAGAAAACCCCCACTGATTATAGTTTCACTTTATAAATAGCAGGGTAAATAAGAGATACGCCTCTTGTGTGCTGATTTAGAAATGAAAATTTTACTGAAGGAAATGGAACTGGATGTTTTAGTTTACTTTTTATGCGAAAAATGTGTAAAATCAATGTGATACATAGAAAAAAGGGTGGGGAATCAGGTGCAGATTGGCAGTGTAATCTTATGTTTCTTTTTATATGCATATGTTATTATTGCAGCGGTTTATTTCGGGATAAGTTTTTATGCATATCGCTTAGCAAATAAACGCGAATATGAAGAAACATATAAATGGGTGAAAGGTTATTTATCACCAGTATTAGAAATCATGAATGGATTTGTTCTTTTTTTATTTATTGGTTTAATTGCTTTTTCAACAAGCTTAGTTGGAAATAAGACAACGTTATTTGTAATTGGTGTGATTATTTTTATGCTTTTAGGCATTCGAATAGGAAATGCTGTGTTTTGGAATGAAAGGAAAATTGACGGATGGACAGGTATGTTGATTCCAAGTATGTTAGCAGCTATTGTTACGAATATAGAACATGAATATAATCAGTTGCATTTTTGGTTAATCATCGTATTAACAATTCTTTCTGTCCTGTATATAAGTACAGCATTTTTAACGTATTGCGCAAATGAAAAAGGCGATTCTAATGGACGTCAATTTTTTCGAAATCGAGCGTTAATTTGGAGTGTCCCCACAATGCTGGTCATTGGAATCATTGCACTTGTTGTAAATGGATATAACTTTGCGGGATGGCAAGTGTTTTTAGAAGCATGGTGGATTTTTATCATTTCATTTTGTGCATTTTTAGGAGCAACTCATTATTTATTTCATCAACAGCACTATAAATGGGCGCTCTTATTTGCTTTTACACAGCTTTTATTTGCCTTTTTTGGTCAAGAAACATTATTATTTGTATTTCAAACGTTTAGTTCGTTTGGAAACATTTTTGTTTTTGCTATGCTCATTTGTATTATCGCATTTTATTTGCAGCAGTATTTCTATATACAAAAGCAAAAATAAGTATAGGTTGATTGCTAGTCTTTGTGGCGAATATAACGTATACTACAATAAAAATAGATAGGACTTGATGTTATTGGAGGAATTCATGTGAGTGAGAAAGAGAAAGAATTTGCTGTCATTGGACTTGGACGTTTTGGAGGCAGTATTTGTCGTGAATTAGCTCAATTAGGTATGGAAGTAATGGCTATTGACTTAGATGAAGATAAAATTAATGAATTTGCAAATATTGCTTCGCATGCAGTGATTGCAGATTCAACAGATGAGATGGTGTTAAAAAGTCTCGGTATTCGTAATTTTGACCATGTTGTTGTTGCAATTGGAGATAATTTAAATGCAAGTATTTTAACGACTCTTATTTTAAAGGAATTAGGGGTAAAGAATATTACTGTTAAGGCTCAAAATGATTATCATGAAAAAGTGTTAACTAAAATAGGAGCAGATCATATTGTCCATCCTGAACGTGATATGGGAAAACGAATTGCAAATAATATTGCTTCAAGTAATGTATTAGATTACTTAGAGCTTTCGGATGAGCATAGTATTGTAGAAATTATTGCAAATAAGAAGATTGATGGTCACTCTTTAATTGAACTGGATATCCGTGCGAAGTTTGGATTAAACATTGTTGCAATTAAGCGAGGGAAGGAAGTTATTGTTTCTCCTCGAGCTACAGAAAATATCCAGGCGGGAGATATTTTAATTGTAATTGGTCATGATGATGAAGTAGATCGATTTAAGCATTTCTTACGATAAAAATTTTTCTCGATACAAAGAGTATGAGGACAATGTTTGTAAGCTAAGTAATTCTGATACTGTGGAGAAAAAACAAAATAAGAGTTGAATATCTTATGAACTCACAACAGGGTTAGCATATGAAGTAGCATTAAATTTAGTATAAAAAGGCTTGGTTTTAAATCAAGCCTTTTTTCAATGCTTTGATATACCTTAATGGACGAAAGCTAAAATCGTCTAGTTTATTCCGCTATTTGCGGACAGTAATACTCCCACCTCAAAATTCGGCGAAGGCAAAGAAGTTAGGTGGGAGATAAACTGCCCGTAAAAGCCCGATTGGTGAGGGCTAATAATCAGTGGGGGGGAATCCCCCCACTGATTAAAGTTTCACTTTATATAACACCGTTCACACCTACCTAATAAGAAATGCTTGGTGCATAATAATATTGCTTTATTGACAGAAATAGTTCGTTCCATAGCAATCCTCTTCACTAATGATAGAAAACCTAATTTAAGTTTTTCGACAAAAATTATATTTTTCCTGTTTTAGGTAAACTCCGCCGTTAGTTTAAGCGTGAATTTTCCTACTTAGCATATCTATTTTTATTGTAATTTCATACGCTACAAGTCAATAACCATGATTATATTATTGATTGAAAAAGACCAATTCACATAACGAATTGGTCTTTTTATAAATATGCTATTTATTTACGATGCCTCTTTTTTATATTTCCATAATGATTGGTAAAATCATTGGACGGCGTTTTGTTTTTTCATACAAGAATGGTGCTAATGTATCTGTAATCTCATTTTTAATTTCAGACCATTGTGTTGTTTTTCGCTCCATTACTTTTTCAAGATGCGTTGTAATTAACGTTTGAGCATCATTGATTAAATCGCTACTCTCACGCATATAAACGAATCCACGAGAGATAATATCAGGTCCTGCTGCAACTTTAAATTCTTTCATATCAATGCTAACAACTACGATAACAAGTCCTTCTTCAGAAAGAATACGACGGTCGCGAAGTACAATGTTACCAATATCACCAATACCGTTTCCATCAATATAAACAGAACCGGATGGGATTTTTCCAGCAACGTTTGCTTCGTCTGAACGTAAGGCAAGAACATCGCCATTATCCATAATGAAGCAATTTTCTTCTGGAATACCACAATCGTTTGCTAATTTCATATGCATACGTTGCATGCGGAATTCACCGTGAATTGGCATAAAGTATTTAGGTTTAATAAGACGTAGCATTAACTTTTGTTCTTCTTGTCCACCATGACCACTCGTGTGAATGTTTGAAAGTTTCCCATGAATAACATCAGCGCCAGCACGGTATAACATATTAATTGTGCGGCTTACGCTAACCGTATTCCCTGGAATCGGTGAAGAAGAGAAAACAACTGTATCGCCAGGAATAATTTGAATTTGACGGTGTGTTCCATTCGCGATGCGGGAAAGTGCTGCCATTGGTTCTCCTTGGCTACCTGTACATAAAATCACGACTTTGTTAGCTGGTAGGCGATTCAGTTGAGACGCTTCTATAAATGTATCCTTTGGACAGCGAATATAACCAAGATCATGACCGATTTCAATTGCAGCTTCCATGCTTCGACCAAATACAGCCACTTTACGATTGTTTTCAACAGCTGCTTCGACAACTTGCTGCAAACGATGAATGTTTGATGCAAAGGTTGCAAAAATAATACGTCCTTCTACTTTGCGGAAAATATCCTGAATACTATCGCCGACTCGGCGTTCAGACATCGTAAAGTTAGGTACTTCACTGTTCGTGCTATCGGATAAAAGACAAAGTACGCCGTCTTTACCGATTTCGGCCATTTTTGTTAAGTCTGCTGGTTCACCTACTGGTGTGAAATCAAATTTAAAGTCTCCCGTATGAACAATTTGTCCTTGCGGTGTTTTCACTACAACACCGTATGAATCTGGAATACTGTGTGTCGTGCGGAAGAACGATACAGATGTCTTTTTGAATTTGATGACATCGTCTTCTTGAATTTCGTAAAGTTTTGCTTTTCGAAGTAATCCGTGCTCTTCTAATTTGTTTTTAATTAAAGCAATTGCTAATTTCCCACCGTAAATTGGGATGTTCACTTGACGTAATAGATAAGGGATACCACCAATATGATCTTCATGACCATGAGTAATAAATAAACCCTTAATTTTATCTTCGTTTCGTACAAAATACGTGTAATCAGGAATCACATAGTCGATTCCGAGAAGTTCGTCTTCTGGAAACTTAATTCCAGCATCAATTATAATAATTTCATCTTGAAATTGGACAGCATATGTATTTTTGCCGATTTCACCGAGTCCACCAAGAGCAAAAACGGCTGCCTGATCATTTTTTAGGAATTTCATAAATTATACGATCTCCGTTAATGTTAAGTCAGCATTTTCTTTTTCGTATTCAAGATGAGCGCCAGTAACAGATTGGACAAACTCAATATTATAAGCGAACTTTTGTAATTTTGTACGAACGTCTCTTTGGGATTCAGCTTCTAAATATAAAACTTTTGTATTTTCACGTACTGGAACCTCAGTCATTTTTTCTTGATAGAATACTTTAAAAATCATTGGGAAAACCTCTCCTTGTCTATGTTTTGCATTATCTGTTACCTATTATAAAGCAAATAGTCATGATTTTCATGTTTTTTCGAATGAGAATGAAGAAAAAGCCCGAAATGGGCACGATTTAAGCCATGGTCTTTTTACGGACTAAATCGTTTAAATATCGTTTTAGCTTTTTCTTCAGCTTCTTCAGCATGATTACTCCTTCCTTTCCTTATTTCAAACATGCATGCGTATTCCTTGTTTATTAGTAGTAACTTTTCATCTCCATATACTAAGAAATCATAGAAGATAAATGAGGGAATTACCGTCCGGATGTTCAGTGGATCTTATTGGCTCATGCAGACGTAATCTCGTGTTACGTTTTTTGCTCTCACAGGCAGTATGACCCCAGTTATGAATATAGTATGAGATAGATTAGAAAAGAAAATTCATTCAAACAAATATCAATATTCTTTTGATAGTATATGCATATTTCATGAATAAGGTTAGAAAGGGAACGCTTTCTTCACAGATGTTTAATATGTTATACTTTTTTTTAGGATTTGAAAAGAAGTAGTCAAGGTAGGAACATAGAAGGGTTAGAAAGGATTTTGAAAATGAATGATAAAATCGTCTTTTTTGATATTGATGGAACATTATTAGATCATGATAAAAAAATTCCACAATCTACAAGAGAAGCAGTGCGTACGTTGCAAGAAAAAGGAGTACATGTGGCAATTGCGACAGGGCGTGCGCCTTTCATGTTTGAAGATATTCGCAATGAGCTTAATATTCATAATTATGTTAGCTTTAATGGTCAATATGTTGTATTTGAAGATGAGGTTATATTTAAAAATCCATTACAACCTAATACGTTACATACATTTACAACATTTGCGAAGCAAGAGGGATACCCACTTGTTTATTTAGATCATAAGGATATGAAAGCGACAGTAGAATACCATGATTATGTAAAAGAAAGTTTTGGAAGTCTGCAATTTGAGCATCCATTGTACGAACCAAGTTTTTATGAAAATCGTGACGTTTATCAAACGCTGCTTTTCTGCCAAGTGGGTGAGGAAGAAAAGTTTATTCATGATTATCCAGATTTTCATTTTATTCGTTGGCATGCGTATTCTATGGACATTATCCCAAATGGTGGTTCAAAAGCAAAGGGAATTGAAAAATTCATTGAGAAATTAGGATTTAAGCGTGAACAAGTCTATGCTTTTGGAGATGGATTAAATGATCTAGAAATGATAGAAGCAGTAGGAACAGGTATTGTGATGGGGAATGGGCATGAAGATTTGAAAAAGCTTGCTAATTATGTGACGAAAGATGTTAGTGAAGATGGAATTCTTCACGGTTTACAGTGGGCTCGTTTATTGTAACAAAAGAGTATGAGAACCATTTCATTATAAAAAAAGCAGGAGCTAAAGCTCCTGCTTTTTTGTTATTTTATCTTTCGAATGGTTTTGCATCATCAGGAGATGCAAAAGGGTTTTCTTGATTAATGTGGTCATAGAACATTACGCCATTTAAATGGTCAATTTCATGTTGAAATACAATCGCTGGTAAGCCTTTCAAACGTAATTTTACTTCTTCGCCATCGATAGTAGTTGCTTTAACTGTGATTCGTGTATAACGCGGAACATAGCCAGGTACTTCACGATCCACAGATAGGCACCCTTCGCCGCCTGATAAGTATGTACGTTCAACAGAGTGACTAATAATTTTTGGATTGAATAAAGCGTAGCTGTATAATTTCTCATTTGTATCAGTAACATGAACAGCAATCATTCTTTTGGAAATTCCGATTTGTGGTGCGGCAATCCCGATTCCTGGGCGTAAATTATATTTTTCAACCATTTCAGGGTTTTGACTGTTTATTACAAGTTCCATCATTTCTTTAAGAGTACGTATATCTTCTTCACTTGCGGGCAGAGCTACTTCTTCTGCTACTGCTCGTAGAATGGGATTTCCTTCACGAATTACATCATTCATTGTAAGCATTCACAATCTCTCCTTTCTCCTTTAGTCTACCAAAGGACCTAAAAAAAGTCATGATAAAGTGCATAGCACCTATATAATTTGAGTGGATTAAGAGTATGCCTAGTGCGGTATTCTTCATCAGCGTTTGTTTGGTAAAAAAGAAAAGACGGCAAAGCCGCCTGTTTCTTTCTATAGTTGTTTTGTTTTACATTAACGAATGCAAGCAGCACCAACGATAATTAAAAGGATAAACAATACAACGATTAAGGCAAAGCCGCGTCCGGATCCTCCGCAAGAACCTCCATAGCCAAAGGAAGGATATGAACAAGTTGGAAAACAACATGTGTATCCGTACATGAGATGACCTCCTTTATCATTTCCCGCTAATACTGCGGTTATTATAATGTATGGGAGAATTATTAGGAGTGTATAGACATTCGCCTAGAAAAGGAAGAAGTGATTGCATATTTTTGTTATAAAGAGAGAAAAACTAAGAAGAATTAAATCGTTTACATATTATTCTACGACGAAAAACAGGTTAAAAAGGGAATAATATAACAGTAGGTTATTGCTTACTAATACAGATGTGAAAATGAAAACACCTATGTATAGTGGAAACCTCAATGTTATTCATAAAAAAATCGTAACCAAAGTAATTGACATGGTGATTAGAATAGTTGTAAACTAAAAAACGTGATCAAGATTGTATTAATATGTTTCTGAAAAAACATTAGTACAGATTGTTAGGTACACAAAATTATTCTCAACCGGCGAGGTTTCTTGTCGGTTTACATGGTTGCGTTTTCGGACTAGCCAAGCGCTAGTGAAAGCGTTTCAGAATATGGTTCAAGAGAGGAAGAGGTGAACGGAATGGGTACTAAAACAAAAAAGACCCTATTTAATGTTGATGAGCAAATGAAAGCTATCGCAGCTCAATTTGAAACATTACAAATTTTAAATGAAAAAGGCGAAGTTGTGAATGAAGCAGCGATGCCTGAATTAACTGATGATCAATTAAAAGAATTAATGCGCCGTATGGTGTATACTCGCGTACTAGATCAACGTTCTATTTCTTTAAACCGTCAAGGACGTTTAGGTTTCTACGCACCAACAGCTGGACAAGAAGCTTCTCAATTAGCAAGTCATTTCGCACTTGAAGCAGAAGACTTCATCTTACCAGGATATCGTGATGTTCCACAATTAGTATGGCATGGTTTACCATTATACCAAGCATTCTTATTCTCTCGTGGACACTTCATGGGTAACCAAATGCCTGAGAATGTAAATGCACTTGCTCCACAAATCATCATCGGTGCGCAAATCATCCAAACTGCTGGTGTTGCGTTAGGTATGAAATTACGTGGTAAAAAATCTGTTGCAATTACTTACACTGGTGACGGTGGTGCGTCTCAAGGTGACTTCTACGAAGGTATGAACTTTGCAGGTGCATTCAAAGCTCCAGCAATCTTCGTTGTTCAAAACAACCGTTATGCAATCTCTACTCCAGTAGAAAAACAATCTGCAGCAAAAACTGTAGCACAAAAAGCAGTTGCAGCAGGTATTTACGGAATTCAAGTAGATGGTATGGACCCATTAGCTGTATACGCAGCAACTGCTTTTGCTCGTGAGCGCGCAGTAAATGGTGAAGGCCCTACTTTAATCGAGACTTTAACATTCCGTTACGGTCCACATACAATGGCTGGTGATGACCCAACTCGTTACCGTACAAAAGATATCGAAAACGAATGGGAACAAAAAGATCCAATCGTACGCTTCCGTGCATTCTTAGAAAACAAAGGCCTATGGTCTCAAGAAGTAGAAGAAAAAGTTATCGAAGAAGCAAAAGAAGATATCAAACAAGCAATTGCTAAGGCTGACCAAGCTCCAAAACAAAAAGTAACTGATTTAATGGAAATCATGTACGAAGAAATGCCTTACAACTTAGCTGAACAATATGAAATTTACAAAGAAAAGGAGTCGAAGTAAGCCATGGCTCAAATGACAATGATTCAAGCAATCACTGATGCTTTACGCGTTGAAATGAAAAATGACCCTAACGTACTTGTGTTTGGTGAAGACGTTGGTGTAAACGGCGGTGTATTCCGTGCTACTGAAGGTCTACAAGCTGAATTCGGTGAAGACCGTGTAATGGATACTCCACTTGCAGAGTCTGGTATTGGTGGACTTGCAGTTGGACTTGCACTTGAAGGCTTCCGTCCAGTTCCAGAAATTCAATTCTTCGGTTTCGTTTACGAAGTAATGGATTCAATTTCTGGTCAAATGGCTCGTATGCGTTACCGTTCTGGTGGACGTTGGAATGCTCCAATTACAGTTCGTTCTCCATTTGGTGGTGGCGTTCATACTCCAGAATTACACGCTGATAGCTTAGAAGGATTAGTTGCACAACAACCTGGTCTAAAAGTTGTTATTCCATCTACTCCATACGATGCAAAAGGTCTTTTAATCTCTGCGATTCGTGACAACGATCCAGTTATCTACCTAGAGCATATGAAATTGTACCGTTCATTCCGTCAAGAAGTACCAGAAGGCGAATACACAGTTGACTTAGGAAAAGCTGATGTGAAACGCGAAGGTACAGATGTATCTGTTATCGCATATGGTGCGATGGTACACGCTGCATTAAAAGCTGCTGAAGAACTTGAAAAAGAAGGTATCTCTTTAGAGGTTGTTGACTTACGTACAGTTCAACCATTAGATATCGAAACAATCATTGCTTCTGTTGAAAAAACAGGCCGCGTAGTTGTTGTTCAAGAAGCTCAAAAACAAGCTGGTATTGCAGCAAACGTTGTAGCGGAAATTAACGACCGTGCAATCTTAAACTTAGAAGCTCCAGTTGTACGTGTTGCAGCTGCTGATACAGTATTCCCATTCTCTCAAGCTGAGAGCGTATGGTTACCAAACCATAAAGATATTGTTGAAGCTGTTAACAAAGTAATGAACTTCTAATTTTAGTTTTTCATGTGCAAAAGAAATCAGCACATGCTGATTTCTTTTGTACTTATTCCATAATAATGATATGAATCAGGGGGCTGAATTCCGTGGCATTTGAATTTAAACTACCAGATATCGGTGAAGGTATCCACGAAGGTGAAATCGTAAAATGGTTTATTAAACCAGGCGATGAAGTAAACGAAGACGATGTACTTCTTGAAGTACAAAATGATAAAGCAGTTGTAGAGATCCCTTCTCCAGTTAAAGGTAAAGTACTTGAAGTACTTGTAGAAGAAGGTACAGTTGCAGTAGTAGGAGATACTTTAATTAAGTTCGACGCTCCTGGATACGAAAACCTTAAATTTAAAGGTGACGACCATGACGACGCTCCAAAAGCTGAAGAAGTGAAAGAAGAAGCTCCAGCAGCAGCTACTCCAGCAGCAACTGAAGAAGTAGTAAATGAGCGCGTAATCGCTATGCCATCTGTACGTAAATACGCTCGCGAAAAAGGTGTAGACATCCATAAAGTAGCTGGCACTGGTAAAAACGGTCGCGTTGTAAAGGCTGACATCGATGCATTTGCAAATGGTGGACAAGCAGCAGTAGCAGCAACTGAAGCTCCAGCAGTAGCAGCTCCAGCAGCAGCGAAAGAAGAAGCACCAAAAGCACAACCAATCCCAGCTGGTGAATACCCAGAAACTCGTGAGAAAATGAGCGGTATCCGTAAAGCAATTGCAAAAGCAATGGTTAACTCTAAACATACAGCTCCTCACGTAACATTAATGGACGAGGTAGATGTAACAGAACTTGTTGCTCACCGTAAAAAGTTCAAAGCAGTTGCAGCTGACAAAGGTATTAAATTAACTTACCTTCCATACGTTGTAAAAGCTTTAACATCTGCATTACGTGAATTCCCAATGTTGAACACTTCTTTAGATGATGCATCTTCAGAAATCGTTCATAAACATTACTTCAATATCGGTATTGCTGCTGATACAGACAAAGGTCTATTAGTACCAGTTGTAAAAGATACAGATCGTAAATCTATCTTCACAATCTCTAACGAGATTAATGAACTTGCTGGTAAAGCACGTGACGGTCGTCTAGCTCCAGCAGAAATGAAAGGTGCTTCTTGCACAATTACAAACATTGGTTCTGCAGGTGGACAATGGTTCACTCCAGTTATCAATCACCCAGAAGTAGCAATCCTTGGTATTGGCCGTATCGCTGAGAAACCAGTTGTGAAAAACGGTGAAATCGTTGCAGCTCCAGTATTAGCATTATCTCTAAGCTTTGACCATCGTTTAATTGACGGTGCAACTGCTCAAAAAGCATTAAACCAAATTAAACGTCTATTGAACGACCCACAATTATTAGTAATGGAGGCGTAATAACAATGGTAGTAGGAGATTTCCCAATTGAATTAGATACAGTCGTTGTTGGTGCAGGTCCTGGTGGATATGTTGCAGCAATTCGTGCAGCACAATTAGGTCAAAAGGTAGCAATCATTGAAAAAGCTAACCTTGGTGGCGTATGCTTAAACGTTGGATGTATTCCTTCTAAAGCGTTAATCAATGCAGGTCATCGTTATGAGAATGCAAAACATTCTGATGACATGGGTATTACTGCAGAGAACGTAACAGTTGATTTCACAAAAGTTCAAGAATGGAAAAACGGCGTAGTTAAGAAATTAACTGGCGGTGTTGAAGGCCTTCTTAAAGGTAACAAAGTTGAAATCATTCGCGGTGAAGCTTACTTCGTAGATGCAAACACATTACGCGTAATGACTGAAGATGCAGCTCAAACTTATACGTTTAAAAATGCTGTTCTTGCAACTGGTTCTACACCAATTGAAATTCCTGGATTCAAATACTCTAAACGTGTTATCAACTCTACAGGTGCATTAAGCTTACCTGAAATTCCTAAAAAACTTGTTGTAATCGGCGGCGGTTACATCGGTATGGAATTAGGTACTGCATATGCTAACTTCGGTACAGAAGTTACTGTAGTAGAGGCTGGCGATGAAATCTTAGCTGGTTTTGAAAAAGCAATGAGCTCAGTTGTTAAACGTGCTCTTCAGAAAAAAGGCAACGTAAACATCCATACAAAAGCTATGGCTAAAGGCGTTGAAGAGACTGAAAACGGCGTAACAGTTAGCTTCGAAGTAAAAGGCGAAGTACAAACTGTTGAAGCTGATTACGTATTAGTAACTGTAGGTCGTCGTCCAAACACTCAAGAAATCGGTCTTGAGCAAGTTGGAATTAAAATGACTGACCGTGGTCTAATCGAAATCGACGAACAATGTCGTACAAACGTATCAAACATCTATGCAATCGGTGATATCGTTCCTGGACCACCATTAGCTCACAAAGCTTCTTACGAAGGTAAAGTAGCTGTTGAAGCAATTAGTGGCCATGCATCAGCAATCGATTACATCGGAATTCCAGCAGTATGCTTCACTGATCCAGAATTAGCGTCTGTTGGTTACACTAAAAAACAAGCTGAAGAAGCTGGAATGAGTGTAGCTGTATCTAAGTTCCCATTCGCTGCAAACGGCCGTGCATTATCATTAAACAGCACAGACGGTTTCCTACAACTTGTAACACGTAAAGAAGATGGTCTTCTTGTAGGTGCACAAGTTGCAGGTGCAGGTGCTTCTGATATTATCTCTGAGATTGGTTTAGCTATCGAAGCTGGAATGACAGCTGAAGATATTGCTCAAACAATCCATGCTCACCCAACATTAGGTGAAATCACAATGGAAGCAGCAGAAGTTGCTCTTGGAATGCCAATTCACATTGTAAAATAATATGAATAAGCGAAAAAACCCGTCTCTTATCTGTTAAGAGACGGGTTTTTTATTTCATGGAATTAAGTTTTAGTAGGGGCTAACAAGGTCAGGATGTGTATTTGTCGAATGAATGTGTAATACTATATAGCCTAGCCAAAATTGGAATGTACGTAACTTTAATAGAAATATACTGGATTCAAATCCATTACATCTTTTCGTATTATGTAATGGATTTGAATCCAATACCATATCTTATTATAAAATAGAGCATGTCAAAGGAGATGGTTCGATGAAAATCATACATGTTATATTTTATCATTTCCTTTTATGGAGTGGATTTTCTGTTGTGTTATTCTTATCGAATGGTGATAAGTTTCACTATAAAGTGATGCTCTTTTTCGTGTTTCTTTATTTAGCATATGTAATTGCTTATGTTGTTCTTAGTGTAAGAAAGCAGGCGCTATTTCTTACTTGTACAAATAGTATATTCTTTTTGATGATATCTTTCTTTTTTTAAAGCTAGCGTTTATAAAAATACATTGTTCTTCCATTAAATAACCGTAATTCACCCTCTAATTTTTTTGCTAAAAAACGGCAGAATTCATTTGCTTTCCCTTTATCTCCAAATGTAGCAGTAGAAGGTAAGGAGATTTGAACAAAAGCTTGCTCATTTTCTATTCCAACCCCCACATAAATAGAATTATATCGATCATGACTAGATTTTAGCTCAAGTGTAGTATCTGATGTATCAAGTATCTCGTATGGAAATGCCACGTTAGTATATGCATAGCTAACTTGCACACCAGTTTGGGAAGTAATTGTTTTATAATAATGAAAAAGTTGTTTTACATCTTCTAATGAGACTGCTTGTTGTTTAGATTTAGGTACAAGTTTAATAAATGCATGTTGCATAAAGATTTTCCTCCTGACGTAATGTATATAGTTATTTTAACACTGTTGTAAATTTTTTGACAATTAAAAAGGGATCGTTCTTCGTTTTGTTTAATATATACAAGTAGAAAGTGTTGTGAAGAAAGGAGGAAGTAAATGTTTGAAAAATTGTATGATGAGCATGAAAGTGTGAAGGTACGATTTCTAGGATTTATGACACATGAAAATCGTTATGATTTTGGGGTTATTTATACAAATATGTTTTTTGGGAAACCCCTTGTTGTTTGCATGCAGACAGGAAGAGCGACTCTATTAGGGCAAGACGATGTAGATAATGTTCAACATTTACAACAGGTCTTTAAATTACAATCGGAGGAGGAAGCGGATGATTTAGCACAGTTTTTTAAATTTCTGGTACCGCCAACCTCCTTACATGCTGAATATGAAGAATAAACAAATAGAAACAGTCGTACTTATTAAGATATGACTGTTTTTTTTATGTTATTGTCGCATACTAATGTAAAATAATTTTTTTAATGTGTTATACTAAAAACCTATTGACGGAAAAAGTATAACATATTAAAATAAAGACAGAAGTTAAGCGGTTACAAAAGTTTTTGGGATTATAAACTTAGGGGGAAATAAAAAATGGGAACAATCGTATGTCAAGATTGTGAGAGTACAATTGCACACTTCGAGGATGAGAAAGTAACAGTACTTTACGGGAAATGCGGATCTTGCGGATGTGATCACAAGGAGCATACAAAAGCCCAATAATATATAGGAATCTTGCAACTGAAAAAGTTTTTAGGACCATAAACTTAGGGGGAAATGAAAATGGGAACGATCGTATGTCAAGTTTGTGAAGGAACAATTGCACACTTTGAAGATGAAAAGACAACAGTACTTTACGGAAAATGTGGATCTCATTGCGAATGTGGTCACAAGGAGCATACAAAAGCTTAGTAATATATAGAACGTGTAAATGTAAAGGGTTTCAAATCACAATTCAAATTCAGGGGGAAATGAAGAAAATGGGAACAATCGTATGTCAAGTTTGTGAAGGAACAATTGCACACTTTGAAGATGAAAAGACAACAGTACTTTACGGAAAATGTGG
>NZ_JAGDQK010000039.1:0-72934 GCF_017498755.1 Bacillus sp. XF8 | reverse complement strand
TATCAAGCTATACAGAAAAACACCCAAGAAATAACAAAGATTCTAATCCGCCTATTCCACCTACTACAGAAAAACGGGCGAAAATCTCATCGATATGAGAAGAAAACAGTCTTTGATATTATGGGTGTTATCTATGAGTATAGTGGACTTAGAAAACAAAAGAAAGTTGCATAACCTTTAAAAATAATACCTACCTAGGTTTATTTGGCATGCTCATTTTTAAGGATAAAAAGTGTTTTAAGGGTTTTTTAGTTTATTTGAACGAAAGTTCATTTTGTTTCCGTTCTTAAGTTGATGGGCATGGGGTCACCATATCATTTCGGGAAAATTGTACGTTTAGACACAATTTGGACAGATTTTAACTAATTCTCTGTACTTTTAGACATAATTTTATGTTTTGTACAGAAATTCTATTTTTTTGCTTCATAAGAATGAAAATGTATCTAAAATTAAGCCATTTTCAAATAAAAAGTACATTTTTATCATTTCTAATGTCCGCTAATGCTTGTTGCGTTATCCTGTTCTATTGCTACACAAGGGCTTGGTTCATCTATTAATTGAAAATGTAAGAAAATTCCTTAACGTATAATTTTCTTTTTTCAGTCGTGTGACTCCAAATAGCCCAAATCTCGAATACACAAATCATCTTCTTTTACAGTTGATGCACATGAGTCTGCTTGCCTGGATCTGCCTCAAAACGAACGGCACCCTGTGGCGATGGCACATACGTCGTCTATGTTTAAAGTAAGCTTCAAATTCTAGTTTACGAGCATGTAGGCACGGAAGGCAGATGCTGATTTTATTGTTTCTTTCCGAAAAATATAAAATGTTAGACTGACTTTAATGTAAAACCAGCGGTAGTCTTTGACATAAAAAATAAAGTCCTAGACTGCTGCTGGTTTATTGGACTAGCGTAATCAATTGTCACTTATCATTATTGGCTACTTTCAGTTTCACATTCATTATTTTGTCTTCCATACCGTTATCCCGAGTATCGGCATAAGCGACATAACTGTATCCTAATTTGCTCATTCTTAGCTCGGTGTTATGTTTAGTCTGCTCCTCTCTCTTTGACGAACAACCATAATCCAATTGCAAAGAAAAACAAAATATAGGCGATATCTATCGCTAACGACATAGGTAAGCCAACTAATTCCGATTTATATTGTGACGTGCTCCAATAAACACTTAAATCATCATGATGAATGAATAGAATGTGTGTCCATGATGTAGATAAGAGACTACCTCCAAATATCATTTGTAAAAAGTATAGCACTAAGCTACTGCCTACTGCGATAGCAGCTGATCTCGTCCACACGCCAATCAAGGATGCTAGACTTGCATATAGGCAACATTGCAATACGATTGCTCCGATAGAGTATATAACATCCGTCATGTCGCCCCATTGTATGTTTTTTGGAGCCATCAGAAGATTCACTAACAAAGAAACAATGAATATATTAACAACACCCGTAATGATGAGCAAAATCATCGCAGCAATTTTTGCAACATACAACCTTGAGCGCGAGGACGTATGCAGAAACAGTTGTTTCAGAGTACCATATTGATACTCATCCGTCCAAATAAGAGGTGACAAAACAATCGCCCAAGGTAGAATAACAAGCATTCCCGATAGGCCAAGCAAAGCATTTACCATTTGAGCCACCGTATCATCAGCCTTGAGATTACTGGTGTATGCCCAAGAGAACAGTACCGTCATCACAATAAAACCAATGTGTGAAAGAATAAAGATTCTTTTATTCACTATCTTCAAACATTCATTCCATAACAACTTAACTCACCTCACCGCGCGCAGTTGTCCATTTTAAAAACTTATCCTCTAAACTCGTATGTGCCGACAACACCCGATGAACTTCCACCCCGGCATCACACAATGATCGAATCAGCTTTGGAACTTGACCTTCATCAATAGCTACTGTCATAGTATGCAAACCGTTAGATAATTTCTCTGTCTGCATATAACCCAACGCATGATGATCATCCCCAAACAAGTTAATCAAAACTTCGCTTGTAAGCTCAATATTATCAATGTGAAGAGTAATACAGAATTCTCCATCATTTAACCCATCATCAATCCGCTGCTCTGTCACTAAGCAGCCATTTTGCATAATAACCACTCGGCGTGCCATCTGCTCAATCTCAGACAGTTGATGACTGGAGATCACAATTGCTACGCCCAAATCTGCTGCAATTCTATTTAAATAGTTCCGGGTTTCACGGACACCAGCAGGATCAAGTGCATTCATCGGCTCATCTAACACAAGCAACTTTGGCTTTCGCAGTAGTGCTTGTGCAATTCCCAAGCGTTGTTTCATTCCCATGGAGTACGTGCCTACTCGCTGCTTAAGCGCATGTTCTATCCCGGTCAGACTGGCTACCTCCAGCAACCAATCCTTGCTCGCATTTTTGTGCAAACGCTGATATTGACGTAAATTTTCGTACCCACTCAAATAAGGATAGAAAGCAGGCGCTTCAATCACTGCCCCTACATTGAAGAGTGCTTTAGAAAACTGACTCTTAATACTGTAACCTGCAATATGCACGTCCCCGGCACTTATTGTGCTTAGACCAACTATCATCTTCATCGTGGTTGTCTTGCCCGCTCCGTTCGCACCAAGTAGTCCAATAATCTCTCCCTCTACCACATCGAACGATATGTCTTGCACAATCAACTTGCCCTTGATTTCTTTCGTTAGGTGTTGCACCGATAATACCGTTTTCAATTGTCCCACTCCTTACAATTAGTCCCAAATGTAATCTCAAGTTGATCCATATATTGTTAGTTTAGCTATTATGTTTTAAAGAAGACATGTATTATTCTTACATTTGCCTTACAATGTTGTAAGGTGTAATGAGTATTATGTTTTCAATCAAAGTCTAGGCAACAAACACTATCCAACTGATGTATAGAAATAAAAAAACTATCTATTTCTTAAAGAGAAAAAATAGATAGTTTTGTCGAAAATGTGTCTAAACGTACAATTTTCCCGAAATGATATGGTGACCCCATGCCCATCAACTTAAGAACAGAAACAAAATGAGCTTTCGTTCAAATACACTAAAAAACTCCTAGAGTACTTTTTATCTTTAAAAATGAGCATATCAAATAAACCTAGATAAGTATCTTTTTTTAAATTATGCAGCTTTCTTTTGTTTTTTTAATCCATTATACTCATAGACAACACCCAAAATATCAAAGACAGTTTTTTTCTCATATCTGTGAGATTTCCGTCCATTCTTCTGTAGAAGGTGGAACAGACGGATAAGAACCTTTGCTATTTCTTGGGTGTTTTGCTGCATGTTTTGATATAAAATGTGTAAATGATCTTGAATCATTCCAATTGCTTTATATTCACTTAATTCCTGTTTCTTCTTTTGTAAAATTAATTGTCGCATCTTAAACATAATAGAAGAACATAAAAAAATGGCAATAAGTTTTCCATAAACATGGCATTCTAATCGCTCTTGTTTAATATTTTGCCAATGATGAATTTGAAATAGGGATTTCCAAGTTTTAAAGATGATTTCAATTTGCCAGCGGAGAGAGTAAAAATCATGGATTTGTTCCATCGGAACAATCTCCCAGGGGGTATTGGTAACATATAGGTTCATGCCAGTTAATCGTTTGCTCTTTTCCGAATATGTAATGCCCTTTTTACTTTCCGTATACATTTGTTTTTTCATACGCTCATGAAGTTGTTTTTCTGTTAATCGATACATAATCACCCGAGTGAATAGTTTTTTATCCTTTCCAATATAAGCTTCTTTTATTTCATAGACCTGCCCTGATTTTAAGGTATCCATAATGTGTTCTAAATCAACTTTGATGTACTGAGACTGTTTTTTTATTGTCCCATTTCGAAAGTATTCAGGAAATTCATTTTTGATATACACCATATTGTTTAATTTGAGCCGCGATATATAATACACACCACGTTGGTCCATTTGATCTAAATCATCCAGTGAATAATAGCCTAAATCCCGAATACATAGATCACCAGGGCGTAATGTCGATAAACACTCTGTTCCAAAGGTTTTATCATTATTTTTCCCTGGTTCAATTTGAACATTTAAAAACTGACCACTATGTAAATCATATTCTAATTGAATGTTTATACCCGCTGTTTGTGCACAACCACCTGACCCAGGTTACACACTAGCTAAATGTTTTGGCACTTGGAAAATCGTTGCATCTAAAATACGAATTCGTTGAAAATAAGCGATTGAAGAGCTTGGAATCACTGATGTTTCACAAATTTTACTTTTTAGCAATGTAGAGAAAATGTGTTTTAAAAAGCAAACAGCTTTTTTATTGAAACGCTTATTGAGTCCTTCTGGACTCATGAGTGTTCCTGTAACAGCATGAAGTTGACTACACAGTCTCACTAAAGAATCACTCGCTACTCGTTGACTAATCCAAACACATATAGTAGCTAAATCATGCCCTGAAAATTTACGTTTCCGTTGTACAAAACTTAGTTCTCTAGCGAGATTTTCCAAAAATGAAGGAGTAAGATGTTCATATAATTCTTCAGCAAATAATTGTAGTTCACTCTGAATCGAAAGATTCATAAAAAACGCCATCCTTTCTGTATATTTCTACAAAAAGAATAACGTTTTTTTGTATTTAAGGGTATTAAAATCTCTTAAGTTAAGGGGAATGTATGTTGACCCCTATAGGAGTTATGTTACAATTGAATAAATTAAGAAAAATCAATTTATTCAGGTGTGACTGCATTTTATAATGAAAAAGTGTGGCTTTTTGACTTTTGGTGTACGGAGCATTATTATAATTTTCCACCAATAAAAGTTTATGTCAGAGCTACCAAGGAGAGATCATACGATGTCCGAGAAGATGCATGCTGACGAATTGGAAATTGAAGAACGACTTGTGCGTCGTTTGCTTGTCGATCAGTTCCCCCGCTGGGCAGAGTTGCCCCTTCGTAAGGTAGAGCCAGTTGGAACGGTAAATACCGTTTTCCGACTTGGCGACGAATATTCCATTCGGCTAGCGAGAAGGGAAGGACCGACGACACCAGGAGGACGCGAGTTCTTATGGCTACCAAAACTCGCGCCATTAGTTCCGCTTGAAATCCCTGTACCTATCGCTCAAGGGCGCCCCAATAACGAATACCCATGGTTTTGGGAGATACATTCGTGGCTGAGGGGTGAAACGGTGCCGATAGAGGCGATTGACGAGATTCAGGCAGCACGCGATCTCGCAGGGTTTGTCCTAGCACTGCAACAAGTCGATCCAACGGGAGGGCCGTTAGGACGCGGCATTCCTTTGGCCCAACGGGACAAGGACTTCCGATATTGGCTAGCACGATTTAATGGCGATCCCGCAGTGTCTGCTGTATGGGAGTCGGCTCTTTCCGCGCCTACATGGAACGGTCCTCCTGTTTGGCATCACGGCGATCTAGATGTACGTAACTGGCTCGTGCGTGATAAGCGTATCAGCGGTGTGATTGATTGGGAGACAATGGGCATAGGTGACCCTGCGTGTGATGTAATGGTCGCGTGGAAGTTGCACTCGCCAGAGGCGCGCGATGTGTTCCTTGATGCTATCCGTACGGACGATGCTACATTGGCAAGGGCCCGCGGATGGGTCGTATCACAGGCGGTTGCAATCCTTACCTACTACACGCCGCAAAACAATCCAATTTTGTACAATGAGGCGAAATCCTGGCTAGATCTAGTGCTAGTTCAAAAGTAATTCAGTGATTTTAAGAGTGAAACATATCTCAGTTATTCATATTCAACGGGCTTATTCAGAAAGCGAGAGAACCATAAAAAACGTTATCTTTTCAAGTATTTTACTGAAAGAATAACGTTTTTTTCATTTTTGGGGAAATTCGTCTCCTTAACTTGATGGGCATGGGGTAGCACCAACAAAACGCGAATTTCGTACGCTAAGCAAAATTCCACAAAGAAAAAGTCGATTTCCTGTACGTTAAGGAATCGACTTTTTAATGAGTAACTTAATGTCTCTATTACAGAAATAGACATACAAAAACGCCATCCTTTCCTATGATTCTACAGAAAGAATAGCGTATTTTTTCATTTTAAGGAAATTTAGTTTTGTTAGCTTGATAGCGATGTGGCGGCACCCTAAAAAGAAGTTCATTTTTTCTGAAAAATGCATATAAATTAAATATTAATAATAAATATCCAAAAAAATGATTTTATATTTCCTTAATTTATTCCTTTCCATCTACATTAATCCTTTATTACAACAGCTTTCACGTCTAAAATAAGATGTTTCAACAAAGGAAAATATAAGTATCTTTATAATGAGTTCCCAATATAATCAATGTGTTAATCAAAGTAACTCTGTGTTATTTTTGCTTTTCTACTAACTAATACAGCTTCAAACAATGGACACAATTGTTACATGCCAACTGTAATTTATTATCTATTCAAAATTCTATTTATTCAATCTTTCTAAAAATAAAAAAATATTAATTTTATAAATATACACGTTATAATGAGGACGTCGAGAGATAATCTATTATCTCCGAAGCAAATATCAAACTGATACGATTACTTTAAGAAAGGTGTGTGATCAGAAGGGAAATGTATTCAAAATGCTTTAGTAGCAGCGGACATCGCATTAACTGGCGTAAACAATATAATCAATGCTGACGAAGTTATTGAAGCGATGTATAGAGTTGGAAGACAAATGCCTCGCAAATTAAGAGAGGCAGGTTTAGGCGGAATTGCGGACACACATACAGGTATTACCATTAAAAGTAAAAAAAGAGAGAAACAATTAAAGCAATAAACAGTTATTAGAAATATTGTGAAGTAGTTAGTAATTCTATTCTCTATTGTTCTCTTAAGAGTGTCTTTATATTGAGAGCCAGTATCACTAAAGTATACTACTATACAATTAAAATGTTTTGTGAACGCTAACAAATCCATCAGGTTGATGACTCGCGAATTTTTCGATTTTGATTAACTTAGAAGAAGGACACACGATGTGGCGCACCTTGTAAGCAATTCATTTTTCAAGAATGGTCTATATTCCTAAGCCTTAAAAAAAGACGTAAGAATAGGATACAAGGAGGAATTATTATATGAATGGGAATACTGCAAAAAAAATAGAATTTCAAGCTGAAAATACTGCAGTAAAAAATGAGAAATATCCAGATCCTAAAAAGTGGCATAAACAGGATACTACCTGGGCATTGAGCCTTTTTGGAACAGCAATTGGAGCAGGAGTACTCTTTTTACCTATTAATGCAGGTTCAGGTGGTTTATTATCATTACTGTTAATTACCATACTTGCATATCCTGTTATGTATTACTCACATAGGGCGCTTGCTAAAATGATATACGCTTCCAATTCTGCTGATGAGGGGATTACAGGTACAATAAGAGAGTATTTCGGAAATAAGGCAAGTATCATTTTTAACATAGTATATTTCGGCTCAATTTATACGATCGTGCTGATGTATTCAGTTGCACTTACAAATACTGCAAGTAGTTTTATCGTGAATCAATTGCACATGAAGGAGCCTCCAAGGGCCATTTTATCGCTTGTATTAGTACTCGGTCTTATAGCTATACTAAATTTTGGTCAAGATATCACTGTAAAGATAATGAGCATGCTAGTATATCCTTTCATAGCGTCTCTACTTTTTATCGCAATATCTTTGATTCCACAGTGGAATACGTCAATGCTTAGTTTTTCAAGTGTTTCTACTGCTTCGACAGGAACAGGATATTTTGGAACGATATGGATGATACTACCAATCATAGTATTCTCGTTTAATCATTCTCCTCTTATTTCGTCATTTGTTATGAAACAGAGAGCTACCTATGGAATAGAAGCTACTGATGCCAAATGTGCTCAAATACAAAAAGTTTGTTATATCATGACATTCGCTGTTGTTATGTTCTTTGTTTGGAGTAGTGCATTGAGTTTGACTCCAAATGATCTTAAAATGGCAAAAGAACAGAACTTGTCAATTCTATCATATCTTGCTAATGAGCTTAATTCGCCTCTAATCACTATTGCAGCTCCTATCATTGCTTTTACGGCCATAACAAAGTCCTTCCTTGGCCATTATATAGGAGCATATGAGGTAATGCGTGACATGATTGTCAAGTTCAGTAAAACACGCGGAAAAGATATAGAAGAAAAAACAGTTAAGACAATGATCCTTACTTTTGTCGTATTAACATGCTGGTATGTTGCTTATGCAAATCCAAGTATTCTTGGACTCATTGATGCCCTTAGCGGTCCGTTAGTTGCTGCTATCTTATGTCTATTACCAATGTATGCGATCCGTAAAGTACCAGTACTAGCTAAATACAGAGGGAAAATGAGCAATGTATTTGTCATTGTTATAGGTGTACTTACTGTCCTAGCAAGTATTAAGTCATTATTCTAATTCACTATTGTTGGTTCTGGTGCAAAAATAGTGGGATATGAAAAAAGAACGAAAGATTCCTAGCGGAATTGAATTTTATGTTGTTAAACCAAAGAGATCATGGATAAGATATATCTGTTTTTGGACAGACTTCTCACCTTGGAGAGTTTGTCCTTTTTTGATCATATGCATAACTTCTATTCCAGCAATCACTTTTTTAGCTGTTTGCAATGATTTTAATCCAAGCATATTGGGGTGCCGCCCCATATCCATCAACTTAAGAATTTTATAACGCCCCCAAAACGAAAAAAATGAGTTTAATTCCTATATTTAACTGTAGGGAGACAAAAGTTTTGTTTTGGGAACAGTCAATTTCTTAACTTGACGGGCATGTGGTGCTACCCCATCGCTATCAAGCTCCGGTTAGCTACCAAGTATCACCAAGAAGGTGGAGGCCATTCTCCAATTAATTGCCGAATCAGTGCTACCTGTCCGGTATGATAACTGTTGTGTGCCATAAGAGTGGCTAAAAGGTTACCACGAGTCCTTTTCAATCCCGCGTCTTTCAGTTCCTTTAAATCTTTTTTTGCTTCGTTTTCAGCTTCCTTTAGCCCCTTACTGAATAGAAAAAGAGTGTCACTCCACTCGGTTTTATATGACGGAGCTATTTCATCGGGCCATGAGTCTTCGTCATGTTCTGGATGATTGGGCACCCTACCTTTAAGGTAGGCAAGATAGAAATCTTGCCAAAAAATCATATGGTTTAGAATCTGCCACACTGAATATGGACAGTTTGCAGGTTTTTCCCCAGCCATCTCCCACCGTAAACCCTCAAACACCTCCAAGGGGTCAACATGAGCATTTTCCCCATGTAACCCTTTTTCAAAGAAATAAGATGACATAAGCATTCCCTCACTTTTACAAAATTGAACAAACTTTTTTCACTCAACAAAATGACCAATTCTTTCGACCTTCCCACTGTTTCTCATCCCTTTTGTGCTTTTTTGTACTTTTGCCAGGCGGCGAAACATAAAAGTTAGAATTTTCTGTACTCCCCTTTATTATAACAAATATTCAACAATCTGGCCCAATTGCGGAACAAGAAAAAATCCTGCACATCAACACAGGATTTTTGATCAAACTTTTTTACAAATTATCAAACTTTATTATAAACGATCAGACTTTTTTATAAATTATCAAACTTTGTTTTAAAGCCACAGTTGTTTAATTTCAGAAAGTGAATCATCAATAATAGCCCCTTTTTTAAATTCCAAAGTGAATCATATATTTATTCTCTTCTTTTGCTTGAATAATTTTTTTAGCTAATTCGTTAAGATCAACAGATTGCTTCATATCTTTGTAAGATATAACCACATCTAAAAATTGAGATAATGATTCAGGTGGAATAATCGTAATACCCGAATACGCTAAACCGTATTCGGGACGTTTTAACGAATGAAAATACGTCTTCATTGTCGATAAGGATTTAAGCAAATTTTCGATAATATCATCATCTACAGAAATACAGTTATGTACATCTGGAGTGTAACTCTCGTAAGTTTTTTGACTATTGATGTCATTAATTACGCCAAATTCGTGATTTAAAGCCATAAGTTTAACTCCCCTTTTGATAATTTTCCTATCCTTTTCTTAACTAACCGAATATTGAAATATCCTTATTTTCATTATACCGAGAATCATTAAAAGATGGAGTGGGTTCTGATTTTTATTCCATTTTTTTAAACAACATTATTTGTTTTTAATCGACTTTATTGTAAATTAAACAACTTTATTATCACTCAATAGATTGAGGTCGAAATATCAGTAAACTAAGTTATTTTTTAGCCTTCCTTGACATATAGATAGAGAGATCCTGAAACACAATTCAGAAGTAATAGACCCAAAATAATATTAATTGCTAACTGACTTGAAATTATATGTATTGCATTGAATGTCAATATAATAACCGTGCCTAGGAAAAGTATGCTATACATTACTTTTGTCATTTGTAATTGAACTATTTTCCCTCGTTCATCATTTCCTTCTATACTTCTTTGAAATTTAAATATATAAAAGTTAGAAAGGACTATTATTATAGCAGCTATGGTAATTAATAAGTCAGTCATATCATTCATCCTCCTTATAAATAAAGACATCTGTTATTTATACATTGAACGCATAAGCAATTTTGTAGGCTAAAACAACAGAAGGTGTATACTTGTTTTTTTCAATGTTAAAGATGGTTTGACGGCTAATCTGAACTCGATCCGCCAACTCCTGTTGAGTCCACCCTTTTTCAGCTCTATATACAACTATACGATTGTTTAACAATTATATATACAATATGTGTACCTCAATTAATTTTTATATTAAAGTATTAAATTGAATCTATCTCATTTTCTCTCTTTATAATGCTGCTACCATCCTGCACTAGCATTCATACCATTTCCGAGAATAGTAAGAAATACTGGCAATAATACAGGTCCTAAGGTAAGAAATATGTTTAAAAGTATAATGGTTCTATATAACCGGGTATAATTTAAATCATGACGATTTACAAATACTAAAATGACTAATGATATAATGGTCGTTAAAAATAAAAATAGTATTAGTAACCAATACAACATCATAGTTTTAAACTCCCATTTTCCTAACAGCTCGTATATTATTCCGATTAGAATTCCTAATACTGCAACATTAAAGGAAATAACTGTGATTTTTGTGAGCACTTTAGAAAATGTGCTATCATATGCATTTTTACAATATAAATGTATTAAAAAGAATAAAGATATATATGCCATTAATACATCTCCCCAATATAAGATCCAGTCCTCATTTCCCTTTAAATTAAATACAAGCCCAATCATCCCTAGTACTGCGAAAATTAACGAAATAATTATGTTTTTTAACATCGGTTTCATGATAGTTTTACATCCTTAAAAATTTTATAATAAAGCATTCGTTTTTACTCTTAACTTGGCCTCTACTTATCAAAATTTCCTTTTAATTAACAGAGAACCTGTTTGATAGTATTCTTCCATTACTTCTTTTGGAACCATACTCCCTCCCGTTCCCCATACAATATGTGTACCTTGATTCAATTTATGTTTTAAATCATTATTTTGTATATAGCCTTTACCCTCTTTATGCAATTTAATTGGCCCAATCATCCCTGCTAATGCTGATGGTTCTAACTTGATATCCTCTTTATCTACTAATTCTTTTAATAACTTATATAAATGATTATCACTAATTGTATATGCACCGCTTAAAAATGGTTCAATAGTTTTACCTACAAATCCAGACGCTCTACCCACAGCAAGTCCATCGGCATCCGTTTTATTATCAATCCCAAAATCTTGTACGGAAATCCCATCATGTAATCCGGTCATCATACCTAATAACATACATGGAGAATGAGTTGGTTCTGCAAAAAATACATGTACATGATCCCCATACAATAATTTTAAACCAAACGAAACACCACCTGGTCCTCCTCCTACTCCACATGGCAGATATACAAATAAAGGATGAGATTCATCTACTTTTATTTGCATATCCTTTAGTTGTTTATGTAGGCGCGTAGCAGCTACTGCATAACCTAAAAATAAGTGCTTTGAGTTTTCATCATCAATAAAATAGCACATTGGATTCTTATCAGCTTGTATTCTTCCTTCTTCTACCGCTTTACTATAGTCTGCTGTATATTCAACAACAGTAACCCCTTTACTTCTAAGTAGATCTTTTTTCCACTTTTTCGCATCAGCTGACATATGGACAGTTACATTGAATCCTAACTTTGCACTCATAATTCCAATGCTTAACCCTAAATTTCCGGTTGAACCTACTGCAATCGAATAATTTGAAAAGAAAGTTCTAAACTTTTCACTATCTAATATGGAATAATCATCTTGTTTAGTTAACAAGTTATTTTTTAATGCTAAATCTTCGGCGTGTTTTAGTACCTCATATACACCTCCTCTTGCTTTAATAGATCCTGAAATGGGAAGATGACTATCACATTTTAGTAATAATTGTCCTGGTATTTCCTCTTTATATTCTCCTTGCAGATATTGTTTCATGGAATTAATTTTCACTAGTGGCGATTCAATAATACCATTCGCCTCTTGTGTTTCAGGAAAAACTTTTGCAATATATGGAGCAAATCTTTTTAATCGATCTTCTGCATCTATAACATCCGCTTTAGTTAAAGTACTATTTTGAATGAAAGATTCAAAATTCGTCTTATTTGGATTAAGCCAAATAACTTCCTCTGTTTCAATCAGCTTTTGAATCAATGGATACTTCTTCTTTAAAATCTCTTTTGTTTGTAATGAAATTTCGCTCATTTATAAACCCCCTGAATTGCTATAACTATTTTTCAGCATTTTTAATAGTATTACAACGATATATTTATTTAAAAATTAATCATAATTTATTATAATTAAGTATATATTAACATTTAATTAAATTTAAGTAAACTTAATTAATTTATATTTAATAAATTTTACTTACCCAAAGGGGATTATGTATATGAACAATATTAATGTTGGTCAAAAAATTATGGCATTTAGAAAAGGCGCAGGATTAACTAGTAAACGTTTAGCAGAATTAGCTGATGTAACACCTTCCATGTTAAGTCAGATCGAAAAAGGAAGCACCAATCCATCACTACAAACTTTAAAATTAATTTCTGTAGCATTAAATATTCCGCTATTTAATTTTTTCTTAGAAGATACGAATACAGAAGAATTAGTTGTAAGAGCTAATCAAAGAAAAAAAATAAGCTTTCCTGAAAGCGGAAATGTTTCATATGAATTGCTATCTCCCACTTTAGATGGATCACTGGAATTTGCATTAATGAATTTGTTACCCCAAACCGCTTCATCTATAGAGCCTGTGGCACATAAGGGTGAAGAAATAGCATTTATTATGGAAGGTCATGTAAAACTTTATCTAAATGACGAGGTTTTACTTCTCAATACAGGTGATAGTGTCAAAATTCCTCCTTATGCAAAACATAAATGGGAAAATACTTCTTTAAATAAGGTCATCGTTATATTTGGAGTAACTCCACCATCTTTTTAATTTTTAGCACTAATATGTTTCAAGAAGAAAAAAGAATTATCTAATGATTTTTATATATGTTATTATCGTGTTCTTCTTTGGCTTTAGAATAAAGTTACGCTGTTTGTAAAAAATCAATTCCTATTTCAAGTCTTATGACAAGGGGTACCGCCAATATTTCGACCCCACATTAAGTAAATTCAGCTTTTTTTATTCTAAAGTACGTAAGAAATGTAAACTTGCCGAATACAATCCCTTAAATTTATATTTTCATAAGAAATTGAATTGGGGGAGCGCCAACAAAACGCGCATTTCGTACGCTAAGCAAATTTCAACCTAAAAAAGTCGATTTCTACTATATTTTAGAAATCGACTTTTTTAGGTTGGTTATTCCACCAAAGGATTCGTTAGATTAAGTGCATTTTTTCACAATCAAATGATACAACTTTAAAAATTGGCTCCAACATATTTTGTGGGAAAATGTCCTCTCCATGATTGCTTATTTTTTATCCAATCTAAACTACTCTAAATTATTATTAATTTTTTTTACAACTTTTGCTGGCACTCCTGCAACAACAGTGTTTTCTAGTACATCCTTAGTAACAACAGCTCCTGCCGCAACAACAGAATTATCCCCAATCGTAACACCAGGTAGTATTGTTGAATTTGAACCAATCCATACATTTTCTCCAAGTTTAACTGGAGATGGGTATGTTATGTTTCTTGTTTCTAATGATAACCCATGATTAAGTGTAGCAATCGTAACATTCATACCAATCATTGAACCGTTTCCTATACTAATTCCACCTCTATCTTGGAATGAACAGCCTGTGTTAAAAAACACGTTTTTTCCAATCGTGATATTTTTACCAAAGTCTGTATAAAATGGCGGAAAGCACATAAAAGATACATCCACTTTGTTACCTGTTAGTTCACTAAAAATCTCCACAATTTCTTCTCTTGAATGATAGGATGTATTCAATGTCATTGTTATTTTTTGGGCTTCATAACTACATTGAGTTAATAGCTTATGTAATTCTTTATCCTCACTTGAAATTGAATTGCCTTTCTTACAAAAATCTATAAACTCTTTCATGTCCATTTTTAAAATCACCTATCTTTCTTTGCTACTAATATAATTATTTTTGATACAAATAATCCATTAGAGAAATCAGGAGCTTTCGGGGCAGCAGACACAATCTAATATTGATTAATATTAACTTCTACTTCACTTAATATTCCCTACATTAAAATAATGAGAGCCATAGGTATTCTAAACTGTCCAAATATGGTCTACGACAATACATTTTGGGGAAGTTTTAGTTTCCCTACGCTAAGGATTGTGATCTTCCTCTGAGTTACGTGTAAAAGTGATAAGAATAACTGATAATCCCTGTAATTAAATATTAATATAAATCATCTTATTTTTATAAAACAACATACATCTTAAAAGTTTCTAATACGAGGTTTACTACTCGTAATAAGGGAATGTCAAGATTACAGTAAGGGGTACCGTCACATGCCCATCAACTTAAGGATAGAAACTCCACGGTTTTCCATTAATTGAAATGAACAAACTTTTAAACAGTATTATCCTCTTAAAAATGAGCATACGAAATAAACCCTAACGGGTTTCATTTTTTTACTTATGCAACTTTTTTTTGTTTTCTATATCCACTATACTCATAGATAACACCCATAATATCAAAGATAGTTTTCTTCTCATATCGATGAGATTTCCGGCCATTTTTCTTTAGTAGGGTAAACAGGCAGATTAAAACCTTTGTTATTATATGGGTGTTTCTCTGTATCGCTTGATATAACAGGGATAGATGATCTTGAATCATCCCAATTGCTTTATATTCACTTAGTTCTCTTTTGTGCTTTCGCAACAGAAGTTGGCGCATCTTAAACATCGTGGAAGAACAGATAAAAATGGCAATGAGTTTTCCATACACATGGCATTCTAATCGCTCTTGTTTGATAGTTTGCCAGTGATGAATTTGAAATAGAGATTTCCACGTTTTAAATATGATTTCGATCTGCCAGCGGGGGGAGTAAAAATCATGGATTTGTTCCATCGGAACCATCTCCCAAGGCGTATTCGTAACATATATGTTGATACCCGTTAATCGTTTACTCTTTTCTGAAAATGTAATCCCCTTTTTACTTTCGGTATAGCTTTGTTTTTTTCTACGTTCCAGTATTTGTTCCTCTGTTAATCGGTAGATAATTACTCTTGTAAATAATCTTTGGTTCTTGCCAATATACGCCTCTTTTATTTCATACGTTTGTCCTGGTTTTAACGTGTGCATAATGTTCTCTAAATCAACTTGGATATACTGTGACTGTTTTTTGATTGTCCCATTTCGAAAGTATTCCGGAAACGGATTTTTCGTATAGACAGTATGGTTTAATTTAAGTCTTGATATATAGTACACGCCACGTTGGTCCATTTGATCTAAGTCTTCCAATGAAAAATAACCCAAATCGCGAATACATAAATCTCCTGGGCGTAAGGTATCTAAGCAATCTGTTCCAAATGTTTTATCATTATTTTTTCCAGGCCCTACCTGGAAGTTTAAAAACTGTCCGCTGTGTAAGTCATATTCTAATTGAATCTTGATACCTGCTGTTTGTGCACAACCACCTGATCCAGGATATACATGAGCTAAATGTTTCGGTACTTGAAAAATCGTCGCATCTAAAATACGAATTCGTTAAAAATACGTGAGTGCTGCACTTGAAATGGCTGATGTTTTATAAAGTTTACTTTTCCATAATGCAGAAAAAATATATTTCAAAAATTCAACCGCTTTTTTATTAAAGCGTTTATTGAGTCCTTCTGGACTCATAAGAGTGCCTGTGGCTGCGTGTAATTGACTGCATAGTCGAACGAGAGAATCACTCGCTGTACGTTGACTTACCCAGATACATATGGTAGCTAATTCATTTCCTGAAAACTTTCGTTTTCTTTTTACAAAACCTAATTCTTTTGCGAGTTCTTCCAAAAGAGAAGGGGTTAAATGACGATACAGCTCTTCAGAAAATAGTTGTAATTCATCTTGAATCGAAAAATTCATAAAAAGTGTCACCCTTTCTGCCTAGCTTTTTAGAAAGAATAACGCTTTTTTATACTTGGGTGTAGTGAATATTTTTGAGCTGATAAGCATGTATGGTGCCCCCTATTACATTACCTCTAAAGATGTATAGAATTTTAATACTATTAGTGGATTTAATATTGTTTTTACATTGATATATTTAATATTCAAGAACAGAAAATAAGGGGGAAAACCATATGATTAAAGGGTTGTATGAAGCACACTTACCAGTTAGTAATTTAAAAAATTCAATTGAATTTTATCGAAAATTAGGATTGAAACTTGCTTGGCGTGATGAAGACACTGCTTTCTTTTGGATTGAAAAAGGTAAGAGTTGGTTGGGATTATGGGAAGGAAATGAGTATGAAACTCGATACCACCCTTCTTTACGACATATTGCTTTTCGAGTTTCATATGAAGATTTAAAAGAATCTTTAAAGTGGCTAGATTTTATTCAAGTTGAAGCTGTCCCATTTGGTAATAGAGAATCTACTGAGCCATTTATCCGCCCACACCAAGGTAATGCTTCAGTATACTTCAAAGACCCAGATGGTAACAGTTTAGAATTAATATGTCATATTGAAGTTCCTAATGAATTAAAACATATTACAGATAAGTTGTCCTTTGTAGATTGGGAGAAACTAGTTAATAATACATTTAAATGAGAGATGCGAGATAAGCTTATTTTACTAAATGGGATCACCACACATCACTATCAGGCAAATATTTTAGAGTATCCCAAAAACGAAAATTGTATCTCTTCATAGTTGTTCATGAAAATTCAGTTCATTTTTTTCATTTAGGGGAACAATTAATCTCTTAAGTTGATGGGCATGTGATGCTACCCCATTAAGAAGGGGGAAATTAAGAAATGTCTAATACAAAAATAAATTTCTCATTGATTGAAAAAATTCAAAGAGGTGGATATGTTCTTTATTTAAGACATGCTGAGCCATCTAATAATACTTTAAGTGATGAAGGAAAAAAACAAGCTAAAAAACTTGGAGATATTTTCAAGGAACGTCATATACCTATTCAATATCCTGTATTTACAAGCCCTATTGGTCGTACAGTAGAAACAGGGAAACTAGCTTTTAGGGATGGCAAACAAGAAGTATATAAAAATTTAGAATTAATTCGTTATTTATACAAAAAAGATAAGGAGCATCCAATAAAGAAGGATTTAATTGCTTCTTTTGAAAAAAAACCTTTCCAAACTTTAAATACTGTATTTGTTGGTCATGATCATTGTTTTAGTGAATCCATGCAATGCCAAGATAATAAGGATCATTGTCTCTGTTATCTAGATACCATTATTTTGCAACCCAAAGGTCAAGGGAATGGTTTTGATTTTGTAGGTTTAATAACTTTGCAACAATTCATTGAATGGAATAATTATGATAAAAATTGTTCTTAAACTATTCATTATCTAGCCCTTTTTGAAACTTTTGAAATACGAGAGGTTTGATTAATTCGGCTATTTCCTTAGTAACTACAATTAATCTGTTTATACCTTTCGAGGTTTAAGTTTATTGAAATTTAGAATGAAAACCTGAATCGAATTTTTGGTTCTAGTGCAAAAATCATTAGATAGAGACATAGAACCTACACAGTCTATTCAATTCTAGATTATTATGCAATTCCAAAAAAATTATGTACAAATTCAACTTCATCTTGGATAGACTTCACTTGTTGGTGAAGTTTTCCTTTTTTCAGCATATACTTTTCTTCTTTCAACGCTCGAATTATTACAAGATAAGCGGGGTTCTTATCTACTGTTATCACGCGAGGTTTGGAAACGTACGAAAAAGCCAAGGCTTTCTTGAAAAAGTACTTGGCTGCTTGTTTATCTCTTGATTTATTTAGATAAAAATCAATGGTATTCCCTTCTGAATCAACGGCACGATATAAATACGTCCATCGCCCTTTTACGTTAATATAAGTTTCATCGACTCTCCACGAGTCATTTGTTGATGTAAGGTAATGTCGTACTTTCTCTTTTAATTAAGGTCCATATTGATGAACCCAGCGCATAATGGTGGTGCGAGCAATGGATAATCCTCTTTCCTCCATCATTTCCACCAAGTTACGAAAGCTCAAATTGTACCGCAGGTACCATCTTACTATTAATAAGATCAGTTCAGGCTGATAATGTTTCCACTTGAATAGGTTTTGCTTTTCCATACTAATCACGTGCTTTTTTAGAGTACTAGTATCAGTATGTCCAAGTTTCAGAGGTTAGTTACATAAATCTTATAGTTTTTGCACCAGAACCCTTCAATGTAAAAAGTGCTGTCATTTTGAAAGATAATTCTCTATCATAATTTTATTATTTATGTAAAGCATGACGTCACATCGCTATCAAGCTAAGTTTATGCAAAGTCAATTTTAGAGGGAATTATTTCTTTTTTCTAAAGTCAAGTTTAAGATGTTTAGTTTCTTTTAAAAATTCATTGTAGGTTATTTAAACTGAAAAACAAAAAGAACTTGTAGAAATCACTACAAGTTCTTTTTCAGATAATGTATAAAAGGTGAATCAAACTATCTCATTACTCGTAACGAGGAAACCATCTTACATATGGCTTGATTTCATTATATAACAAAAATTAACATCTTTAGATTTTAATTTTGAAAATTATGTGAATTGAGAAAACCGAATGGTTTATCATTTTCTTTTCCTAAAAAATCCATTTAGTTATTTCGTATAAATAACTTTAAATTAATATCTACA
Organism: Bacillus sp. XF8; assembly: GCF_017498755.1. Classification (NCBI taxonomy): domain Bacteria; kingdom Bacillati; phylum Bacillota; class Bacilli; order Caryophanales; family Bacillaceae; genus Bacillus; species Bacillus sp. XF8. The sequence goes on along the minus strand of NZ_JAGDQK010000039.1, from coordinate 53,636 downwards.
TCATAATTAAGTAGTTAAAATATAAGTATAGGTAAATAGAGAAGAATGTAGCATTCTTACAGATAAATCTACATTCATATGTATATAGAATTATAATTTTTAAGCACTTCCGCATAACAGATATTTCCATGATGTATTTTACGAAAAGTTTAAATTGCATATTTTTTTACAAATTACACATTTGAAAGAACGCTTGATAGAACTAGTTCTATCAAGCACTTATTTTTAGATGATATAATGAACAAAGCAAGTTGTAGTTTATTAAGGGGGATACAATTAGTGAGTAAAAATGAATTGTCATTAAATCTGCATACAAATCCAGGTATCATCGGTTGGGATTTAGGTTTCCATGTTCAATTCATCAATGGTGATCCTGATGGTATTACATACATACCTGTATTTGAGTCACCACATGTTAATGTTTTAAATCGGCATGAATCAACAAGAGCATATGCTAGGTGGACAACATTATTACGGTTGGTCAATGGATTACGGTTGGTACTAGATAACGATATGATTGTAGCTGCAACAACACTTTACTTTGATAACGGATTTAATATTAGAGGTGAAAGTTATTCAGAAGACCTTGATATCATATTAGAAGAATTGTCATATCCATTTGATGAAGGTGTACTTTCCATGTTAAAGAAAAGGGACAAGAATTCGGAACCAGATAGATACAAAGATTATCTACAATTAATTATTGATGAACCAATTGTAAGAGAAGTTATAATCTTATTAACACTTGCTGAAGAACAAATTATTTACCTATTAATAAATACATATAAGATTTTTGAAAATATCCTTTCAGATTTAGGTTTAGGAACAAGTAAACTTAATACAAATAAAAAAGGACTACCAGAAGATTTATTTAATTCTTTAAAGGAATTAAATGAATTTACTCAATACATAAATTCTAGAGATGGATCTGGCATTTTGTGCAGACATGGTGCAACTAAAAAGCCTGCTCCAGCAAAAATTCCAACAAGAGAAGAGATTAGAACGGCTTTAACTTCTACAATTGATGAATGGTTAATTTATAAATGTACAATGACTTTTGGAAGAACTTATAGAAAGCGTACCACCAGCCAAACGAAAAAAACACGTTAAGGATTATTGATTCATTTTAAATTGTGTTGTATTCAAAATTAAATAATTTTGATGAATTATGTTGCATTAACAACTGTTTTCATTGGTATTCTTATGTCCTAACGCAACTGTTGGTTTGAATTAAATGTAGCAACATAATCGCTGCTACATTTATTTTAAGAAATTCCTATAAAAAAATGAAATTAGAATATGTTTTTATAAATCTCTTCTATATTTGTGTTAGACATTACTTTCTTAGCGGTTGGAAGCAAGATTTTATTTCTATTTCCAAACATCCCTTCATAGCATTGTGGATTACTGTTTGCTTCTTGTAATAAAGTTTCGAATTGTTCTTTATTAAATTCTTCGTAGAAAGGTTTTATACAGATTTCAAAAGTATGATCTGCATTATTAAATGACCCACTATGATAATAATGACTAATCATAAAATCATAAAACTCACTTAATACGTCTTCTTTTTTCGCTAATTCGTTTAGAATTTCTACATCTTCACTTCTTAGGTAATAACGATGAATATAAGGTTGGTTATAATAACTACCATGACCATGAATTTTAGATTCAATTGCGTTAAAGTGATCCTTTAAAGATTCGGAAACAAAAACACTTCTAATAAACCAGCTGTTTTTTTTAGTCGCACGCTTATTTAATATTTCTTGTGTGTGATTTCTGAATAAAGAATAAATTTCAGGATATCGTGATAGGAAATCAAACAACTTGGATAGGATAGTTTCCTTATCCAAAAAGTCACTGAAATAATCTGGGTTCTTTTTTATATAGTTAAATAAAATTTCATTGTACTTTTTATATATAATTAGCAATACCTTGTAGTTAATGTTTCGATTATCATTTTCTCGTTTCCCATCATTTTTAAAAACAATTTTCCAAAGATTCTTAAAGATATATTCAGTTAGTTCTTTATTAAAGTGAACAAAAAATTTAGATTCTATATAGGTTTCTAAGCGCTCCTAATTTGATAAATCGTGTTGTATTCTTTCTATCTCGACCATAAATGGAACGAATACATTTTTTGTGAATAGAGGGTGTTTAGTTAATAACCCTTCTAGCATATTTTTTATTAATGATTCTGCTTGTTCTTTATTTGGTCTGTACAAAATATCCATTGAATTTAATACAGGATGAGCACATAAATTCCGGTATGTTTTTAACGTTTTAATATGAGTATAAACATCATTTTCTAACAATTTTGCTTCTATAAAAGATTTTTCAATTAATTGATTTTCCCAATCGGGTGAAACAGGATTGGCTTCTTTTTCAACATGCAGATCCTTTAATATTTTTTCTGCCTTAGCATCTCCATGAATTTCCTCTAAATCTTTTAATTTAAAAACTAAATCACAAATTACTACTGTGCATAGCATCACAACGGAAGATCTATAATTACCATTTTCGAATGTATTTAGTACCTCTTCAAAGTATTCTTTGGTTTTTTGATGATGGATCTTATTTGCTAGTACTTGAATTGTATCGGCATCTGAATTAACTACTTCTATCTCTTCTGCTATGTCCGGTTCTGCTAGTGGATATTCAACTTCATTTGTCAATTTGTTTCCCCCTCTATAATTGTATATTTCTATCATACTATATAATTACCAGTAGCCCTCCATTGTTAGCTTCCATTAGGAACAAATTCAGTCACAACTATTTTGTCGAGAAGAAATGAAAAAAGCACCCTAAGGTGCCTTCTTCCGACTTGCACCACTTTAATTATAATAATATGTATTGGATTCTCATCCGAATATTATTTTACCATGTTAAATTAGATGCGAAATGTATCAAGTATATTATCTTTTTCTTCTTTATTAATACCGATGTATCTTAGTGTAATTTGTGGTGTATTATGATTCAATATTTCTTGTAGCATAGCAATATCCTTTGTCTGCTTGTAAAACCAATACCCAAACGTTTTACGCATTGTATGAGTGCCTAAAGATTCTACACCGGCAAAATCCCCGGCTTTTTGTAACTGTCGATAGGCTTACATTTTACTAATGGGTTTATCTTTGAGAAGGAAATAACCAGGTACTTTTTAGAGTTTCAGCGTATGGAAATACTTCCTCAAAAATAGATGTAATCTTGAATTTTTGTTCGTGTCACTATAGTTTACTCCCCCAATCTGTAATTGGGAGAGTTATTTAATACTATTTATTGAAAGCTCTTTGGACGAAAGTCTTCTTTTTCTAGAATATTTGATGGTGTAATATTAATACGCTTTGAATCTGTGAACACGACTGTTGTTGCACCGTATTTATTAATAAAATACGTTTCTATTCGCTTGTGTTCTTCTGTACTACATTTACCACTGCAGCCCCAATCTGTACATAGAGGCAGTTCTATTTTTTTTGTCCCTTCATGAAAACTGTATAATTCGTTATGTTGTGCTTCATCTTTATAAGGAAAATGATTTTTTAAGTTGTTGGTATCTTTCCATCGTTGAACTAACTCGCGATAAAGTTTCTTATACGATTCTGTGACATCCGATTTATATATAAGGGACCTCTTCACTTGCCGCTATTTTTCTCAAAAATGCCCTTTGTTGTTTAATTATTATTTTATCTTCTTTGTTAGAATTAGTACTTGTTTTAATTGATAGGTATTGCTTAAATGTGCTTTTCTCTTTACTATCCCTATATGGAAATTTGTCCAACAATTTTTCCGGTGATTGATTCATTACAAGTAGATCGTGACACAATCTGGAAAATACGTCTTCTACAGAATCGTTATTGTTTATGGTCATATTGTAGTTTGCACATATAAATTTTAGGTATAATTTTTGTTCTTGTTCCATCCTATCAGTTGATTTAATCATAGGTTTTAGAGTTATTCGTTCAATTGTAGTTGTAGAGGTACTCTTTATATTATTTTTGATATTATTAGGTTCCTTTAATCTTGATGCCTTTTTCTTATTTGTTGTTCTTTTTGGAGTATTAATATTTATATTCTGGGAGATTCGTGCTTTCTTTTTGGTGTTGGAACGATTAATTGCTTTTTTATGAGCCTTTATTATTCTATTACTGCTCCGTTTTATCATTGGTCCGATGCTTAATAAACTTCTGTCATAATCTATATAATCTGCAGCAGCCCCATTTAATAACTTTGTGGTATAAAAGGATCGGACATCTTCCCACTCGCTAGTCAATCTATATCCTTGATTACGTAACAAATTCTGAACGTATCGACCATATTTATCATAGTATCGTGATCGAAATATTCTACAGTCTAGTATAGTAATAATTCCATAATCATTAATACTTCTAATTAATCTACCTACTGCTTGATTTAACTTGTTTGCCATCATAGGGTTTATAACTAAATTATTTTTATCCTCGTAAGACAGCCCCTGGCTCATTAAATCTATTATAGGATCATCTTTGGATGTAAACGGTAATTTATTAAGGATAACTGAGGTCAATGCCGTACCAGATACTGAAAATCCTGAAAAATAACTACCGGTGCCAACTAAAACGCTGGTTTCATTCTCTTTAAAAAGCTGTGTTAAGACTTCAGTACTATTCTCACCTTGATTATATACAGGAATTTCTTTCCCCTGTAGTTCATTACGTATCTCTCTATAAAACTCATTTTTTTGCTTATTTGAGGTATTTAAGAGAAGTGTTCGGCCACCAGTTAAATTAAGTAGATCTTTAATAGGCTTAGATGCCGTTTGAGTGAATGTTTTTGATACTGGGTGATCTAAACCCTTTGGAATATATATTATGGCTTGATTTGTATAATCAAAGGGGCTTTTGAAGCTTTTAGTAATAGCTTCATTTGGTTTGATTCCCCATTTATGTTCTATAAATGAGAAATCTGAATCTACGGTTAACGTTCCGGACATGAATATAATTTTATTCTTGGATTGCATGTACTTTAAAAGTTGTCTAAACTCTTTTTTAAAATGATTTGTTATGGCATAAAACCCATCATCTTCTAAATTAAACCACGTTGTATATTTTTTTTCTTTTACAAACAAATCTATAATGCGTAATAGGTCCTCCAGCTCTTGTCCTCTATTATCTTTATACACAAGTAGATTTGCATGAAGTATATCTTTTAGATTATTAAATATTTCTATAACGCTAGGATCAAGTTTAAAATTTCCGTTATCAATTTCTGGATGTTCTTTTTTTACTTTATGTATCCAATTTAATAGCTTTTGTACTGAGCTTTTCCATTTTTCATTTTTTCGTTTAATCGTATTAGTTATTGATTTTAATTGAGGAATGTTAATCCTTTTTTCGATTATTTTCATAAATGCTTCTTGAAATTCATGGGCCTCATCAATGATGATAACTCCTATATCAGTCTTCAATGTTGACTCATGTGCTGTATCAGTGTCTAAATCGTTTAATAGGGATTGAATTAGTTGTCCATGATTAGTTATTACTAATTGGTTATCCGAGGATTTAAAATTATTACGATGCTTTCTTGTTGAACAGTTATATGCAAACTTGCAATTTCTACAAAGTGAACTAGACTCCATATTGATTTGTTTCCATATATCATGATCAATTTCAAAGTCAAATTTACTAGCTAGCTCACTTCTTTGTCCGGTTTTACTACCATTGAAAAAATGCTGTAAAATGTTCTTGAATTTGCGAGATTTAACAGTATCTATACCGTTTTTATTCATCTGTTTAGCCCTACTATGGCAATAATAGTGTGACATTCCCTTTGCGGTTATAGTTTTTTGGGTGAACCCTAATTTTCTTAATAGTGGGATTTCCTCGTTTTCTAATTGCCCCTGTAGATTAATGGTAGCTGTGACGTACATTATATTCCTGCTATGTAACAGGTTATATTTTCTATCTACTAGGGCCGGTACTAACGCTGCTAATGATTTTCCTGTTCCTACAGGTGCTTGGATAATCATCATTTTCTTATTTGTATTAAGAAATTCCGCTATATCTAAAGCCATTTGAACTTGGGATTGTCTGACCTTATTTGTCTTATATATTTCTGGTAACTTTTCCTCGAATATGTTAAGGATTACGTCGGCTGTAGATCTCATGCAATGCCCCCTGTTGGAAAAATAGTTAATTTTTTCTAACACAATTGTACCAACGAACAAATATTCTCACAATATATATATGAAAATAATAGATATCATTTTAGTTTAGATCAGGATTCACCAAGTGATTTGTACATATTAACTACTAAAAAATGTCCACTTATGTGTCTTGATAAACAACTAGGTGGGTATGTAAATACAAATTTATTTCAAGGATACAACTGTGAAACAATCATAAGATAATTTCTTATTAGATCACGCTTTTTCTTCCACAGGTTTAATTGGTATTCTTATTTATTGATTTAAACCAGAGCAAGCAATCTCATTAGAAACATCAGCACTTTTAGCGAGAGAGTTACTAATCGAGAAACATTTCAATAGTTCCGTCAAATAAGTATCTTTAGACATACATATAAAATAAAAAAGAGCGACTTGTTACTATCACTCCTTTTTATTTCTCTCAATATTTTATCAAAATAACTGCAAAGAACATTGCCATTACATATTCATTTTATTCTTCTTTTAACACCTATCAATAATACTAGGCATTTTCAAACCATTTTAAATAACTGGTAGTGGGCTTTTTTCTCTCCAGTAGCGAACTTTTTTGTCTTTGGACAAATGTTTTATCACCAGCTAGTATAATTGAAAAAATGATCTTTAAAAGACAAAAAATATTTAAGAAATCAAATTAATAATGTTTCATAGAATTATTTAAAAAAGGAGCAACTTGTTACTATTGCCCCTTTTCACATAACCGCTTCATAATTTTATTGAAATAATAACAAAAAAATCTTCATGTTTATCAATTTTCCCCTAGTCTAATTAATTTTTCCCTTCGCACAACTCCCCTACATCACCCGCTTAAACATCTTCTCCAGTTCATACGTCGAATGATGCACCAGAATCGGTCTACCATGCGGACATGTGTAAGGATTTGTCGTTGTGCGAAGTTCTTCAAGCAAAGCAAAGATTTGATCGTTCGTTAAATATTGGTTTGCTTTGATCGATGCTTTACAGCTCATCATAATCGCTGCTTCTTCACGCAGTTTTTTTATATCGACTTTTCTTAGTTTGACGACTTGCTGCATCATTTCATCGATGATTTCTGTTTCCTTTCCTTTTGGAAACCATGTTGGATGCGAGCGAACAATAAAAGATTGATGACCGAATTGTTCTAGGAATAATCCTACTTTTTTTAATTCCTCTAATTGTTCTTCAACACGTAAAAATTCATTGAGAGATAAGTCAATACGATATGGTACGAGTAATTCTTGTACTTCTTGCGTAACTTGCCCTACTTTGTCACGGAAATATTCATAATTGATTCGTTCTTGCGCCGCATGTTGATCAATCATATATAATCCTTTATCATTTTGGGCGAAAATATAAGTTCCATGCATTTGCCCAATTGGATAAAGCGGTGGTAAATCATTTCCGTTCATTTTGACTTCTTGGATTTCTTCTAATTCCTCTAATTCAAAGTCTTCATCGCTACTGTCCCAGTCTTTTTCTTCTTGAAGAGGCTCTTCAATGATTGGTTTAGACGGTTGCCAATTATTTTCTTCTCTTACTACAGACTCAGGAGGTTGCCATTCTTGCTTTGGTGGTTGCCAAAGTAGATTTTGGTTTTGTGGTTTTGCTTGAACTTCTTCTTGCTTTTCATCCATCCCAGTTGGTAAGACAATATTGGGCATTGGTGGTTCTTTCGGTTTTGTATGTTCAAAATGAAATTGCTCTTGTACACTTTCATCTTTTTCTTTTTTCTTCGTTGTAACACCAGCATCTGGAATTAACTGAATCTTTTTAAAGGCATCCTGTAATGTCTTTTCAATTAATTGCAGTAATTCCTGCTCTTTACTGAAGCGCACCTCTAATTTCGCTGGATGAACGTTGACATCAACTAGCATTGGATCCATTTCAATTGATAAGAAACCGATTGGATAGCGACCAACTGGAAGTAATGTGTGATATCCTTGCTGAATAGCTTTCATTAAGACATAGTTACGAACGTAACGACCATTTACAATCGTTGACATGTAGTTACGAGATGCTCTCGTTACTTCAGGTAACGTTACATAACCACGAATTGTAAAGTCTAATGATTCTACTTTAATTGGAATCAATTTTTTCGCAACTTGAATACTATAAATTGCGGCAAGAACTTGTCTCACGTCACCATTTCCTGATGTATGAAGCAATTTTTTCTCATTATGAAACAGTTTCAAAGATACTTCTGGATGAGACATTGCAATGCGATACACAATGTCTGTAATATTCCCAAGCTCTGTATGAATTGTTTTCATATATTTAAGACGTGCTGGCGTGTTAAAAAACAGGTTTTGAACCGTAATGTCCGTTCCTTTACGGCTCGCTGTTTTTTCCTGCTTTATAATGTCTCCGCCTTTAATAATCAGATGCGTACCCGGTGCATCCCCTGTACTTGTAATGAGCTCTAGTTCACTAACAGATGCGATACTTGGCAATGCCTCACCACGGAAACCTAACGTCCGTATGCGAAATAGATCATTTTCATCCTTAATTTTGCTTGTTGCATGACGTTCAAATGCAACAATACAATCTTCTTCAGCAATGCCATCTCCATTATCAATGATGCGAATTTTCGATAATCCAGCTTCTTCTAAGTGGATTTCAATAGATGTACTATTCGCATCGATGGAATTTTCGACAAGTTCTTTTACAACTGAAGCAGGGCGTTCAACTACTTCTCCTGCCGCAATTAAGTTGGAGAGTTGGTCATCGAGTTTGCGAATTTTCCCCATCTACTTACTCATCCTTTCTTTAGCTTTTTCTGTAAACGATACAATTCATTTAACGCTTCTAAAGGTGTCATATCAAGTAAATCGATTTTTTTAATTTGCGTTAATACAGCTGTTTCTTTTTGATCAAACATAGGCTTGTCTTCTTTTTTCACAGGCTGTTCTGTAGCAAAGAAAGATAGTTGTGATTCTGCAGAGTCTTCTTTTTCCTCTGGCAGTGGTTCTGATTCTTCTTTTACAACTACTGATTCTTGGACAATTTCTTCTTGTACTTTCACTTCCGCTCGTTTCGGAATAATGATTTCCTCTTGTCCTTCTAGCTGGGCCAATACTTCTTTTGCACGAGCAATTAAGCTATCTGGAAGCTCAGCAAGCTGGGCAACATGAATACCATAACTTTTATCCGCTGCACCGTCTTGAATCTTATGCAAGAAAACAACATTTCCGTTTTCTTCAATAGCTGAAACGTGTACGTTTTTCAGTTGCTCTAAGCTTTCTTCTAATACAGTTAACTCATGGTAATGTGTTGAGAATAGTGTCTTCGCTCCAATTTGGTCATGAATATGCTCGATGATTGCTTGTGCAAGTGCCATGCCGTCATACGTAGATGTACCGCGTCCGATTTCATCAAATAAAATTAAACTTCTTTCTGATGCATTTGCAATCGCATTTTTTGCTTCTAACATTTCGACCATAAACGTACTTTGACCTGAAATTAAATCATCTGCTGCACCAATTCTCGTAAAGATTTGATCGAAGACTGGTAATACAGCTTCTGTTGCAGGTACAAAGCAACCGATTTGCGACATAACAGTAACAAGTGCTAATTGACGCATATACGTACTTTTACCAGACATGTTTGGACCTGTAATTAAAAAGACATCCATGTTTTCAGGCATCACACAATCGTTCGGAACATACAATTTGCCGTTCAATACTTTTTCTACAACAGGATGGCGCCCATCTTTAATAAAGATTTCACGCTTATCTGTTAAAACTGGTTTTACAAATTGTTCTTCTTCACTCACTGTAGCAAAACTTTGCAGTACATCTAGTTCACTAATCACTTTGGCTAGATGCTGTAATTTCGGAATAAACACTTTTACTTCTTCACGAAGTGCAGTAAATAAATCATATTCTAACTGTACAATTTTTTCTTCTGCCTCTAAAATCAATGTTTCTTTTTCTTTTAATTCATCTGTAATGAAGCGCTCCGCATTTGCAAGCGTCTGTTTGCGCTCATAACGCCCTTCTGGAAGCGAAGCAAGGTTTGCCTTTGTCACTTCAATATAGTAGCCAAAAATACGGTTGTAACCAATCTTTAACGATTTAATTCCCGTAATGTCACGTTCACGTTTTTCAAGCTCTGCAATCCATGTTTTTCCGTTCTTACTAACATAACGATATTCATCTAGCTTGTCATTATAACCATCTTTTATTATATCCCCATCTTTTATAGACAGCGGCGGGTTTTCTTGAATACTTCTATCTAGTAACTCTGTTAAACTTTCACATGGATCAACGCCTTGAATTAATCTTGCCGCATAAGAATTATCTATCAAACTAACCGCCTCTAAAATGGTCGGAACCTGCAGTAGAGAACGTTTTAATTGCAGTAAATCGCGCGCATTAACGCTACCATATGCGACTTTTCCCGCTAAGCGCTCTAAGTCATACACTTCTTTTAGTTTTTCTTTTAAATCTTCACGTAAGAAATAGTCATTCACAAATGTTTCAACCATTTCTAAACGCTCTTCAATCTTGTCTTTTTGTATAAGCGGGCGTTCCATCCACTGTTTTAACATCCGTCCACCCATCGCTGTTTTTGTTTTATCTAATAGCCATAGGAGGGATCCTGTTTTCTCTTTTGTTCGAAGGGTCTCTGTTAACTCTAAATTACGCTTTGAATGCACATCAATTTTCATAAATTGATTTGTATAATAAATATCTACTGGCTGTAAATGATCTAATGAACGTTTTTGCGTTCTTAGTACATAATTCAATAAGCGCCCTACTGCTGTAACTAATTTCGTTTGAGTTACATTTCTCACAAGATGCTGTAATCCTTCAGGAACTTTCGTTTCATCTTCATAAGAGATTGTCATCTTTAATGTTTCCGTCAACTTGTTTAGCTCATCTTTTGAAAATGTAGAATCTACAACAATTTCTTTTGAACCTGTTGCGTAGACTTCTAATAATACATCTTCTACAGAACCTGTTAACAATGTGACTGTATTTTGCCCTGTTGTTAAATCATTACAAGCTAATGCATAAGAGCCATCTTCAAAATGAGTTAACGCAGCTAAGAAGTTATTTTCTTTTTCATCAATCGTCCGCCCCTCCATCATGGTTCCTGGCGTAATTAATTGAACGACTTCACGACGTACAACACCTTTTGCTGTTTTCGGATCTTCTACTTGTTCACAAATTGCAACTTTATATCCTTTTTCAACAAGCTGTTCAATATAATTTTTCGCAGCATGGTACGGAACACCACACATCGGTATTCGATCACTACTTCCACCATCTCGGCTTGTTAGCGTAATTTCAAGTTCATGAGCTGCCTTAACCGCATCTTCAAAGAACATTTCATAAAAATCACCTAAACGAAAAAATAAAAAGGCATCTTGATAGTCTGCCTTGACCTTTAAATATTGTTGTATCATAGGGGTATACTGAGCCATTTGTTTCCTCCATACTTCATAAAAATGTGCTATATATTATATGCCGTACTTCACGGACAATTTTCTCTCCACTTATAGGAGTCTCTCTTCATTATAGCACATTTCCGATACAAAACAGTTCTATTCAATATCACTTATACTATGTAAAAAAGCTAGGAAGAATTTCTTCCTAGCCTCTTCTTACTCTTCTTCTGCATCTACAATAAAGTTTGGATCTAACTCTTCAAATTCATCATCATCTACTTCAAAGTTATCCTCATCCTCTGGACATCCATCTGGATTTACATTTACACAAATTTTTGTTTCACCGACAACTTCTGTTACAAATTCACGCTCTACAGTTACAACAATTTTATTACCATTTGGTGAAACGATTGCTTCTAAACAATTTGGATGTTGAATAACGCGGGCAATAATTTCTAAATCTTCACCTGAAAAGTTTTTGTCACGATATCCAACATTCACTTCATCCGTGTAACTAACACGTTCTGTTACAACTTCTGTTTTTGTGTTTTCATCAAATGAGTACCACGTATTCACATCGTAGTATCCTTCAATTTCTACAGACTTCCCATTCTTTCTCGCTTCATATGTGTGATTAATTACCCAACATCCGAGAATACTTGTCGGCTCATGATTTGATTCACATGTATGCGTTGACTTTGTATACTTACGTCCTTTTCCCACTACCGCTTTTGTAATAATCTCTCTAAATTCGGACATTCGTAACCCTCCTCAATCAATATTCACTTAATCATATGCGTGACAATAGCGGAATGTGTCATTCTTTTTTTGACAAAAGACTATAGAGCAGAATAAAAACAAAAAAAGAGATGTCCATAGGACATCTCCCTTAACAACCACAGTTGCCTTTTTTACTCTCTACTTCAGCACCTGTTTCGCCTTTTAACACATTGCCACCAGTTGAAATTAAAATTTCATCCGTGACGTTATTAGAAATGGTACTTGCTACAAGTTGCAGTAAATCATTTACATATGTTTGTGAAGATTTAAATTCCTGTACAACCGGAATGCTATCAAGTTTATCTTGCAGAGCATCTATTTCCGCTTCTACTTTTTTCAACGCTTCCCATTTTCCATAATGCTGTAAGTTTACTGCTTGTTTTTGCAATGCTTTAATTTCATCAATTGCATATTTTACATTTTCATTTTTATGAATTTGTGCTTCCGCACGTTTAAAGAAATCCACTTCTTCTGTTTCAGAAATCATTTTCGCTAATTCTTTCGCTTGCTCAACAATTTCATCTTTTGTATAAACTTTCATCTATTATTTCACCTCGATCGGCTCCTCAACCAATTCCCCGTTTAGAGACCAAGTTTTTGCTTCTGTTACTTTTACTTTTACAAGCTGACCGATTGCAGATTTTGGAGCTACGAAGTTTACAAGCTTATTTGCACGCGTATAGCCTGCAAGCACATCAGGATTATTCTTACTCTCTCCATCAACTAGTACTTCAACGATTTGGCCTTTATATCGTTTATTCTTTTCCATAGAATACTCATTAACTAATGCATTTAAACGTTGTAAACGCTCTTTTTTTACTTCCATCGGTACATTATCCTTCATTTTTGCAGCAGGTGTACCTTCACGTGGAGAATAAATAAATGTAAATGCACTATCAAAACCTACTTCACGATATAACGACATCGTTTCTTCAAACTGCTCATCAGTTTCATTTGGGAAACCTACGATAATATCAGTTGTTAATACTGCATTCGGGATCGCTTCTTTAATCTTACGTACAAGTTCTAGATAATGTTCTCGTGAATATTTACGTGCCATAATTTTTAGCATATCTGTACTTCCAGATTGCACTGGTAAGTGGATATGTTCAACTAAATTACCGCCTTTTCCAAGCACCTCAATTAAGTGATCATCGAAATCACGCGGGTGACTTGTTGTAAAACGAACACGTGCTATATCAATCTTACGAAGTTCATCCATTAAATCGCCAAGACCATATTCTAAATCTTCAAAGTCTTTACCATATGCGTTTACGTTCTGACCAAGCAACGTAATTTCTTTATACCCATTTGCCGCTAAATGACGGACTTCATTAATAATATCTTCTGGGCGGCGACTACGTTCTTTACCACGTGTATATGGTACGATGCAATATGTACAGAATTTGTCGCATCCATACATAATATTTACCCATGCCTTAATATCACCACGACGCACCTTCGGAAGGTTTTCAATTACATCCCCTTCTTTTGACCATACTTCAACAACTGTCGCTTTTGAGAACATCGCATCTTTTAAAATGTACGGCAAACGATGAATATTATGTGTACCAAATACCATATCTACATGTTGGTTTTTTTGCATAATTTTGTTTACAACAGATTCTTCTTGAGACATACAACCACAAACACCGATTAAAAGATCAGGGTTTCTTTGTTTTAATGGTTTTAAATGACCAAGTTCACCAAATACTTTATTCTCAGCATTTTCACGAATGGCACAAGTATTTAATAGAATCACATCTGCATCTTCTGTCGAAAATGTTGGTTCATATCCAAGCGCTGTAAAAATACCAGCCATTACTTCTGTATCATGCTCATTCATTTGACATCCATAAGTACGGATATAAAACTTTCTTCCAGCACCAAAGTTACGAAACTCTTCTGGTAAACCAAAATCACGCTCGATTTTCACTTCTTCTTTCCCGCGTTTTTTCGCATCCTTCAAGGAAGGTGGCTGATATACACTTTCAAAGTATTTGCTATAATCTTTTTCTTCTTTTTTCATAGAAGAATTCGCTTGTTGACTTGCTAATCGTTGTTGCTCGTTCATGGGTAATCTCCTTTCAACCTTAACTATACACACTCTGTAGTCCATTTTAATGACAATCAGACCCATCTTAAAGATTAGAATAGTTTGAGAGATAGCTTGCCCCTTGAAACCCAAGTAATCGATCTAACCATCCATAAGAATGGGGTCTTCCCGACACCAATAGACATTCCCTTTTTTGTTGTTTTAACCTTGTCCTTTAAAAACATATTACTTTATTTCTATACACACTATCATAGTATAAGATGTTTATCCAAATTTAACAACAAAGAGACAGTATCATACCCACGTACTACAGCGCACAAACTAATTTTTTCTGACAAGACGATACACTACCATTTTATCATTCTGAATTTTCTGAGTAAATAAAAAAAGCTGCCGTTAAGCAGCTCTTTTATTATAATTACATAAATTCAGCAACGAGTTCATCGAACATTTTTTGATCCATCTGTAAATCAGCTTGCACTAAAGGTTTTTCACTATATCCCTTTACAAGTTCTTGGTAAGAAGGCTGTTCTGTATTTTGATAAATCAATCCCGTTACTAAACCTTTGTTTTCCATCAATGTTTGCATAGCAATCATACGATTAGATGGATCGTATCCTTCTACTGTGCTTAGTTTTGTTAAATTCTCTTTAAACCAATCATACGTATTTACTTTATTATAAGTTACGCATGGACTAAATACGTTAATTAAAGAGAATCCTTTATGCTTAATACCAGCTTCAATTAGCTGTGTTAATTCTTTTAAATCACTAGAGAAACTTTGTGCAACAAATGTCGCACCAGCTGTTAATGCCATTTCCATTACAGATAATGCTGGCTCAATTGAACCTTGTGGTGTACTTTTCGTTTTAAATCCTGCTTCACTACGTGGTGATGTTTGACCTTTTGTTAAACCGTAAATTTGGTTATCCATAACGATGTACGTAATGTCGATGTTACGACGAATTGAATGAATGGTATGTCCCATACCGATTGCAAAGCCATCTCCGTCACCACCAGATGCGATGACCGTTAAATCACGGTTTGCCATTTTCACACCTTGTGCAATTGGAAGTGCACGTCCATGAATACTATGAACGCCATATGAATTGATATAACCTGAAATACGACCAGAACAGCCGATACCTGAAATAACAGCTAAATCATCTGGATTTAAACCAACGTTCGCAGCTGCACGTTGAATTGCCGCTTGCACTGAGAAGTCACCGCAACCTGGACACCAGTTTGGTTTTACGCTGTTACGAAAGTCCTTAAATGTTGCCATTTAATACAACCCCTTTTTTGCATTCGTTGTAAATTTCTTTTGGTAAGAATGGATTTCCGTCGTATTTTAACAGACTAGAAATTTTCTCTCCACTGCCAAGATTCATCTTCATAATGTTAGCAAGCTGGCCTGTTGCATTATTTTCCACAACAACAACGCGCTTTGCACTCTTCACAAGTGGAAGGATTTCATGTGTTGGAAACGGATGAATTAAACGAACATGAGCATGATTTACTTTTAATCCTTCTTGCTCTAAACGCTCCATCGCTTCTTCAATTGCACCACGAGTAGAGTTAAAACCTACTAATAATACATCAGCGTCATCATACTTGGCATTTTTATATACAGGGGTATTAAATTTTAGATTCTCCATTTTACGGAAACGTTTGTCCATTTGTGCTTTACGATTCAGTGCTGATTCAGATGGTTTACCAGTTTCATCATGTTCTACACCTGTAACATGATGAACACCATTTTTCATACCAGGTAAAACGCGTGGTGAAACACCATCTTCTGTTACTTCGTAACGTTTAAAGTAAGCTTTATTTTCACGCTCTGGTAACTCTGCTTGTAAATCAAGCTTACCGCGGCGAATTTCTACTCTGTCTAACTTCAGTGGTTCTACTGTTTGTTTTCCTAAAGAAAGCTGTAAGTCTGTTAAGAAAATAACAGGTACTTGATATTCTTCCGCTAAGTTAAATGCTTCGACAATATCATAAAACGCTTCTTCAACAGTACTTGGCGCCATTACGATTTTTGGAATTTCACCATGCGTACCGTAAATCATTGCCATTAAATCCGATTGTTCTTGTTTTGTTGGTAAACCAGTACTTGGACCACCACGCTGTGTATCAACGATAACAAGCGGTGTTTCTGTAATACCAGCTAAACCGATTGCTTCCATCATTAAAGATAGACCAGGTCCTGCTGATGCTGTTAGTGTACGTACACCAGCATAGTTTGCACCAATTGCCATTGTACAAGCAGCAATTTCATCCTCAGTTTGGATGACTGTTCCGCCTACTTTTGGAAGTTTTTTAATTAAATATTCCATAATTTCAGATGCAGGTGTAATTGGATATGCTGACATAAAGCGAGCACCACCAGCTACTGCTCCGAATGCAATTGCATCGTTACCAATCATAAACATACGTTTTTGACCATCAGCTTTTTCAAGCTGCATCATGTTTACTTTTTCACCAAGCAATTCTTTCATGTATTGAGAGCCGCGTTTAATTGCTTCCATATTCTTCGCAACAACTTGCTCTCCTTTGCGGCCGAAAATTTCATCAACAACTTCTAGATATACAGTTTCATCTAATCCTAATACTGCACTAGATGCCCCGACAGCAACCATGTTTTTCATTAATGATGTACCTAGCTCAGAAGCAATATCTGTAAACGGTATTGCATATAGATTTACATCTGCGCTTTCTGGTATAGTTGGATTAAACTTTGCGTCTGCAACGACAATTCCACCTGGTCGTAGTTCGTGGAAGTTAAAATCAATTGTTTCTTGATCAAAAGCAATTAAAATATCTAAATCATCTGATATTGCGCGTACTTCAGTTGTACTTACGCGAATCTTATTATTTGTATGACCACCCTTAATTCGTGATGAAAAGTGGCGGTAACCGTATAGGTAATACCCTAAGCGGTTTAATGCAATACAGAAGATTTCTCCTGTACTTTCAATTCCTTCACCTTGTTGTCCTCCAACTTTCCATGAAAGTTGACTAATCATCTCCTACACCCCTTTTGGCTGCATTCATTGTAGTGTATTTTTTTACAGTAATAGTGTAGCACTTTTTATGCAAAGAAACTACAATGGACGCAAATTATACCTCTTCAGACTTACCTAAATGTTTTGCGTAATCTTAATTCGTCTACAATTCTAGCCTTACAATGAAAAAAATGCAATATTTCGGCTTGATTTTATTCAAATTTTTTAATTTTTCTAACTTCTTATTTTAAATCGAAAACACAGCATAAAATAAGTCTCTAAAAAGAAATATGATTAATAAAATTATTATACAGAAAACTTTGGACATTCGTTTCACTGTATCGCTTACTCAGTTCATTGATTACATATTCATAACGCCGATATGCTTCCACACCGACAACCGTTTCTGTGATACCATCAAAATCCGAACCAAATCCTATATTACGCTCTCCTCCAAGTGAACAAATGCGTTCCACATGCCGTAATATGTCATCCATATAAGCAGGTCTATGATTGGTTAAAAACTCTGGAACGAACGTTACACCAATTACACCATCTTTTTGAATAAGTGCTTGTACTTGTTCATCTTTCAGATTACGCGGGTGCTGACAAAGCTCATAACAATTTGAATGTGATGCAATTGGATATCGAGCAATTTCCATCACATCCCAAAATCCTTTTTCATTTAAGTGAGACATATCTGTCCATAAACGAAATGAATTCAGCTCTTCTACAATCTTCTTACCAAAAGTAGTAAGTCCAGCTCCTCTTGTTTCCAGTGCTCCATCAGCTAGTAAATTCGCATGATTCCACGTGAGTCCCATAGAACGGACTCCTAAACGATAGAGAGTGCGTAATTTCATCCTGTCTTTTCCAACTGCTTCGCCACCTTCTAATGTTAAAATGGCGCCGACTTCATTTGGTCCTAACTGCTCTATATCTTTTTTTGTCTGAATCAATTTCATGTTTGGTAACGATAAAACCTGCTTATAAAATATATCTACCATAGCTAGCGCCGCTTCAAAACGTTGTTCATATGGTACTGTTTCAGGTACATATATCGCAAAGCATTGTACACTTCCCTTTCTTTGCTCCAATTGTTCAAATGTAATATGTAAAGACGGATCATTTTGAAAATCCTTCTTTCCTTTTGCATTCCATAGTTGCCATAATACATCACAATGTGCATCAAACACTTTCACTTTTATTCCTCCTTCTCCATAAAAACAACCTGTTTGCATAAAAGCAAACAGGTTGTTTAAACTTAACGAGGTTCTACAATTAATTTTATTGCTGTACGTTCTTCACCATCAATCATAATGTCTGTAAAAGCTGGGATACAAATCAAATCCAAACCACTAGGCGCTACAAACCCTCTTGCAATTGCTACTGCCTTCACGGCTTGATTTAATGCACCTGCGCCAATAGCTTGGATTTCTGCTGTTCCGCGTTCGCGAATAACTCCAGCAAGTGCACCGGCTACAGAGTTAGGGACCGAAGTTGCTTTAACTTTTAATATTTCCATTCCTCGTTTCCTCCTCGTTTCTTTAAAAAGTATTAGCGATTATTTCACTTTAACTTATATTCACGAGGAAAGACATGTATTCCTGCTAAATTTCTGTAATTTTTCTAAAAAATTAAAATATAATGTTTTTTCTAACTTTTAAATAATATTATTCAAAAAATGGCTGATCATCATTGATTAAAATACGTTCAATTTTTTTCGCTTTTCCTGTATTCGGATCCACATCAATTAATACTGCACTTAACTGCGTTCTCCCATTTGTTACTTCAAAACGTACAGGTAAATTCGTTAAAAACTTCTTCAGTACAGCTTCACGATCCATACCTAAAATCCCATCATATGGACCAGTCATTCCAACATCTGTAATGTAAGCTGTCCCGCTTGGTAAAATACGATTATCTGCTGTTGGAACATGCGTATGTGTGCCTACTACCGCTGTAGCACGTCCGTCTACGTACCAACCAAGTGCTTGTTTTTCACTTGTTGTCTCAGCATGAAAATCAATAAAGATAATATTTGTGCGCTTTTTCGCAATGTTAATTAATTCATCCACTTTTCGGAACGGACAATCAATTGGCGGAAGGAACGTACGTCCTTGTAAGTTAATTACCGCTACTTCTGTACCGTTACAATTTACAAAAATAAGTCCTTTTCCTGGTGTTCCCTCTGGGAAATTGGCTGGTCTTGCAAGATATTTTGCATCATCAATAAATTCAAACACTTCACGGTTATCCCAAGCATGATTCCCAAGCGTAACTGCTTGTGCACCACACTCTAAAAAGTTTCGGTAAATTTTCTCTGTAATACCACGACCACCTGCAGCATTTTCTCCATTAATAATTGTTACTGTAGGCGTATATTTCTTTTTTAACGCCGGTACGTATTGTTGAATCATACCTCTTCCAGGGGATCCTACTACATCTCCAACAAATAAAATTCTCATATGTCTTACCCTTTCTATGTACTACTTATTTTATTACTACCTTACAAGCTATTCACTTATAAGAAAAACAAACTGCTCATTTAAACTTTTCTTCTATTCTAGCCAATTAGAATTGAAATTGAATAAAGATGATTTACAAGCGTTTTATTTTATATTGCCCAATCCCAACACAAAAAAATAAAGTGGTGTTTCACCACTTTATTTTGCGTATTCCACTGCACGTGTTTCACGAATAACTGTTACTTTAATATGTCCTGGATAATCCAGTTCATTTTCAATACGTTTTCGAATATCACGTGCTAAACGATGAGCTTCTAAATCATCAATTGTATCCGGTTTTACCAAGATGCGAACTTCGCGTCCTGCTTGAATTGCAAAGGATTTCTCTACTCCTTCATAGGATTCTGAAATCTCTTCTAACTTTTCAAGACGGCGAATATAGTTTTCCAGTGTCTCACTACGAGCTCCTGGTCTTGCAGCTGATAACGCATCCGCTGCTGCAACTAAAACGGCAATGATAGAAGTTGGCTCTGTATCACCATGGTGAGATGCGATACTATTAATAACAACTGGATGCTCTTTATATTTCGTTGCGAGTTCAACACCAATTTCAACGTGACTTCCCTCTACTTCATGATCAATTGCTTTTCCGATATCATGCAATAGACCTGCACGTCTCGCTAACTTTTCGTCCTCGCCAAGCTCAGCTGCCATAAGCCCTGCTAAATACGCTACTTCCATAGAATGTTTTAACACGTTTTGACCATAACTTGTACGGAATTTCAAACGACCTAAAATTTTGATTAAATCTGGATGTAATCCATGTACACCTACTTCAAATGTCGTTTGTTCTCCCACTTCACGAATATACTCATCCACTTCACGTCTTGACTTTTCAACCATTTCCTCAATCCGTGCTGGGTGAATACGTCCATCCTGTACGAGCTTATCAAGAGCGATACGAGCAGTTTCACGACGAATTGGATCAAATCCTGATAGGATTACCGCTTCTGGCGTATCATCAATAATAAGATCAATACCCGTTAACGTTTCTAGCGTACGAATATTACGTCCTTCTCGTCCGATGATACGTCCTTTCATTTCGTCATTTGGAAGATTTACAACCGAAACGGTTGTTTCAGCAACATGATCAGCTGCACATCTTTGCATTGCAAGAGATAAAATCTCTTTTGCTTTCTTATCCGCCTCTTCTTTCGCACGAACTTCACTTTCTTTTACCATAACGGCAATTTCATGAGAAATTTCACTTTCCACTTTCCCTAAAATGATTGCTTTCGCTTGTTCGCGTGTCAGATTGGAAATGCGCTCTAATTCCGTTTGTTGCTTTTGAACTAACTCTCCCACTTTGCTTTCCAACTCTTCAATCTGTTGTTGTCTCGCTACAAGAGATTCCTCTTTCTTTTCTAACATTTGCTCGCGCTTATCGAGCGTTTCGTCTTTACGATCAAGGTTCTCTTCTTTTTGCATTAAACGATTTTCTTGTTTTTGTAATTCGCTTCTACGGTCACGAATTTCTAATTCAGCTTCTGTACGAAGTGTATGAATTTCATCCTTTGCTTCTAAAAGCGCTTCTTTCTTAAGTGCCTCTGCTTCGCGATTTGCATCTTCTAAAATACGTCTCGCTTCGTTTGCTGCACCATTAATCTTCGCTTCTGCAATAGACTTTCGAACAAAAAAGCCAACAACTGCACCGACTGTTGCAAGCAAAATGGAGATGAGTACCCAAACTGTACTACTCATGATTTCACCTCCCCTTGCTATGAATGAAAAAAGACTGTCGGCATGTACATTGATTTGCAACGTACAGCAAAGACCGTCGCCCCGCTTTTTTAAGGGATTTTCTTCATTTCACAATTAAAATGTCATATTATTATTTCGAAAAGGTATAGAACCTACTCCGAATGTTACTTCTCTTCTAGAGAAGAGTGTATCGTATATAAGAAAAAATATACATTCTCATTGTATCTATCGCATTTTTCATTGTCAAGCGTTGTCTACTTTTACTTTCTTTACCTTTGTCATGTAAATCTTCTTTTAACGAAGAAAGTTTATATTCACCAATGATGACAACCCTTACCAAATCAGTTCTAACAAACGAGAGGACCTTAGCGAAAGATTTTGCTACATATTATTGTGGGATAAAAATAAAAGACACGGAATCGTGTCTTTTATTAATCCAGAAGAGTACTTTCTTCTAAGTTTTCAGAAGCAGCAGCTTCACCAATACCATGATGCTCACGAATAAAGAATGCAATTTCATCTCTTAATTCTGGGTTTTCTTTTAAGAATTGTTTTGCATTTTCGCGCCCTTGTCCTAAACGTTCCTCATTATAAGAATACCAAGCGCCACTTTTTTGAACGATATCAAGTTCAGAAGCCATATCTAAAATTTCGCCTTCTCTTGAAATTCCTTCTCCGTACATAATATCAACTTCAGCAACACGGAAAGGAGGTGCTACTTTATTTTTTACTACTTTTACTTTTGTTTTGTTACCAACAATGTCGTTACCTTGCTTTAATTGCTCAGCGCGACGCACTTCAAGACGAACTGTTGAATAGAATTTCAACGCACGACCACCTGGAGTTGTTTCTGGGTTCCCGAACATAACCCCAACTTTTTCACGAATTTGGTTAATAAAGATTGCAATTGTTTTTGATTTATTAATCGCACCAGAAAGCTTACGAAGTGCTTGTGACATTAAACGTGCTTGTAAACCAACGTGAGAGTCACCCATTTCCCCTTCGATTTCCGCTTTTGGTACAAGAGCCGCTACAGAGTCAATTACGATAATATCAATTGCACCGCTTCGTACTAATGCTTCTGCAATTTCTAGACCTTGTTCTCCTGTATCAGGCTGTGATAATAGTAGCTCATCAATATTAACACCTAACTTTTGTGCATATACCGGATCCATTGCATGTTCCGCATCAATAAATGCTGCTTGTCCACCTTGACGTTGCACTTCTGCAATCGCATGTAAGGAAACCGTTGTTTTACCTGAACTTTCAGGTCCGTAGATTTCAATAATACGCCCTCTTGGGTAACCACCAACACCTAAAGCTACATCAAGTGCTAACGAACCGCTTGGCACCGTAGAAACTCTACGTTCTGCCTGTTCTCCTAATTTCATAATTGAACCTTTACCAAATTGCTTCTCTATTTGTTTTAACGCCATATCTAATGCCGCTTGACGATCACTCATTCAAAATTCCTCCTTAACTGAATTGCTAATCTTATTATACCTATTTCTATATCAATTTGCCAACAAAAATCGAACATTTATTCGTTTTTTTGTTTTCCATGGAAAATCTTTCATTTTTCCCCACAAAAAAACTAGAAGAAACTCACATCTCTTCTAGTTTTTTATATAAATGATAAAATCCATATTTTGTAGAGCGTTCTCTTATTTGCTGACGACTTCCACTCAATTTAAGAGGAAATACTACTGTGGGCTCACCCTTTATCGCTAACCCAACAACTACAGTTCCTGGTTCTTTATTTTCCGAAGCATCCGGCCCTGCTACTCCAGTGAAACTAATTCCGATATCTGCTTTTAAAAGTATTTTAACATTTTCAGCAAGATAACGAGCACATTGTTCGCTAACAGCACCGACCGTTTGTAATGTTTCTTCAGGTACTTGTAAAACATGTTGTTTCACATCGTTATGATAGCAAATCACGCCGCCTTTAAACACAGAAGATACGCCGGCATTTTCTGTTACTTGATTTCCAAACAGACCGCCCGTTAAACTTTCCGCACACGCTAAAGTTAAACCTTTTTTCTTCAATAAATCAATTGCTTTATTATGAAGAAAATCTTGATTATATCCGTAGAAAAATTCCCCTACTCGTTCTAAGATCAAATCTTCTACATGTTGAATGAGCATTTCCGCTTTTTTTACATCCTGATGTTTAGCGGTCAAACGAAGCGTTACTTCTCCATCTGAAGCTAGCGGAGCAATTGTCGGATTCGTTTGCCCGTCAATTAAGTCTTGAACTTTCACTTCCAGTTGGGATTCTCCA
This sequence comes from Bacillus sp. XF8, assembly GCF_017498755.1. NCBI lineage: Bacteria > Bacillati > Bacillota > Bacilli > Caryophanales > Bacillaceae > Bacillus > Bacillus sp. XF8. The sequence goes on along the minus strand of NZ_JAGDQK010000039.1, from coordinate 29,712 downwards.
ATGCCGAAAAAGCGAAGAACACGGGAATATATATGCTCTTCAGTTGTAAAGTTACGTAAAAATGGCTCTACGTAATTTGTATACATCGGTTTCATTTCTTTTGGCGGTCCTGGTAATAGAATATAAACCTTCTCGTTCTTAGCTAACCCCATACCCGGAGCCATACCATGATCATTTGCAAATACAGTCGACCCTTTTAAAACAAGTGCTTGTTTCTTATTATTTTCTGTGAACTCGCGTCCTGTACGTTTAAAATACTCACCAATTGACGTTAATGCCACTTCATCATAAACAAGTTCTTCTTGTAAAGTTGACGCAATTGTTTCTTTCGTTAAATCATCTTTTGTCGGTCCTAATCCACCAGTAAAAATGAGTATATCTGCACGCTTCTCAGCAATTTGAATCGCTTCTTGTAAACGATGATTATTATCACCCACAACAGTATGATAATACACATTAATTCCAATGGAAGCTAACTTTTCAGATAAAAACTTTGCATTTGTATTTGTAATTTGTCCGAGTAACAATTCTGTTCCAACCGCAATAATTTCGGCATTCATTCCGATTCCCCCATAAGCTGTTATTTTGAATTCTTAAATACAGCTCTATTTTTCCAGAAATAATCCCATCCTGAAATAATCGTAAAAATAAGTGCAATCCATATTGTAATCTCTGCAACTGGAATATGAATTAAATTTAATGGTACATCGTGAAGTAAATATGCAGAAATCGCAACTACTTGCATCCACATTTTTATTTTACCAGGCATTTTCGCAGCAGATACTTCTCCTGTACCAGCCAACACAAGGCGAAGCCCTGTAACTGCAAATTCACGACTAATAATAACAATCGCTATCCATGTTGCTACATAATGTAAATCTACAAGTGTAATTAACGCTGCAGATACTAATAATTTGTCTGCTAATGGATCTAAAAACTTCCCTAAATTCGTCACTTGGTTGTGTTTTCTTGCATAATGTCCATCAATCCAATCTGTAGCTGAAGCAATAATAAAAATGATCGCTCCTACTAAATGTTGAATTGGTAAATCTACATTTCCAACTGTATATGTTCCCCAGTTAAAAGGAGCTAACATAATTACTAAAAAAATTGGAATTAAGCAGATTCGAGATATTGTAATTTTATTTGGTAAATTCACAGCTATTCCTCCATCATGTCAAAAACATTTGTTCATTGGAAAAAAGTCATCGAAGCGATGACTGTTATTGTGCAGGTTGCCCTACCCCTAGATTTTTAATCACTAATCTTTGGTGATATTCCTTTTCTGGATCTAGTGGGAATGCAACAACTTGGCCATTCAGTTTAATTTCAACATTCGGTGCACTTCCAATGTTGAGAAGTACTTCTTTTGCTGTTGTTAAATCATGTTTCTCTGTTTGACCTTCTTGAAGTGTACCATTAAAAATGACATTTCCACCTTCATTTTTAACATCTACATAACTTGCACCCTTCGCTGTAATTTCTAACTCCAGTGCTTTATTATTATGAATTTCCAAAGTAGATACCTTACCACTTGTTCCAACAACCTTCACTTCTTCTTGACCAGTAGTCGGTTGTTGTGCTGGTGGTTCTTCTTTCTTCGGTTCTTCTTTTTTAGATTCTTCTTCTTTTACATCTTCTTCCTTTTGATCCAGCGGAGAATTTTTCGCCTTCTGTACTTCTATTTGTTCACTTTTCGTTTGTTTTACTTGCCCTTCATCTTTTCCAGCTAACCATTGGAAAACAAACCACACAGCTACCCCTACTGCAATTACCAATAATGCAATCAATATTTTAGGCATATGATCTGCTATTGGAAGCGATGCTGCTTTTTGCATGGTTTCTTGTGTCTTTTGACTTGTTGATACTTGCGGTACATCATGAGACTCAGATTGTGGTATGATACTCTGATACTCTACAAGTAACTCTTCTCCGTTCAGACCAACCGCGTCCGCATATTGTTTAATAAATGCACGTGCATAAAATGCACCGGGCAATATACTATAATCGCCCTCTTCAATTGTTACTAAATAACGTTTTTGAATTTTCGTAACCTCATGTAGCTGATCAATAGACAAGCCTTTCGCTTCTCTTGCTTCCTTCAGCTTTTGTCCTAATTCCGTCACTGCTAACACCTCAATATTTCCTTAAAAGTCAAACATAGAGAAATTATTTTGCGTTCCTTGCTCAATTTCATCTACTAAATTATATTGAATTTCTTCATCATAATCGTTACGCAATTCAATAATATAATCAAAATCATCAAGTGTATATTCTGATTGACTCACAAATACATCTGGATGTTCGACGACTTTAGTTGCGGGTAATCTCATAATTTCACGAACAAGTTGCCAATGCCTTTCATTTGCACGCTTTGTTGAAACAATGCCATCTAATATAAAAATATTGTCGTCACTATACTCATCTTCAATCAGTTGACTGCGTACAGTTTGCTTAATAAGAGTAGACGAAACAAAAAGCCAACGCTTATTTGCACAAACGCTTGCAGCAACGATAGATTCTGTTTTTCCAACGCGAGGCATCCCTCTTATCCCGATGAGTTTATGTCCTTCTTTTTTCATTATTTCTGCCATAAAATCAACGAGTAAACCCAATTCATCACGCACAAAACGAAATGTCTTCTTATCATCTGCATCTCGCTGTATGTACCTACCGTGCCTAACTGCCAACCTATCTCTGAGCTTTGGCGGACGATATTTCGTTACCGTTATATTATCCATCGTATTCAAAATTGATTCAAGTCTAGAGATCTGCTCTTGATTATCACACATAAGCAACAGTCCACGCCGAGCATTATCTACACCATTAATTGTGACAATATTAATGCCAAGCATACCGATTAACGAAGAAACGTCACCAAGCAAGCCAGGTCGGTTTTTATGTATTTCATATTCAAAATACCATTCAATCATCAGACGTCACTCCCCTTGCTTACTTTACACCTACGTACTATATTATATGATTTTACGTTAATAGGGAAGATAAATGTATAATTGAAGCATGGTATTTTCAATACCTAAAAAAAAGAGAGGATTTTCTCCTCTCTTTTTTTACTTATGTTGCACAAACTTTACCATTAAATTAGCGATTGTATGTTGTTCTTGTTCATCAGCAACTTTCCAAAGCTCCGCTAATAATTTTTCTTGATCATTTCGCGCCTCTACTTCATTTGCCAAATAATCACCTACACGGAATGCCATATCTGAAACTGCACCACCATCAAGTCCTTTTCCTTGCGCCTGTTCTAAGCGCTCTCCTAAAAAGCTTTTCCACTGGTCAAAATTATCTAGTACTGACATGATTAAGCACCTCACTATTAAGTAATAGAATCATGCTTAATTTGTACAATTTCTTATTTTTTATGTACAAATTTTTATTTTAACAATGCCAGCCACCATTCACCCCAATAATTTGCCCTGTTATATACGAAGCCCCTGGTGATACAAGGAAAGAAACAGTTTTTGCGACTTCTTCTGGAAATCCAATCCTTCCAGCTGGAATTTCTTCTGCAATTCCTTTCTTGTCCTCTTCTGAAAACACGCTTAACATTTCTGTCTCTATTGCTCCTGGTGCCACTGCATTTACACGTATACCACTTAGTGCAACCTCTTTTGCGAGTGCTTTCACATAAGAATTTTGTGCACCTTTTACCATAGAATATAGCACCTCACAAGACGCTCCTACTTGTCCCCATATAGATGAAATAACAACGATATTTCCACTTCTGAGGCGAATCATCGATGGAAGCGCAAGTGAAAGAAGATTATAGACACTCTTCACTTGCAATTCCACCATTTCATTCAATTGCCCATTTGTCACATCTGTCGCCAAACCAAATATACTCTTTCCAGCTGCATACACAATCACATCAATAGGATGATGTATTTGTTTCCATAGCTTTTGCACGCCATCTGCTATTGCCAAATTAGCTTGAACTGGAATAATTGCACCAAGCTCTAGCTTTAATTCTTTTATTTTCTCTTCACTCTTGTTGTAATGAACATACACCGTATACCCATCTTCAACTAATTGTTTTGAAATTGCGGAGCCGATTCCACCGCTTCCTCCAGTCACTAACGCAAACTTTGTCATATGTATCCTCTTTCCTCTACAGAGAAACTCTTTCAAATCATTAATTTTATCATGTATTCACAAACAAATAATACCCTCACCTTACAATTCGGCAATAACCAAAAAGTTAGGTGAGGGAGATGGATAAACTGTCCGTAAAATTCTAAATTGTAAAGCTTAAGCCCAACTTATTCATGTTTCACGTTATTTCTTTGGCAAGACTTGGCAAATACTCATTCTTTCCTCAGATAAAAATACTTTTGCTGCTTCTTGTAAATCTTGAACAGTTAAGCCCTCTAAAACAGAAAGAGCATCAAACAAACTAGATTCATTAAACGCATACCTTGTGAATTGGTTTGCAATATATTCAGGTGAGTTAAGCGAGCGTAAGAATCCACCAATTTTCTTTTTCTTTACACGCTCTAGCGTCTCCTTATCTAACTCACCATAATTTGTCTGTAGTAGAATACTTTTCAAACGATCTGCCAGCTCATCAGGCTGTTTCGTATCACCACCAACCATTGCAAAACCAAAGTTGCTCTCTTCTGTATAATCATAAGAGAATGAATCATCAATGAGTCCTTCATTATATAATGACTCATAATGAGCTGATCCTTTTCCAAATAAATAATCTAAAAGTAATGTAAGCGCAATCTCTTGTTTCAAAAGCTCTTGCCCTTTTTCTTTAAGTCCAGTCGCTTTAATACCGACTAAACATTTCGGTGTTTGAACAGGCATAGAAATAATTTTTTTCTTTTCATTTACTGATTCTGGTTCATCTTCAAATGAACGTGCGATTTCTGGTTGATTTTTATAATCTTTTTTCGCTTGGTTTTCACGTACTACATTCATTGTTTTTTCTGGATCAATTGCTCCTACAACAAATAACAACATATTGCTAGGATGATAAAATGTCTCATAGCACTCATACAATAAGTCTTTTGTAATTTTACTAATAGACTCAATCGTTCCTGCAATATCAATTTTAACTGGATGTTTAACAAATAAACTATCGATTAAACCAAAATACAAACGCCAATCTGGATTATCTTGATACATTTGAATTTCTTGACCAATAATCCCCTTTTCTTTCTCAACTGTTTTTTCAGAGAAATAAGGTTCCTGAACAAAATTTAATAATGTATTTAAATTTTGTTCTACATTTGATGTACACGAAAACAAATACGCTGTTCTCGTAAATGACGTAAAGGCATTCGCAGAAGCACCTTGTTTACTAAACAATTGAAACGCGTCATGATCTTCTTTTTCAAACAATTTATGCTCAAGAAAATGAGCAATCCCATCTGGCACTCGAACCATTTCTTCTTTTCCAAGCGGGACAAACGTATTATCAATGGAACCATATTTTGTTGTAAACGTTGCAAAAGTTTTGTTAAATCCTTGCTTCGGCAATATATATACATCTAATCCATTCGGAAGCTTTTCATAATAAAGCGTTTCTTTTAATTGTTCATAAGGAATTTTCTCCATCTATTCGCCCTCCGTCCCGTGTAAAAAGTAAATGGTATCTAGCTCAATGCTATTGGCAACCTTTACAATTTCCTCTTTTGTAACACGTTCAATCCCAGTTAACCATTCCTCTACTGGACGCGTACGTTCTGCAATGACGCCATGATAAAGCATTTCCACGAAACCACGCGGTGTATCAATGGCCTCTAAAATTTGATTTTGAATGACACTTTTTGTTTGATGAATCTCTTCTTCTGAAAAGTCACCGCTTTGCATCGCTTTCATTTGCTCTTTAATAATCTCGACCGCTTTTTCATAATTTTTCGCTTCAATTCCCGACATAACAAAGAGAAGACCTTTATGACTTTCAAAACGTGATGCTGCATAATACGCTAAACTATTTTTTTCGCGTACATTCACAAATAATTTTGAGTGTGAGAATCCGCCAAATAGCCCATTAAACAGCTGCAGCGCAAAATAATCTTCATCACGGTACGTAATATATGTGCGATATCCGATATTTAACTTACTCTGCTTTAATTCTTGTTTTTCGACAATTTCTTGTTCTTCATTATTTCGCTTATGAAGAATGACATTTTTCTCTTTTGCTGTACGAGGCGCGATTGAAAAGTATTTACCTACTAAGCCAATCGCCTCTTCAGCTATATCACCAATGATATATAGATCCATTTCATCTTCCGCTAACACCTTTTGATAATAGCGGTATAACGTTTCATTCGTAATGGAAGCAACGCGCTCTTTTTGACCATTTGCACTTAAACGATACGGTTCTACTTTACACATTTCTTCAATTAATCGTTCATTAGCATAGCGCATTTTATCATCATATGTAGCTTCAATCCGTTGCACGAGCGCTCTTTTTTCACTTTCTACAATTGACTGTAAAAAACCGCTTCCTTCCGTTGCTGGATGTAATACGATATCCGACAGCATAGACAGTGCCTTTTCAAAGAGTGGTGGTGCATCCTGTAAATAGGTTTCATTGGCAATATCCACATAAATGGAGATGATATGATCTTCTCCTTTTTTACTTACATCTACCGCTAGGGAAGAACCGTACAATTCCTCTAAATATTGGCGAAGACGAATTACGGATGGTAATTTTTCTGTTGCACTCTGCAATACATATGGTAATAAAGCACGCTCTGTCACCGTTTCTTCATTCAATGGTGCTTTAAAGCGAAATACAAATGTATTTGTTTTATATTTATCTGTCGGAATCATATGTACACGCAAACCACCTAATTCATGCATTTGCTGTTCCATCAGTTTCATTAATAGCCCTCCTTTACGTATATAGGAATATTCCTCTTCAATATACAGTTTTTAGAAACGAAAAATCAACTTTTCTCCCTTACATACTTTCTCCTCAAACAGTTTACCAATTAAAGAGAGAAAGAAAATTTCTGTATTAAGCATATTCTATGTAAAAAAGCCCGCACTAATGTGCGAGCTTTTTCCATACTTTTAAAACGCTTATCTTTTTCCTTTTTCATACGGTGTTCCAAGTGCCTTTGGAGCTTCTGAACGTCCGACAAAACCAACAAGCGCTAAAATTGTGAACACATATGGTAATATCGTTAAGAAAACACTTGGAATCTCTTTTAATACAGGAATTGTACCACCAGTTACTCCAAGAGATTGAGCAAATCCAAAGAATAAAGCAGCTCCAAGCGCCCCTAGCGGATTCCATTTACCAAAGATCATCGCAGCTAATGCTAAGAAACCTTGTCCTGTAATCGTTGCGCCTGAGAAGTTATTCGAGATTGACATTGCAAAAATCGCACCACCTACTCCCGCAAACATTCCTGAAATACAAACAGCGAGATAGCGCATTTTATATACATTAATTCCCATTGTATCTGCTGCCATAGGATGTTCACCTACCGCACGTAAGCGAAGACCAAACGGAGTTTTATAAATAATATACCAAACAACAAATGCTAAAATAATGGCAATATACGATGTTAATGGTACATTTGAGAAAAAGATTTTTCCGATAACCGGAATATCTGAAAGCCCTGGAACATCAATTTTTTCAATTCTGTATTGAATAAAATCAGTTTGTCCTTTGCCAAAGATCTTCTTAATCGCAAACACTGTTAAACCAAGGGCTAAAAAGTTGATGGCAACCCCACTAACAACTTGATCAGCGCGGAACGTAATCGATGCAACTGCATGAAGAAGCGCAAATAATCCACCACCAATTGCTGCAAAAACAAGCGCAATCCAAGGAGTCATCGTTCCCCATGTATCTCCCATTAACAATGTTGTAACTATACCAACAAATGCACCAAATAACATTAATCCCTCTAATGCAATATTTACAACACCAGAACGTTCACTAAACACTCCACCTAGCGCTGTAAAAATAAGCGGCGCCGCCGTATATAATGTACCTGTCACAAGAATGGCTAAAATATCTAGAAAGCTCATTTATTTCCCCTCCTTGCTCATGCGAGTAAGCGCCCATCTTAAAACATAACTACATGCAACAAAGAAGATAATACATGCAATAATTACGTTAATTAGCTCTGATGGAACATCTGCTTCAAAGTTCATTTGCGGCGCTGCACTTTTTAAACCACCAAATAGTAAAGCTGCAAGTAAAATACCAAATGGATTATTCCCACCAAGAAGCGCTACTGCAATTCCATCAAATCCAATTCCAGTAAACGAAGACATCGCCGTCATATTTTGAAATGTCCCAAGCCCTTCCATTGCACCACCAATACCGGCAAATGCACCGGCAATTGTCATGGATAATATAACATTACGAGATACTTTCATTCCAGCATACTGCGAAGCATGCTGGTTAAACCCAACTGATTTCAATTCATATCCTAAAGTTGTCCGATCTAGTAAGAACCACATCAAAATTGCAACTAAAATTGCAACGACAATTCCCCAGTGAAGACGGGATCCTTCTGTCATAGAAGCTAACCACTCTGATGCTAACGAAGCACTCGGTTGAATATCATATGATTTCTCATTTGCTTCATGTAAAAATCGCTTAATCAGGTCATATGTAACATAAAGCGCAATGTAGTTCATCATAATTGTAACAATAACTTCATTTACTTTAAATTTACCCTTTAAATATCCTGGGATAAATCCCCATAACCCACCAACGATAGCTGCAACTAATATGGATAATGGAATATGCAAAAATGCTGGTAAAGACACTGCATAGCCAAACCAAACAGCCGCAAGCCAGCCAACTAGCAATTGCCCTTCTACTCCGATATTAAATAATCCCGTACGGAACGCGAATGCAACAGACAAGCCAGCTAAAACAAGTGGAATCATCGTCCGAAGCGTTTCTCCTATAGCTTGCGGATTTCCGACCATCCCCTCCCATAATGCTGCATAACCAACAATTGGATCATATCCACTAGCTACCATTACAATGGCTCCAACAATTAAACCAAAAATAACGGACAACACAGGTACTAAAATATTAATTGTTCGCTCCGTTAAAAATTTTTTAGCCATTTGTATTCACCTTCTCTTCCCCTGTTCCACCAGCCATTAACAGACCTAGTTGCTTTTCATTCGTTTCTTTTGCATTCACAACCGCAACGATTTTCCCTTCATAAATAACAGCAACGCGATCACTCACATTTAAAATCTCATCGAGTTCTAAAGATAGGAGAAGTACTGCTTTCCCTTTATCTCTCTGCTCGATTAATTTCTTATGAATAAACTCAATCGCTCCAACATCTAAACCACGTGTCGGCTGCGCTGCAATTAATAAATCTGGATCACGATCTATTTCACGTGCAATAATTGCCTTTTGCTGGTTCCCACCAGATAGGGCACGCGCTAATGTTTGTTCACTTGGTGTGCGCACATCAAACTGTTCGATTAGAGCTTTTGCTTTCTCCGTAATTTTAGCGAAATTTAAAATCCCTTTTTTCGAAAATTGATTTTTATAATACGTTTGCAAGACCATATTATCTCTTACTGAAAAATCAAGAACGAGACCATGTTTATGACGGTCCTCTGGAATATGACCAATTCCTTCTTCTGTAATACGTCTAACTGGCCAATTTGTTATTTCTTTCCCTTTAATTGCAATAGAACCTGACTCAACTTTTCGTAAACCAGTAATCGCTTCTATAAGTTCACTTTGTCCATTCCCATCAATCCCTGCAATACCGACAATTTCTCCTGCACGAACAGTTAAGTCAAGGCCTTTTACAGCAGGTAATTGACGCGCATCATGAACCACAAGGTTTGCAATGGAGAGTACATCTTCCTCAGGTCTAGCGTCCGATTTTTCTGTTTTAAAATTCACTTGACGTCCGACCATTAATTCTGCAAGTTTATGTTCATTTGTATTTGCAACGTCAACAGTTCCAATCCCTTTTCCTTTTCGAATAATCGTACAGCGATTACAAACTTCCATAATTTCTTTTAACTTATGTGTAATAAGAATAATAGATTTACCTTCTTGTACAAGCTTTTTCATAATTTGAATGAGCTCATGAATCTCTTGGGGAGTTAACACTGCCGTCGGTTCATCAAATATTAAAATTTCTGCCCCGCGATAGAGCGTTTTTAAAATCTCAACGCGCTGCTGCATACCAACCGAGATATCCTCAATTTTCGCATATGGATCTACCGCTAAACCATATTGTTCCGATAACTGTTTAATCTCTTTAGCTGCTTCATCAACAGCAATTTTCCCTTTTCTCTTCGGTTCATTTCCAAGAATAATATTCTCTGTAACTGTAAAATTATGAACGAGCATAAAATGTTGATGAACCATACCAATCCCGAAGTCATTTGCAATATTAGGATTTGTAATTTTCACAGGGTTCCCTTTAATTTTAATTTCTCCTTGTTCTGGTTGATATAATCCAAAAAGAACGTTCATTAACGTTGACTTCCCTGCACCATTTTCTCCGAGTAAAGCATGTATTTCTCCCTGTTTTACTTGTAGCGTAATATTATCGTTTGCTACAATGCCTGGGAATACTTTTGTAATATTATTCATCTCAATTACGTATTCCATTTTGTTCCTCCTTTTAGCAGGGAACCGTCCCCTATTACACTCTATTAAAAGTAATTTTATATATACAAAGGTTAGTTCTTAGAACTAACCTTTGCTATTTCTCTATCATTATTTCTTAAGAGAAGCCTCGTATTCTTTGTACTCATCATCAGTGGCAGGTACTTTAATTTCACCAGCAGTAATTTTCTTTTCAAACTCTTCTACTTTTGTTAAAATTTCTGGATTTACTTTTTTCACGTTATCAGTTGTTTTTGCAATTCCAATACCGTCATCTTTCAAACCAAACTCTTCTACTTTTCCACCTTTTAACTTACCATCTTTTGCTTCTTGTGCTACTTTCGCAACCGCAACATCAACACGTTTTACCATAGAAGTTAACGTTACATTTTCAGGCATACCTTCTTGGTTTTGATCACGGTCAACACCAATTACCCAAACGTTTTCACCTTTTTTCTTACGGTTTTTCGCTTCTGTAAATACACCGTTACCTGTTGCACCAGAAGCATGATAAATTACGTCAATACCTTGACCATACATTGCAGATGCTAATACTGATCCTTTTTCTGGTTTATCAAACGCATCCGCATATTGCGCTACAATTTCAATGTTTGGATTTACTGCTTTTGCTCCAGCTTTAAAACCTGATTCAAACTTTGTAATCAGTGGACTCTTCACACCACCAATAAAGCCAACTTTATTTGATTTCGTAGTCATCGCTGCTACAGCTCCAACAAGGAAAGAACCTTCATGGTCTTTAAATGTAATGCTTGTTACGTTTGGTTTTTCCACAACAGTATCTACAATTGCGAATTGTTGTTTTGGATATTGATCTGCCACTTTTTCAATTGAATCTTGCATTAAATATCCAATACCAAATGTTGCATTATAATTGGCCTTCGCAAATTTTGTTAAGTTTGGAATATAATCTGAATCCTTATTGGATTGTAGGAAACGATATCCTTCATTTTTTTTCAAGTCGTTATCTTTACCAAACTTCGTTAAGCCTTCCCAAGCTGATTGGTTAAATGATTTATCATCAACGCCCCCAACGTCCGTAACCATACCAACTTTGAAATCTTTATCACTTTTTTTGTCACTACTTGCCTTATCCGAGTTACCACATGCACCTAACACTGTGCTTGCTGCTAACGTTAATGATAATAAAAGACCTGCTTTTTTCTTCATACTAGAAACCCCTCCTAAATGATATGTGTATCTATTAATATGCTAGTGTCCCCTTCTTCTTGCTGTCACCTCCCTAAAAAGGAACTGATTACATACGTTTTCGTAATACGTGGAAGCTAAATTTATCTGCTCTAAAATAATTAATAGAATATAAAATCGGCTCATCATTTTGATCATAGTGCATTTGCTTTAAAATCAGTAGCGCTGTCTCTGGCTCGCATTGTAAAATTGGTGATATTTTCGGATGATAACCAATTGGTTCAATATGAGCAACCGCATATGTAATACGTTTATGCGTGTTATTATGAATAACAGTAAGCAATGATTCCTCATTATAATCAGATAAATCTGGCAGTACTTCTTTCGCTAACTTGTCAATGCAATAGACAACAGGTTCCCCGTCTGCTGTACGAACACGCTCAATCATTACAGCCTCAAAGCCTTCATCACTATTAAACTTTTCTTTTTCCTCTTCTGTTAGGCTCGTAGTAGATGATGATAAAAAGATTGTTCCTGGTGTTTTTCCCGCACCAGAAATCATATCTGTAATACTAGAAAGCTGTTCAATTCCAGAAGAAAACAGCGGTTTTGCATTCACAAAAGTACCAACGCCATGTCTGCGAATGACAACATTTTCTTCTTCTAAAATACGCAATGCTTCCCGTAAAGTCGCTCTACTTACGCCAAGTTCTTTCGCTAAATCAAACTCTGAAGGCAACTTTTGTTTTTCTTTATATGCCCCGCTTTTGATCTTTTCTTTAATGTGATCGATCACTCGTAAATATAAGTGTCGACTATCCGATTTAACTGACATAAGACTCCCCCGCATTCCAATTATTCGACCTCTGATGTAAGACTTCTGTTCTCTTTTTTCAACCAACAACATAATAACGCTGCAATAAAATAAAATTTGTCGAATAAATGTTAATAATTTTTTAAAATGAAATTTTCTATTTTTATTTCATAAAAAAAACTTTGCACCATAACATTCCTCATATAGAGAAAAAGTTAGATACAAAGATTCCTTACATCCTTTGTTACACACTTTTCCCCTCATAGTCTAGCAATTCATGGTTGCCAGGTAGAAACTTATGGACCTTATCTCCAAGATTATATGAGGCAGTGATTCTTTTCGAAGTAATCTTACCACTTGCCCCCATATGTGTCAACATAATTCAACTCTTTTCTATAGTGAATCTCGAACATTTTTCAAAAATAACATCAAAAGCATTCGTATTCTAAAGAACTGAATAAAATGTAAGCCCTTTCTTTGAAGTTGAGTATAGTATATAACAAAAATGCCATATAAAAAAGCCTAATTGTAAACAATTAGGCTTTTTTATCAAGAACTTTTTTCTTGTATATCTTTAATTAATACTTCTCTCGGTTTACTACCTTCATAAGGTCCAACTACACCATTCATTTCCATCGCATCAATAAGACGCGCTGCACGCGTATATCCTACTCGGAATCTACGTTGCAGCATAGAAACAGAAGCTGTTTGCATTTCTACAACGAGCTGAACCGCCTCATCGTATAATTCATCTTCTACTTCTTGCTTTGTTTCCGGTACATCTTGCGGTATCATATCTTCTTGATATTGCGCTTTTTGTTGTCCAATAACATATTCTACAACTCTTTCCACTTCGTCATCTGATAGAAATGCTCCTTGTACACGAACTGGTTTTGATGCACCAATTGGTATGAATAACATATCTCCTCGTCCTAATAATTTCTCAGCGCCTCCGCTATCAAGAATTGTCCGGGAATCAGTTTGTGAAGACACAGCAAACGCAATTCGAGATGGAATATTCGCTTTAATAACACCTGTAATAACATCAACAGATGGACGCTGCGTTGCAATAATTAAGTGAATACCAGCAGCACGTGCCATCTGTGCTAAGCGCATAATTGCATCTTCCACATCTGAAGAAGCAACCATCATTAAATCAGCCAACTCGTCCACAATGACAACAATGTATGGAAGCTCAGGCTGCTTTGCTTCTGATTGGTCATTATGGTGTCTAATGTATTCATTATATCCTTCAATATTACGCGTTCCACTATGAGCAAACAATTCATAACGACGCTCCATCTCACTCACAACTTTTTTCAAAGCTTGTGATGCTTTTTTCGGATCTGTTACAACAGGTGTTAATAAGTGCGGAACACCATTGTATACATTCAATTCTACCATTTTCGGATCAATCATCATTAATTTTACTTCATGTGGTTTAGCACGCATTAAAATACTAACAATAATACCGTTAATACATACACTCTTTCCACTACCAGTCGCTCCAGCTACTAATAGGTGGGGCATCTTATTTAAACGTGCTAATACTGCTTCACCAGTAATATCACGCCCAAGACCAATTAATAATTTTTCTTCTGGATGGTTGTTCGCTTTTGAATCAAGTACTTCTCTAAGAGTTACCATAGAAACTTCTGAATTTGGAACTTCAATTCCTACTGCGGATTTCCCAGGAATAGGCGCTTCAATACGAATATCTTTCGCAGCTAATGCGAGTGCTAAATCATCACTCAAACTCACAATTTTACTTACTTTCACTCCCATATCAGGATACACTTCATATTTCGTAACTGCAGGTCCTTTATGTACTTTCGTTACTTTTGCTTTCACACCAAAACTTTGGAAAGTACGCTCCAGCTTACGAGCATTTTCATAAATTTTCTCATTTTCATTTGTAACCTGTTTGTTTTTTGGGAACTTCAATATATCGATAGAAGGAAGCTCATAATCTTTGTTTTCCACATTTGAAAATTGCATTGGAGGAGCTTTTGTTTCTCTTTCTAGAGATTCAACAATTTTTTCTCCTCGTTTCTTTTGCGACCGCTCTTTTGATGTAGATGGAATCTCTTCCTCTGGCATAGGAGGCGGTGCGATCAAATCATTTGCAATCTCATCTTTACTTTCCTTATCTTTCTCTTCACTGACCGGGTAATTCTCTGTAAAATTCGAAATAATTGGCGGTCCAATTTCTATCTCTTCTAGCGGCTCAGCAATTTCTTCTTGGCTATCAATACGTTCACTACGCGTACGCCTTGTCGTTTTTTTCTTTTCCGTTTGTTCAGCAGTACGTTTCGATCTCCAGTCCTTGTAATCCCCTTGCATCACTTGAAATTGACTTCTAAGTATTCGTCCAACTGGGGCAAGTACTTCCCCAATATGTTTATTTGTAATGCAAAGTATGCCAAGAATAACTAGAATAATTCCAATAATGTAAGCACCTACTTCATCAAATAAAAAATAAAACGTTGCAAACATAAGCGCCCCAAACATACCTCCACCTAAATGAACCGTCTCTGCACCTTTCTTCATCTCAAGAAAGAACATATCTTTTGTACTCACAATTACCGATGTATTTTCTACCGCTCCATCCTTTGTAAGAAGGTTAAATAATGTAATATGACTAAACATCAATATTGCTAACACAATTAAATAAACGCCAATTAATCTTTTATTTAAAAGATTTGGCCAACCACGTCTTATAACAAACGCAATGGATAAAGCTATTACACCTAATACACCAATTATGTACCATTCGCCAAAGAAAAAGCGAAAAAATAACACAAACGATTTCCCTACAATACCTAGCTGTAAGATTGTAATGATTGAAAGTGCAAAAAGAGTCAACCCGACGATTTCGTAATACAAAGTTGGCTTTATCGTACGTCTTGCTTTTGATTTCGTCCCTCTTTGCTTTTGTTTTACCATTTCTTCACCCCAAGTTCAAAAATTAAGTGAAACTTTCATTCATTGAAAGCATTTTCTACATATCATTCGTCACATTTTTTAGATATGTTTACGTGACATTTTACACATCTTGTAAAATGTCACGTAAACAGAAGAAAGCAGCCTAATCATGGCTGCTCAACCGTCTTGTTTTTTATATTATACCATAGCTTCTAAACAAAATCCTGCTTTTTGCTAAAAGGTTATTTTCTGGCCTGGTTCATACTGTAAGTAGTGGGATGGATTTGTACTTAGCACACGAACAACGGAATAGTATTGACTGTTCTCTTCAGATACAACCATTTCCACTCCATTTACATTTACTATTTTTTGTCGTTCGTACTGCGAATAATCGGTCTGATAAACAAGTTGCTCTGGCATAATCGTATATAAAATCATTGCAGCAACTTCCCGTCCTGATTTCCATCCGCTTTCATATCTATTAATTCATTTAACTTTCGAATCGCATCCCCAATACCACCAACATCATCGATAAGGCCATACTTAACTGCATCTATTCCGATTACATTTGTTCCAATATCTCGCGTTAAGTTCCCCTTAGCAAACATAAGTTCTTTAAAACGATCTTCTGTCACTTTTGAGTGTTTTGTTACAAATCGAATTACACGTTCTTGCATTTTATCCAAATACTCAAATGTTTGTGGCACACCAATAACAAGACCTGTCAGGCGAACTGGGTGAATCGTCATCGTTGCAGTTTCAGCAATAAATGAATAATCTGTTGACACTGCAATTGGTACACCTATCGAGTGCCCTCCACCTAAAACCAAAGACACAGTTGGTTTTGATAATGAAGCTACCATTTCAGAGATTGCCAATCCAGCCTCAACATCACCACCCACAGTATTTAGCAATAATAGTAATCCTTCAATTTTCGGATTTTGCTCAATTGCCACAATTTGCGGAATCACATGCTCATATTTCGTCGTTTTATTTTGTGGTGGAAGCTGCATATGTCCTTCTACTTGTCCAACAATCGTTAAACAATGAATACGTGATTCATTCATTTGCGGAACGTTCGTTTGACCAAGTTGCTGAATTTTTTCTATTACGGACGCCTCTTTTGCATCCTCTTTCGGTTCTGCTTCTTTTTCCTCATTTGTTAAATCATCACGTTCTGTCATATCGCATCCCCTTTCACTCTTATACAACTATTATTTCTTAAGTTGCAAATTTCATGCGATAGGGATGAAAAAGAAAAAACCACCCGTAAAGGTGGTTTTCTTATACTTCCATGATAATTGGTAAAATCATCGGTTTTCTCTTCGTTTCCTCATACAGGAACTGCCCTAACAATTCACGAATATTTTGTTTTAACATGGACCATTCAATAGAATACTCTTTGATGGATTGTTCAACAATTGTACGCACAATATCTGTAGACCTTTCGATTAACGCCTCAGATTCACGAACATACACAAAACCACGTGAAATAATTTCTGGACCAGAGATGATTTTCTTCTCATCTTTTCCAAGTGTTACGACAACGACTAAAATTCCGTCTTGTGATAACATCTTACGATCACGCAAGACAATATTTCCGACATCACCTACACCTAATCCATCAATTAGAACATTCCCCGCTTGTACTTTACCAGCTGGTTTTGCCTCTTCTCCTTCAAAAGCAATTACATCGCCCTTTTCTACAATAAAAATATTGTCTTTCAAGACACCAACATCTTCCGCCAAATACGCATGTGCCTTTTGCATGCGAAATTCACCATGTACGGGTATAAAGTATTTCGGTTTCATTAAATTTAGCATCAATTTCAACTCTTCTTGACTACCATGACCAGAAACATGAACTTTTCTTTCTCCATAATAAACAACTTCTGCACCAGCTCTAAATAGTAAATCAATAATCTTCGATACTGATATTTCATTACCAGGAATTGGAGATGCCGCGATAATAACTGTATCTCCTTTACGAATCGAAATTTGTTTATGAGCTTGCTTCGCCATTCTTGAAAGAGCCGCCATTGGTTCCCCTTGGCTACCAGTTGTTAAAATCGCTACCTTCTTCTCTGGGAAGTTATCTACTTCTTGCAATGAAATAATCATACCATCTGGAACGTCTAAATATCCAAGACGTCTTGCGATATCTACCACTTTCACCATACTACGACCTACAACAGCCACTTTACGTCCTGTTTCAACAGCTGCATCAAATACTTGTTGAATACGATGTACATTAGATGCAAAAGAAGCAACAATGATACGTCCCTCTGCACCATAAAATACTTTTGAAATTTCTATCCCAACTTCTTTTTCAGAACCCGTGTAACCAGGACGCTCAGCATTCGTACTATCTGATAACAGACAAAGAACGCCTTCATTTCCAATTTGCGCCATCTTTCCAAGATCTGCTCCACTGTTGCCAATTGGTGTTTGATCGAATTTAAAGTCTCCTGTATATACGATAGCACCTTTTGATGTATGGAAACATACACCAACAGAATCTGGAATACTATGGGTTGTACCAAAGAATGAAACCGTTGTCGTATTAAATTCCACTTCTGAATTAGAATCAATTGTTTTTAAATCTACACGACCAAGCATTCCTGCTTCACCAAGTTTTTCTTGGATCAAACCTACTGTTAACTTTGTTGCATATACTGGAATTGAAAGTTTACGTAGTACATAAACAATTCCACCAATGTGATCTTCATGACCATGTGTAATAAATAAACCCTTTACTCGCTCTTGATTTTCTACTAAATATGTAATATCAGGGATGACGATATCAATTCCAAACATTTCATCTCCCGGGAACATTAAGCCTGCATCTACAATAAAAATTTCGGAATCAATTTCGACACAATACATATTTTTTCCGATTTCACCTACTCCACCAAGAGCAAATACTTTTACAGAATCAATCTCTTTTCTCTTCATGTTGTTGCCTGGTTTAAAAATCTTGCAAACACTGATTTCACTAAAATTGCAGAGACACCAGGGAAACTCTACAACCACCATATATTCACCGTCCAAGACGAATGTCCTTACCGTTATGCGATATCATGTTCTCGTTCGTTTTTTAAACCAGGTTTCACCTCTCTTTCATTATATAAATCAAATATCTTATGCGATATGATATAGAAATTCCGTTAAACCATAATTTTTTCCAATTTTGCTAAGCATACCCGTACTAAGCTACTTAGCCATATTATACCTGATACAAGAAATAGAACACAAGTTAATTTGTGAGAAAGAGAAGAGAAGCATATAAAATTCAAGTGAAATACTCCTTCAATTAACACCGTATTCTCCGAGATTTCTTTTTGATTACACTCCTATCAATGAGAAACTAAAAGGGATAGACAGGTAATTTAGCGTATAGTTTATAACGTACAACCTCTTCGCTGAATAATAACAGAATGTTTATTGGAAGGAGAATTTTTTTCATGGACTATTTTCTTTTTGAATCAATTCCAGACACAAAAATATTAGATAGCATAATCCAATTACACGAAAGTATTTTTCACAGTTCTAACAACTTAGTAAAACAAATGGAAAGTAAACCAAAATTACTTATAAATCTAGCTGCACATGATATGAAAGTGGTCGGTTATAAGATTGAATACGAACTTGATACGGATAAAGTGAAACTTTAATCAGTGGGAGGTTCATCCCCCACTGATTATTAGTTGAACGAATCGGGCTTTTACGGGCAGTGGATCCCCACCTACCTTCCTTGTTTCTCTCTGAACCTTGAGGTGGGGGTCTTACTGCCCGCAAATAGCGGGGTAAATTTTATAGTTGATTAGGTAGAGTTGATGAAAATTATAGAAATCAGCGGATTGGTTTTAACTTAATGGAGCAGCAACATCAATTTTTAAGAGAAAAAGGCTATCGGATTATTCAAACAAAAACGAAAAACAAATGGCGTAATATGTTAATTTTGAATATAAAAAGTGGTTTCGATATTATCGGCACGTATACGGATGAGAAAGGAGAACCTAAAATTATCCTTCAAAAAAATTTATTTGAATACATTTAGAAAATTAACTAAATCTCCAATTATCCCCTTCCAAAAGTTTCTTTCACAATAAAAATGACCTAGTTTTTACACTAGGTCATTTTTATTAACGAGGAATCGATTGCATTACATCTTGTAATGTTAGTCGTTCTTCTTCTGTTAATGGAATAAGTGGTAAACGTACAGATCCTACGTCTAATCCAACCATTTGTAACGCTGTTTTTACTGGTGTTGGGCTCGGTGCCATAAATAATGCATTCGTTACTTTAACAAGTAATTGGTGCAATTTCTGTGCTTTTTTGAAGTCTCCTGCTTGGAATGCCGCAATCATTTCTTGCATTTCATTTCCAATTACATGAGAGGCAACAGAAATAATACCTTTAGCTCCAACTGCCATAGCTGGTAACGTTAAACCATCATCACCGCTGTATACAGCAAAGTCGTCCGCTGTTTTTTCAATAATTTCTGTCATTGTTAATACATCGCCGCCAGCATCTTTAATTGCAACAATGTTTGGTATTTCTGATAAACGAACAACTGTATCAACGGAGATTTGTACAATAGATCGTCCTGGAACATTGTATAGCATAACCGGAAGTTCCGTACTTTCAGCAATTGTTTTAAAATGCTGATACATTCCTTCTTGACTTGGTTTATTATAATACGGTGCCACTAACATAATTGCATCGACACCAACTTCTGTTGCTTTTTTCGTTAACTCGATAGAAGCATGTGTATTATTGCTACCTGTTCCAGCGATTACGGGCACCCTTTTATCGACAACAGATACGACATGGCGATATAACGCTACTTTTTCTTCAGATGCTAATGTAGGAGACTCTCCAGTTGTTCCTCCTACCACGATTGCTGTTGTACCGTTATCAATTAAATAATTTACCAATTTAGTTGTCTTTGCAAAATCGACGTTTCCATTTTTATCAAACGGTGTTACCATCGCGGTTGCAATTGTCCCAAAATCTACCATGGGTCTCACTCCTTATTGTTCCAGTTGCTTTTCTTTTGAAAGTTCAAATGCACTATGCAATGCATTTACAGCTTCCACTAAATCTGCTTCTTTTACAAGCACCCAAATTGTCGTATGACTATCTGCTGATTGTAAAATTTGAACACCTTTTTCCGCCAACGCTGTGACAATTTTCGCAGTAACCCCTGGAATACCTGCCATTCCAGCTCCAACGATAGATACTTTTGCACAATGCTCTGTCACAATTGGATCGTATCCAAGTTTTCCAAGTACTTCAACAGCATGACCTGATACATGATCACTTACTGTATAAGCCACACCTGTAGGCGAAATGTTAATTAAGTCAACACTAATTCCTTCATTTGCCATTTCTTTAAAAACAAGTTGTTGTAAATCGTACGATCCGTCTTTCGCAAGCACTTTAATTTGCGTCACGTTCGATACATGAGCGATTCCTGTAACTGGACGCTCCTCAACATCACGGCCTTTTGTAGCACCATCATATGCCGCAATAAGTGTACCTTCGCTATCAGAATACGTAGAACGTACACGAAGTGGTACCTTTGCATGCATTGCAATTTCAACTGCACGCGGATGAACAACCTTTGCACCTTGATAGGCCATGTTACAAATCTCATTATATGTTACGTTTTGAAGATGACGCGCATCCTTTACAATCCTTGGATCAGCAGTCATTACACCTTCTACATCAGTAAAAATATCGATGTATTCAGCTTGAAGTGCAACACCTAGTGCTGAAGCTGAAGTATCACTACCTCCGCGTCCAAGTGTTGTCGTATCGCCTTCTTTTGTTTGTCCTTGGAAACCAGTAACAACAACAGCATCTACATTTTGTAACTCTTCATGTATACGATCACAATTCATTTCAACAATCTTTGCGTTCGTAAAATCATCATTTGTCACAAAACCAGCTTGTGCACCATTTAGCGCTGCTGCTTTTACTCCATTTTCATTTAACATATTTGAGAAGACGATTGCCGAGATTAACTCTCCGCATGATAATAATAAATCTTGTTCACGTTTTGAAATACTAGATTCCTTTTGATTTACAAGACTTAATAATGTATCCGTTGCGTATGGTTCACCTTTGCGTCCCATAGCTGATACAACTGTAACCACTTTATAACCAGCATCTAATGATTTTTTAATATGGTGAAGTGCATGCTTACGTCCGTTTTCATCACGTACCGATGTACCACCAAATTTTTGAACAATAATTTTCATGTTTTGCACCTTCTCTTAGCCGTTTACACTAATTGTAATTTTACTAATCGTTCTGCAATTTGAACAGAGTTCCATGCAGCACCTTTTAATAAGTTATCAGATACGACCCAAAGATGGAATCCTTTTTCATTATTTAAATCTTTACGAATACGTCCAACGAACACTTCATTTTTGCCTACTGCAGTAGATGGCATTGGATATAATTGTTCTGCTGGATCATCTTGCAGTACAATTCCTTCTGCATCCGCAAGCAAGTTTTTCATTTCTTCTACTGTTACACCTTCTTTTTCCACTTCGATGTAAACAGACTCAGAATGACCTGATACAACAGGTAAACGTACACATGTCGCTGCTACTTCTAACTCAGGCATATGCATAATTTTTTTCGTTTCATTAATCATTTTCATTTCTTCAAATGTAAATCCATTATCTTGAAACTTATCAATTTGCGGAATGGCATTAAAAGCAATTTGGAAATGTTTTTTATCACCTGATACAGGTAAAACATTTGCTTTTACTTCTTCTCCATTTAAGATCGCTTGTGATTGTTCATGAAGCTCTTCAATTGCAGCAGCACCTGCACCTGACACAGCTTGATATGTGGAAACGATTACTCGTTTTAAACCAAAATGCTGACGAATTGGTTCAAGAGCAACTACCATTTGAATTGTAGAACAGTTCGGATTTGCAATAATACCACTATGTTCTTTTAAGTCATTTTCATTCACTTCAGGTACAACAAGTGGTACATTTTCTGTCATACGGAATGCACTTGTATTATCAACAACAATTGCACCGCGTTTTGCTGCTTCTGGTGCTAATTGTTTCGATACTGATCCACCTGCACTAAAGAGTGCAATATCGACTCCTTCAAAGCTTTCAGGAGTTGCTTCTTGTACTGTGAATTCTTCTCCTTTAAATACAAGCTTCTTGCCTGCAGAACGTTTAGATGAAAGTAACGTTAACTTCCCAATCGGAAATTCTCGTTTCTCTAAAGTATTTAACATTTGTTCACCAACTGCGCCGGTTGCTCCAACTACAGCGACATGAAAAGATTTTTCCTTTTCCATCACTATGCCCCTTTCTAGATACCAATCCTTCTATACTTAGAATTAGAAGGAGTATAGAATACTCCTTCTAATCTTAATAACATTAATTTTATCATATTCTGCGATAAGAATGATGGTTTCGTAAAAAATTGTCTGTTTTTTTTCGTTTTTTAATTCATATATCTGAATTTTTCTACAACTACAGGTTGTAATTGCTTCCCTTCTATTGCTTCTATAATTGTATCTTCAAGAAGTTCCATACGTGCTACCATTGAATTTGGTTTTTTTTCTGGTGCATCTTGCCCAAATGGCACAAAATATATATGTTTTGTCGCCATTAAACGCATAAGGTTTACGCCAACAAGATGACGACAAAAAAGAAATATTTTTTATTTACTTCTATTATATACGTACAACGTTAGAACGTTTAATAACTAACACTTGTAACTTTATAATCATTTTTATAGTCTACGCTTGCAGACACCTCTTTCTTTTTATCTCCAGATACATAACCGTCAACATCAATCCAGCTTCCAGAGATATCGTTAGAAAATTCCACTTTTGTCACTACGATATCCAAATCCTTCCTTTTTTCAAAGTATTCAATAGCTGCTTTCGATGCTTTTTCTTTTATCTCTTTCTCTTCTTTTTCACTATAGGGGTGTGTAGCTTTATAAAATTCATAAATAGTACAAGATCCAATCCCTAAAATTAACAAAAATGAAATTAATAGTATTTTTTTCATTTATTATCACCTCTATTTTTATTATAATTAACATTAGAGTAATTAGAAAAGAGGGAATATTATGAGTGATAGAATTTCAGATCAAACCTATAATGAGCTATCAAGAGGGGCCTATAAAGATAAAGCAGTAATTATTGACAATGAATACGGAACAGAAGAGTGGAAGCCAATTCACCCCAAAGGAGCAACATTACATGATCCTGTAACTGGGTTTGATGCAACTGTATACCAAAACGATAAAACTGGTGAAATTGTAATCTCTTATAGAGGTACAGAAGGAGGGGCATCAATAGACCGGTCAGGGCCAGATTATTGGACAGATTACAGGCATATATTTAAAGAAGAAAAACCTCTACAAGATGGAGAGAAAATAGATCCATATGATAAAACCCAGGTAATAGCACCAAATCAATTTACGCAGGCAACGTCTCTCGTAGAAATAGTAAAACATGAATATGGCGATAAAGCTAAGATAACGGTCACAGGTCATTCTTTAGGTGGCGCAAATGCTCAATATGCTGCAGCGATGTGCGATGTACCTGCAGTGACTTATTCTGCTCCTGGCGTTTATGATATGTTACCAAAAGAAATTCAAGAAAAGGTGGACTCCGGAGAATATAAAGGGAAAATAACGAATTATATAAACCCTAAGGATTCTATTTCTGGTGGTTTTCTATGGGAAGATAAAGATCATATTGGCGATACATATATGATTGATTCGGATTTTAAAACAGCGACAGATGATTATGGTTTTCACATGATTGATAGATTCATCGACTCGGTCTCAAAAGATAAAGATTTTCATGGATTAGGTAATTATCACTTCGATAAATTTGGAAATATAGATAATGGTAAATTGATAGATGCTAGTACAGGAAAAGAAATTTATAAATCTCCGAGATACGCTATTAATGGTGTCGGAGAGGTAAAAGTTATTATGGAATATCTAGAGGATTCAGCAAATAAAATGAAACAAAGTGCAGAGGATTTTCAAAACCATATCCCACGGGTAATTGATGAAGTAAAACAGTCTCTAAAATCAACAAAAAGTCAGCGTATGGAAAATAGAATAAATGAACTTTATCACCTTTTAGATCAGACTAGCCGAGTGTATGCTTTAAAGTCTCAAGAAGTTGCAGAGTTTATTAAGAAAAAGGCAGACGAATATAGAAATGCAGATGAAAATTTCCAAGGATTTGGGTGGTTAAAAAAATGAAACAAATGTACTTTAACGAAGAACATATAGAAGAAGCTTTTGAACGTTTAAACAAGTTAATCACAAATATAAATAAAAATCAAGAACGAATAAATGATATCTATAACCTTATACAAGCCGGTTGGTCACAAAATGGTGCTGGAAAAAAAGCGACAGAGGATTTAGAGCATTTACGTAAAGAATTGAACCACAGTATCAATGAAATACACACAAAGAAAAAAGAATTAAGAAATGATTGGGAGCTTATTAAGGCTGTAGATAGAAGCTATAAATAAAAAAGTGCACCCCAATTGTTAGACACAATTAACAATTGGAGGTGCACTTTTTTATTGTTCGTATTTGTACCACCAAGAACGAGAGTCAAACCAAGCTGTTAGTTTATCGAGTGTGACGTTTGGATGCAAATCTGTACGCACATAAGCGATACCGTCAGCTTGTACGACAATAGAGCCGGTACAACCAGTCTCAACCATCTTTTGAGCTACCTCGTTCGCATAATCAATGTAAAAACCTCCAGAGATAACTCTTTGTTTTCCCACATTCCCTTCTCCAGAGCTTCCACCAACTGTTTTTCCAGTTAAAGCATAAACGATTGAATTAGCAATTTTATCAACGTTCCATTTAGCCATATCAGCATCATTATCGATGAAGCCAAGTTCAATTAGGATAGCTGGTGCTTTTGTATTTTTTAATACATATAAATCTGTACGCTTTTTCGCACCCCGATTATACCAACCGATATCTTGTGATAACTGACTAGAAATTTTAGCTGCTAGATCTTTCTGATCATAATATAAAACTTCAACCCCATTAGCGGATGTATTAAATGAGTTTAAATGAAATGAGATAACCAAATCAACATCATGAGAATTACAATTACGAACGATGTTACTTAAATTTTGAGATTGTGTTGTACCAACTTCATCAGTATCATCATACACTGTATGCCCTAAAGCTCTTAATTTAGCTACAACTGCATTTTTAACTTGGCGATCCATTATGTGCTCTTTTCGTGTTCCGTAGTTAGCTCCTTGTACTTTCTCATTGTGTCCTCCGTGACATGAATATCTAACCATTATTCAACATCTCCTTTTTTATTATCATATTCAGAGCTTGTCTTTTTGCTTTTACCACCTAAAATTTCAACTGCGTTGCTTAACGCATCTGGTAGTTTAATACCCATGCGTCCTGCATTTTCTAAGATTGATAAAAGCTCGTTACCCATGAAAAAAAAGATTGTCGCTTCACGAATAGCGCTATTGCTCCCAAATACAGCATCCAACTGTGCAGCTACTCCAACCAAAAGGAAAAGCACCACTTTTTTAGCGATGCCTTTGAACCCGACTTTACTTTTCAATTCTCCGTTATACCCTGCTGCAATCATTCCTGTAATGTAATCAATAGCTGCCATTGTCACTAGAATCTGCAATACTGCATCCCACCCTCCGAAGAAATAGCCGCAAAAGGCTCCGAATGTTGTTATAAAAGACTTTATTAATACACTAATTTGGTTCACTTGTGTACCTCCTTTTCAAATTAAAAAGAGCAGCCGTAGCTACTCTTTTGTTATCAAAGCCGTATTTTGTACAAAATAAAAAAGCCTGCTTATGCACGCTTAGGTCTAACTAATACCATCTCGTAATAGTGTTAAACCGATATTTTGAGCTACATTTTCGAACATTACTCGGTATCCTGTATCATTGGGATGCAGACCGTCTTTAAGTAAAGAATCAATAGTTATTCCTGTATTAGTGGTATATTCCATAAACCATTTATAATTTGAGATGTATTTCATATTAAATTCTTGTGCGATTTGCCTAATGGCTCTGTCCACATCATCCATTTTGAATTTACGAACTGGATCATTATCATTTTCGATAGAAACTGCATTAGCAGACATAATTACAATTTTTTTCCTAATCCTTGTACATATTTAATGATTTCACGGTGGTATCCTTTGGTTACTGACATTGAATTTGCCCATCTATCATTCGTTCCGATCTGCATGATTATGATGTCGTCGTCGTTTTCGATTAGTTGCGTTCTATTTTGATATATATACTGCGAGTTTTTCCCACTAATACCGTAATTGATTACATCAACTGTTTTAGGTATTTTCAGACCTTGAATATACACAGAATTAGCGCCAGATTGAGCGTTTTTAGTATTCGTTTCTCGAATTTCTATTGTGTGCATCCCTGGTGTTAAATCTGCAATCTTCAATTCATTGTCATTTGTTAATTGACCATAGCAATCAAGTTTAATGTAGAAACTTCCGTCTACTAAAATGTCTGCAATTCCAGAATTAGTAGTTTTTGCATACACTATAGTACAATGATCCCCGTAAAAAGTGAACTTCATCCCGTTAGATGTGGAAGTATTCATAAACTTTGTTTGCCAGTTGAATTTATTAGAGTAATCCGTAATTTGATGTGTATCTGATAAATAAGTAATATTTGGATCATTAACTGCTACATCAACATCTTTGTTATACTTGTTCAATACATGGTCACGTAACATGTTTGCCCAACAAACTGCTGTAGTTACATTCATATTATATCCTGTTGTTCCAATAGGTGGTCCTGTTGGACTATAACCTGTCCCTGAAACTCCAGCGGTTTTAGAATCCCCAATCAATTTGATTCTTGTTTTAATAAAAGGATTATTTAAATGCTCAGAAACTAGTGTTGGTTCTTGTGCAACTTGTTTAGTCTCTACTTTTATAGAATTAATAACTTTGATATATGGGACGTTGGGCCCAAAAAGTTTATTTTTATAGAGATAACATAGAATGCGTTTGTTTGCTGTATTTGTAGTCGAATAGTGTTCAATCGAAATAGGAAATCCGGTTGCTTTTATATCCACCATGACAATGCATACTTGATCAGAATTTGGTAATGTTATTTCAATATCGTTTTTTGTAGTATTCAAGTTTAGAACACGGTTTTGAATCATTACATAGCAATATGGTTTAAGTATCATTTTCATTGCTTGATAGTCTACCTGAATTGTTCCTTCAGTGATAAGCGTAACACTGGCGAGTTTTAACCTTGTATAACTAATTGTATCTTCTACAATCTTTTCTTCTGTTACAGCTGCAGGAGCTAGTTTTTTTTCAGTAACTACACCATCAGCTACTGTTAATACTCCATTCGTTAATTCGTTTACTATATTCCTTAAATAATTATTCAAATCATTACGATACTGTTCGTCTATCATTGTTCCTAATTCTTTGAAGTCCATCTAATAGCCTCCTTACTGCGCTATTTGTTGTTCTAGTGTTGTTAATCTAAGCTTGTGATACTTGAGATGCCTGTTGTTGCAAGGTAGCCAAACAATCAGAGCACACATTTAACGCACCTAATTTATGCAAGTGCGCATTCTTCTTACACATATCGCAGAATGTATCTGTTTTACGTAAATAAACCTGGTCATGATCTGAGAAAATCTCAATAACATCACCAGGTTTAACGCCGATATCTTCTAATTTATCTAACGGTACTTTTACAGAACCGTCTTCACTAATCGTTACTGTGACACCTAAATATTGATATGCCATATTATCCTCCTAAACTGTTATGGTGAAATTAGCCCAACCGCTTGAACCGATATGACCGTAATATCCCCATCCTTTGAATCCGTTCATATACTTGATTGTTCCAATTGAATCTGGTGAGCCTCCAGCCACATTAACTCCATCTGTGCTTACTTGACACTTAAAGGTAGCTTTAGGTGCTTCAACATAAAATGAATTAGATGGATTTGAAACCTTGAAAGTCACTCCGTTCGCTACTTCTACCCAGTAACCACCAGAAGGCGCATATTGATTGATATTTCCGGCGTTAGACCTAAGAGTCATAGAAGTTTGTGATTCAAACCAACAATTTGCCTCTGTTGATTCAACTACAACACCTTTTTTCCCTGTAATAGAAGTAAAGTTATCACCAATCAAATAAGCATTTCCAGATGAAGTGAGTCTTAGGTTACTTGGGTAGTAAGTTGTACCTGCTGTTGATTCTCCTTTTGCTACTCCAAAATTGGCTGAATAATCATTCCCAAGATTTTGCTGCGCGATTACTAATGTTCCCTCTTGGAACTTATCGGTAGTGATATTTTCATGCATTAGGATTGTAGGTTGAAGTCTCCCACTTATGTTAATGTAGTATCCGAAATACATTCTGGTTAGGTTAGATTCCATTAAGCGAATAAATTGTTTTTCTATATGAACATAATTAGCTCCGCTATCTGTACGTAATGTAGAACCTTTTATTTCGCCTGCCAGAATCCGCTCTGCAACAATCCCCCTACCAGTGATGGCGTTTCTAAACGTCGTCCCTCCATCGCTACTTACACCCAGTCCTGCACTATTCAAAACAACAACGTAGTTTGGGTTACTTTTATCTATTGCAATTAATCCTTTTTCGGTGATATCAATTTCACTTGTCACACCTAGAATCATATTTGTTACGTTTGCTACTTCTGCTGTCATAGCATTAATTGGGAGTTTTTCTCGACCTTCCATTAAGTCATTAATTGTTTTTGTAGCATGGTTCAAATTAGCTTGATATCTTTTTGTGATATCTTGACTACCAAACGTTAATTGAATGTCTAGAATATTACCTCGCCAATCACGTAATACATAACGATTTACCACACGTACTTCCGCATTTAAACCAATTCTTTCATCAATAAGAAATACCCGATCGCCTAGTCCACTTTGCGCAATCGGGTATTTCTGTTTACTTAAATCATGTATGTTAGCTGTAACGCTAATGTTTAAACTCTCATCAACGAGAGTTTTCAATTTCGAGTCCATTGTTGTTGTAAGTTTTATTCGACCATCCTTTAGCGGAGGGGCATGACGCTTGCCGATTCCTGGAATACTTGCAAGTGGTGATGTATACTCTCGGATAAGTTTCGCGGTTTG
>NZ_JAGDQK010000038.1:0-79829 GCF_017498755.1 Bacillus sp. XF8 | reverse complement strand
GGATCTGGTTTACTTTGTATTGTCTTCACATAGTTTTCTGTTTCTTGTAATTTGCTACCATCAGCAAATGCTTTTTGCGAACTAGATTTCGCTTGCAGGCCAAGATCATACACTTGATGAGTATATAAACCTAAGTTCTTTACGAGCATAACGCGGTCAAAAGAACGTGTTAATAACTCCGGACGCTCTTTTTCTGCAAGATTTAAGTTTACAAAGAAAATACCAATCGTTACTACAAAATATACAAAACGTACTGGGTGTGATACACGCTCAGTTTTTGCAAATTCCTTCTTTCTCTTTAATAGAACCGAAAAGATAATAATATCAGCAAATGCAACAATGATTTTATAATTAAATAGTTCTTTCACACTGGATCCTAACTGTCCAAAGTTGGATGTTTGTCCAAGTACCGGTAAAGTAACGAAGTCATTGTAGAATCCGTAGAACATTACGTTACCAACAAGAACGATTGTTAAAATAAAATTAATTCCAAGTGCTATATAATTACGTTTCTTTCCTTTTGCGAATAATGCGAGACCCACAAACAGTAATGATGCTGCTAATGGACTAATGAATAAGATCAATTCTTGCATGAAAGATTCAAGTTTCAAATCAAAACTCGTACGTGTAATTATGTAAGTTTTTAGCCATACTGCTAAAGCTACAAACAAAGTAAAACGTGTATTTTGAAATTGTAATTTTAAAGATTCCTTCATTCATTTCACCCTTTCTCTATCATGATCAGTCTATTCAATAGCGACAAATACTTAAAATAAAAAAACATAGCTGAGATGGTCATGAGTAAAAAGATTTCTATTCCCCCATACACAAATTTAACTATGCGTACCCTGTTGTTTTCTATTATGATTTTATAAGCATAACGCCATTTTTGTACTTCATTAGTTGCTGCAAAAAAAACTCTACCATCGGTTTATATGTCCGTCAACTAGAACATATAACAAAAATAAAAGCAAGTATCAAAAAGCGTTCATATTTTATATTAAGAATTATAAATAAAAAGTAGTATGTAATATAATAGAGAGCTATGGAAACTTTTCAAACGCTAAAAAAGACAGTCTTTCTAAAAAAAGAAGTAACTGTCTTTTTCCATTTCTGATGAGTTGCTCTTAATTTTATCCCACTATTTACATACTTACTAAATTTCAATAATAATTTTAATATGTTTCTGATTATAATACTATAAATTCACTAAAAACATATATAGTATTATAACTTGCTCGTATCCTCGTAAATATTGCCTCTCCCGGTATTATTGATACACCTTCACGAAGTAAGTTACGATATAAGCATGCGGTGAATTCTATAAAGACATAGCAAACAAACTTCCTGTGAAACGAGTAGATCACGCAAAAGATGGAGTACTATATTTAATTCAAAACAGTTCTGTTACTGGAACAACTCTTCATATTGAAGGTGGGCATACTTTACTATACTCCTGTGCATTAATGTAGAGTAAGAGATTTATAGAAACAACACATACCCTCTAAGCTTCAAACCACATACCGAATCATCGCAACTTCATCACAACAATCAAATTTCGAACAATGTCTGCAATCAATCCACACTTTTTCAGGTAGCAATTCCTTATCAACTAAATCAAATCCACACTTTTTAAAAAATGTAGTTTGATATGTTAAAGAAATAACTCTTTTTACCTTTATTTTAGCAGCCTCATTCATTACATGATTAACTAACATACGTCCTAATCCTTGACCAGCATATGTATCCAATACGACTAATGAGCGTATTTCTGCCAGATCTTCTCCTAGAACATGTAATCCCGCAACTCCTAAAATTTTCTCTTCCTCTTTTACAACATACAAACATTGTAAGTACTGATAAAGAGATAAAAGGGAACGCGGAAGAACTACTCCTTCTTTTGCGTATCCTTCGATTAAATTATATATATCTTTCACATCACTTGTAATTGCACTTGAAATTTGCATCATGTATCTCCTCACATTAAATATTCATAGATTAAAATGAATATTAATTCATAAATTTATATAATAATACACCCACTCCACAAGCGAGTCAATTATTATTCTAAATTTTAGATATACTCTTCTCTAAAAAATAAGTCATATATACATCGATGCTATGAAAACAAAAAGAGACCTGCACTCGTTTCTTCTCTTTGTTTTCACATGGCATGGAGCTAAAAAGGCACTGACCGCTTCTATAAACGGCTGAACCCTTTCTCACCTATAAAAAAGAATGTTTTTTCAGCATACGAGTTGCTGCTTCGAAAACAAAAGGAGACCTCTTCTCATTTTCTCCCTTTGTTTCACATAGCATAGGGCCAAAAAAGGACCTGACCGTTTCTATGCATGGCCGGATCCTCTCTCACCTATAAAAAAGAATGTTTTTTCAATTTATATACTCTCATTCAGTACTTGTTTTCGAATCTCTTATTGGTAATACTGTAGAATATTTAATCTCACGTAGTGCCAAGCTCGTTTGTATTCGTGTAATCCCGAGCTTATTTAACTTCCTAATAAAATGTTCCAGCTCTTTACGATCTCTGTTTGCGACCTTCAATAAATAATCATATTCGCCTGTCAAACAATGACATTCTAATACTTCAGGCATAGATTCTAATTCTCTTTCCAATACTTCAAGTTTTTCAGATTGATGAATATTTGTACTCATAAAAATAAAACATAATAAATCAAATCCAAGTTTTTCTTGATTTAAGATTGCAACTTGCTTATCAATAAATCCTTCACCGTCCAGCCTTTTTATTCGAGCATGCATAGCAGCTGGTGACAAATTAACGCGACGTGCAAGTTCGGCATTACTTACTTGTGACTCTTTTTGTAAAATATCTAAAATTTGTACGTCCAAATCATCTAACACTTTAATAACAGATGACTCCATAAAAATCCCCCTTTTCTTTACCGACGATTCTTCGAAAAAACACATAATAAACTCAATTAATTCGAATAAAATTTCGTTATTATAATTATTTGTAGAATATTATTTTGAATTTTATCAATTATACAAAACAATGTATTAGATAAACAAGAAAAATGCTAAAATTATTTACAATTCACATGATATAAATCCTTTTTAGATTTTCACCATATAAGTCACTGCTATGAAAAACAAAAAAGGATCTGCACTCGTTTTCTCTTTTTGTTTTTACTTGGCATGGGGCTAAAAGAGGCTCTGACCGCTTCTATGCATGGCCAGATTCTCTCTCCCACCTAAAAAGAAAGGGTTTTTGTCAGTTTTTTAATTTGTAATACTAATAAAAGGAGTTCCAAACTATGCCTTATTTTTATGTCTTTTTATTATTACTAACAAGCTTATTATGGGGAGGCAATTTTGTCGTTGGAAAATCACTTGTCGATCATGCTTCTCCGATGACACTCACAAGCTTAAGGTGGATTATTGCCGTCCTTTGCTTATTACCAATTGTTTGGTTTAAAGAAAAGAAACTTCTTCCGCCTCGTGCTGCCATTCTTCCCTTATTACTTATGGGAATTACTGGTGTTGTTCTCTTTAACATTTTTCAATTCTTAGCGTTAGAGCAAACATCAGCAACGAACGTTGGACTCATTTCCACATTAAATGCGATTTCAATTGCATTATTTTCGTCTTTATTCTTAAAAGAAAAAATAAATATGCTTCAAATTCTTTCTATGATTCTCTCTTTTTTCGGTGTTATTCTCGTCCTTTCAAAAGGAAATATCGCACTTTTATTTTCATTACATTTTAATAGCGGAGATTTATGGATGATTGCTGCAGTCTGTATTTGGGGTATCTATTCAGTTTGTAGTAAATGGGCAACAAAAACAACTACACCGATGATGGCAACTTTATATTCCGGTATCTTTGGTGTCATTATATTACTCCCATTTAACATACCAACCTTTACTATCTCTCATATCAATGCTTCATTTGTCACTTCACTACTATATACAGGCTTAATTTCAACTGTAGTCTGTATGGTATTTTGGAATATTGGTGTTCAAAAACTAGGTGCCACTACATCAGGAATTTTTCTAAATTTCAACCCAATTTTCACTGCAATTTTAGCGTTTCTTTTCTTAGGAGAAGAGCTAACTTGGGTACAAATTTTTGGAACTATGATTGTTGTGACTGGCTGTTATTTATTTTCTCACTTCAAAACCATTGTCCATCAGCCAAGTAGTACTTTAATACGAAGGCATTCCTAACAAATAAGCACCATCATTATTTCTAATGATGGTGCTTTAATAAATACACCGATACTGTTTTCGCAACAATGACGATGGTTTTATTTACCTTTCATCTCTT
The DNA here is from genome assembly GCF_017498755.1 of Bacillus sp. XF8. Lineage (NCBI taxonomy): Bacteria > Bacillati > Bacillota > Bacilli > Caryophanales > Bacillaceae > Bacillus > Bacillus sp. XF8. The sequence continues at coordinate 75,524 of NZ_JAGDQK010000038.1, read as the reverse complement.
TCACATAATTTTTTTCTTCTGCTGACGATAAACGTTCTGTTGCCTTTCCAGTATCACCACCTTGAATTTTCCACAAAAAGTTATGTTCCTCAACTGTTTGCGAAAAATCCCCTCTTTCCCATCGTTCTAAAATGGAAAGTAATTTTGATTTATAATTAAAATTTTTACTGCTCTCTACAGCTTTCTTTGCATTACGAATTTCCTTTTGTGTCATTTCAATAAATCCCCATTTCTCAGAGGATTTTACCTTTTGATGCACCATCTTATGCATAGTAGATATGATTTCATCTTCACTAACTTGTGGCGTTTCTTCCACTACCTTCTTTTCCTTTTGAGCAATTACTTTCTGCTCCTTTAAACGTTTATCCTCTGCTTCGACATACTCAAGAAATTTATAAGCGCCAAATATAACACCCATTACAATTACGATAGTCGTAATCGTCCCTATTATCCATTTTTTCATATTATGTATTTTGATATCTCCTCTAATTGTTACATAAACAAATGGAATCGCCTGCAAACAGTCGATTCCATTTGTTTGTCTATTCTACTCTAAGCCTTCATCGCTTCACGAACAATATGACTGTCTACATATTGCTTAAACTTTACGATTTTTCTATTCTCAAGTTGCCATACGTGAACGAACTCTGCTTCAAATGCTTTTCCTGTTTCTTTATAAACTCCTGAATACACACCTTCAGCAATAATAACGTCTTTTCCTTTTACTTCATGGTACGTATTTACACTCGCTTTATAATCATTCCAGTCCGATCCTAAACGACTAAATACATTTTCCATTACTGCATCTACACCAATATACGTTCCGCCATACGGGAAACCAGCTGCCTCTGTCCATTCTACTTTTTCAGAAAGAGCTTCCGCTAAATGTTTTGCATTTGAAGAAGATGGTCCTTCATATGTGCTTCGAATAATTTCTAAGTTTGTTTTTTGTACCATTATTCTTTTCCTCCAAACGCATTTGCTGCTAAAACCAGTCCGATTTCTAATGCTTTAACATGCGGGAATCGTTCCTTCATCGCAGTTTGAATTTCTTCACTTGAAGGATTTTCCGCAAGAACTTCATCGAATACCACTAAATATTTACGAGTATGTTCAATCGCCTCTATTGTATTTGGTGTATCATAATCACGATGACCAGCTACAACAATTTCTGGATGTAGGTTTTCAATTTCTTGTAATGTTTCTAACCATTTATTACGAGCTTCTGCATCTGTTTCTAACGTCCATGCGAATGTATTGTTATAAACAATATCTCCTGTAATAATAGCTTTTAATGATGGAATCCATACATAACTGTTATTAGGTGTGTCACCTTGTAAACCACCTTTAATGATTAATTCGTTCCCCTCTAAAATTAACTTATCTTCCTTTAACTCCTCTGGAATAATCGGTTGATGAGGCACATTATGTCCAATAGATGGTTTCCATTGTTCCACTTTCTTTTCAAATGTATTGCGAATATCTTCTACAGTGTTTCGTAATGCTACAATTTTTGCCTCCGGGAATGCTTCATGTAATACATTCAATCCAAAATAATGGTCTGGATGAAAATGTGTAATATAAATATGAGTTAAGTTCTTTCCTGTTTCAATAATTTGAGCTGTTAAACGGTGTGCGTCACTTAATAAGAATTGTGCATCCACAAGGATTGCATCTTGCTCTCCATAAATAATTGTTGATGTAACTTGAAATGCTTGTTCAGATCCTGTAAAGACTTCTAAATGTAATTTTGACATGTGCTTTCCTCCGTTTATTTATATAGGTTTATACTTATATTATCTTTTTATATTTCCTCACTTGTTATGATTAATCCAGTTGTAACTTTTATAGTTACAACTGGATTTAAAAAAATATACCTTCTTTATCAACCTTATACTTCACGCTTAATACTCCGTTGTAATCATTATAGTTACAACTAAATACTAAGTCAATACTTTTAAAAAAATAAATAAAAAGCACCGTCTTTTTCGTAAATCTTCTTACGAAAAGAACAGTACTTTGTATAATCATTATTTTGTTTTCATTACTTTTTCCTTTAGGAAACGATCTACATACCCTTCTGCCTTTGTAACAAATAAATAAGCTCCCATTGCTAATAATGCTAGATCTAATTCATATCCAGGATTCTTTCCATCTCCTAATAAACCAGCTGCTCCATTTACCTTTACAATTGCACCAACTAAGATAAGAGCAAATAATAATCCTACATATCTAACACCTAAACCAATGATTAATAATAGACCACCAACTAATTCAAATGTTGCAACCCCATATGCAAGACCGCCTGGTAAGCCAATGCTTGTAAACCAACCTGCTACGTTATCAATACCTGATTGAAACTTTGCTAAACCATGTGCAAAGAACGTAACTCCTAACACGATACGAATAATTAAATTACCAATATATTGATTCATTCTGAACTCTCCTTTTGTTTTGTTATATAAAACTTTTTTTCACAAGACAAAACAATACATTGTTTCTTTTTATTCGTCAATTCTTTTTTTAGAGAAACAAAAAAAACATTACCTATTTCATAGATAATGTGTAATAAAATGTACAATGAAACCTGTATATATAGCGTTTGAATGCATGACGTATATACATTGAACCCAAATAAAAATTACCAAAAATAGACCAGTAAAAATTTCGCTCTTCTTAAGGTTCTACTATTCAGCAAGTATAACTCTTTATCTTTATACAAAATACTTCTTCAATAATGGCGGGGTAATAATCGTTGTAAGGATAACAACAATTACAATTGCTGTGAAATCTTCTTTCGCCAATAAATTCGCTGTGAGTCCATTTGCTGCAATAATAAGTGCTACTTCTCCACGCGATACCATCCCAGCTCCAATACTAATGGAGGATTTCAAATTAAATCCTGTTAACCTTGCGCCTAATCCAGATCCCACTAATTTCGTAAGAATTGCAATGATCGTCATTATAATGATAAACCAAATTTGGTTTCCAATACCTTGAAATGTAATCTCCATCCCGATACTAACAAAAAAGATTGGTACAAAAATCGCATAGGCAATCGGCTCTGTTTTATGTTCTACTTCGTGTTTATATGTTGTTTGTGAAATCGCAATCCCTGCAGCAAATGCACCAATGATACCAGCAATCCCCATTTGTTCACTATAGTAAGCAAATGAAAAACAAATAATAAGTGCTGCACTAATTAACGCCTCTGACACACGGAGCGGCACCAACATTTTCATAATCCACGGAACAACTTTCCAGCTAATGAAAACAATACTTACGAAAAAGATGATTTTCTTAGCGATGACAAGTGTAATGCTCACGTCTTGTGTGCCTAAAAAACTCATTACAAAGGCTAATAAAATAACAACAATAACATCATCGAATACAGCAGCTCCTAGAATCGTTGTACTTTCTCTTGTGTTCATTTTCCCCAAGTCTCGCAATGTTTGAACAGATATACTTACAGAAGTCGCACAAAGCAATAATCCTAGGAAAATGGCATGTGATTGTAACATCCCAAATGCGAGTCCAGCCAAATACCCACCGAGAAAAGGAAAAATGATACCTCCCATCGCTACCGCGAATGAAGATTTTAAATTACGGTTTAATTCTTCTAAATCAGTTTCTAACCCTGCCATAAACATAAGTAATAAAACACCAATCTCACTCAGTTCATCAATAAGTTCAGAGCTATTAATAATTCCAAAGACAGCCGGTCCAATAATAATTCCAACAATTAATTTACCTAATACCGATGGCTGACCGAGCCTTACACTAATATCACCGGCTAATTTCGTACAAAGTAAAATAACGACAAGTTCAAAATAAAACAACATAGTATCTTCTCCTACTTTATAAAATACATCTATTTCTGATGGTAGTTTTCCCTTACATTTAAGATTTTATTTGTTATATTTTTTATTTGACAAAATATTCTGAATTATATTAAAATGACTACAGCAATTCTATATTTTTTATAAAGTGAAACTTTAATCAGTGGGGGTTTTCTCCATCCCCCACTGATTATTAGCCTTCACCAATCGGGCTTTAACGGGCAGTTTATCTCCCGCCTAACTTCTTTAGAAAAGCGGAAGCGGCTCGCTCAGAATCGCAGGACGTTGGAGCACCCGACAGAGAGGCGCTTTTTGCCTCGTCCGAGGGGGCGAAACGACCGGAGATTCTAGCCGCTAGAGCTGGACAATGCTTTCGCAGAATTTTGAGATGGGAGTATTACTACTGCCCGTTAAAGCGGGATACAAGCACACAACTGTACCTCTATTCACTTATAGACTATTTTACAGTGGGCTCATATTATATTCGCAGTTGTGAAGATTGAAGAATGAGGGGAGAGTCCAAGTGAAATCATTATTACGAAAGAAACCACTTACTACTGAATCACCACGGCAATTACAAAGAACATTAACCGCATTAGATTTAACTTTTTTAGGGATCGGCGCTGTAATTGGGACAGGCATTTTTGTTTTAACAGGAATCGTTGCCGCCAAGCATTCTGGCCCTGGTATTATGTTATCTTTTCTTATTGCTGCGTTTACTTGTGCATGCGTTGCCTTTTGTTACGCAGAATTTGCTTCTTCTATCCCTATGTCAGGAAGCGTTTACACCTATGCATATATGACAGTTGGAGAAGTCGTTGCTTTTATCGTTGGCTGGTGCTTAATGCTAGAATACTTACTAGCTGTTGCAGCAGTAGCCGTAGGATGGTCCGGTTATTTACAATCCTTACTTTCCGGGTTTAATATTCATCTGCCCGCCGTTATTGCCTCGGCCCCCGGAGTGGGAAAAGGCGGAATAATTGATTTACCAGCTGTATGTATTCTACTTTTAATTACACTGCTTCTTAGTTTCGGTGTACGCGAAAGTGCTCGCATTAATAACATTATGGTATTAATTAAATTGGCAGTAATTATTGCCTTTATCGTAGCGGGTGCAAAGTATGTTAAGCCTGAAAACTGGACACCATTTTTACCATTTGGATATGATGGAATCATTACAGGTGCAGCAACTGTATTCTTTGCTTTCTTAGGATTTGATGCTATCGCAACAGCCGCGGAGGAAACGAAAAAACCACAGCGCGATTTACCGATTGGAATCATCGGCTCCCTTCTCATTTGTACAGTACTCTATATGATTGTATCCTTTGTGTTAACAGGAATGGTACCTTACACACAACTAGATGTTTCTGACCCAGTTGCTTTTGCGCTTCATTTCGTTGGTGAAGATACAATTGCTGGCTTATTAGCCGTCGGAGCAATGACAGGAATGACGACTGTTCTTTTAGTTGTTATGTATGGACAAGTTCGCGTTTCTTATGCAATGAGCCGTGACGGTCTACTTCCAAAAGCGTTATCTCGAGTCAATCAAAGGGTAAAAATCCCTTTATTAAACACATGGATTACTGGAATCGCAGCAGCTTTATTAGCAGGATTACTAGATTTACATCTACTTGCAAATTTAGTGAATATCGGTACATTAACAGCCTTTGTATTTGTTTGCTGCGCTGTACTTATTTTACGCAAAACACATCCAAATTTAAAAAGAGGCTTCCGTGCACCATTTGTACCTATATTACCAATCGTTGCAATTTGTTGTTGTCTCTATTTAATGATGAACCTTTCTGCAACAACGTGGAAAAGTTTTGCCGTTTGGCTTGTCATTGGACTATGTGTATATTTCTTCTACTCTAGACGCAACAGCAACTTACTGACTGAAAAGAATAATAATGAACAAAAAGAAGCATAAAAAAACAGCTCGCCATATTGGCGAGCTGTTTTACGTTCGAGTTTGTTTGTTCATTAACGTTTGTAGAATGAAAAATATGCCGATGCAAGCTGTAAACCAATCCCAGTCTCCTATTGGTGACGAATCATTTACAATATCAATCGTAATTACAATCATTATGACCACCAATTGATACACAGGCTTCCATGTTCACATATCCATTCTCCTTTATCATTTTGTTTCTTTCTTTTTCTTTTTCCATGCAGACACGCTATCAAAGAAAAAGTTAATAAACAGCGTTCCTAGTCCTGCTAATAAAAAAGTCATTAAAAACAGAATCCATATGCTTTTGTCTTTCAAAAAATAATATCCAACAAGGAGCACAACTGCAATCCATACATATTCAAGAATTCTTTTTAGCTTTTTCTCTTCCAAATTATTCGCTCCCTTATCCTGTCTTTCTACTTTTAGTATAACAAAAAAGAAGCTTGCCATGACAAGCTTCTTTTTTGTTTATTTATTTACGCTCTTTTCTACAAGTTGCACTGCATATTCCAATGTACGCTGCATTGTTTCTACATATTGATCTTTTACTGCTTGATCTTTCATTACAGATTCTGCTACTGTGATTTTTTTCTCCAGCGCTTTTACTGGTCCTTCTGGATATTGCCCTGGCTCTTGCCCAACTTGTACTTGCTCTAATAATGCTTTTGCTACATCTATAGCCTTTTGTAGTTTTTCTTTCGGTGTTTCTTGCTCTGTTACTTTTGATTGTAAAAATGTTTGATGCGCAGTTTTTAAACCATTGTATGTTTGAACTGCTTGCTCTCCTGTAGTCACCATATTTTCAAAGATTGCTTTTGCCTCATTATAACTTGTTTGTAATTCTTTAAAAGCAGCTTGCGAGTATTGACCTGGTTTGTCACCAAACTCATAAGAACCCGCTAATGTTTCTTTTGCTTTGCCCATCTCTTCATATAAAACATTTAGCTCTTCTAATTTCGTACGATTTGTAAATTCATTATATGCCGCTAATACTTCAGATGAAGTTAACGCTTTACTATACAATTTCGCAAGCACAACTTGTCCGTTCAATGGAATACCGCCATTACCATTGCTTGTTGGATCGGCACCAATCGCAAACGGTACATTTGGATGATACACTTTACCTGTTGCTGGCTGACTATTTACTTTTTTACCATCTACATAAATCGCTACTTCGTTTCCGTTATAAATTCCTGTTAGATGATATGTTTTATTTGCTTCTAATTGTGTACCTACACGTTTATAGCTACCACCAATATGAGCCCATAATTCTACATATCCATTTCCAGTAGATTCAAATCCAATTCCACCACTCTCTGTATTTTGTAAAATACCTTGACCACGAATTTCATTCATCGAAAACACAGTTTCTAAAGTAAATGTGTTTTCTACCTTCGTTTTTTGCTCTGCTGAAAATGGAATATAACCAAATGTATTTGCTGCACCATTTAATTTCATCACATGTTTTTTCAACGTTTTATCATATTCAATCGGTACATTTCCTTTCACATTCCCATTTGCTTCAAATGGTGAATGATCCTTAAATGTACCATCTAAAAAGTTTACATCAAATACGTCCGCTTTTGGAACTTTCACATTTGGATCAATAACTTCTTTTTTCGTTGTTACTTCAGCTTGTAATGGTTGTTCACTTTCGCTACCAAATGAGTCGATAGCCACTGCTTCTAGCGTATATGTTTTTCCACTATCTAGTCCCGCCAATGTAAACGTAAGTTCTTTCGGCACCGGATCACGATAAAACTCGGAGAAGGCTAATAGCTTATTTTTGATTTCTCCTGTTTCTTTATCTCTTGCTTGTAAACGATAAGAATGAACAAGTAGGTTGTCCACTGCTTGTGGAAATGTCGCTGTTACTGAACTTTCCGTCACATTTGATACTGTTAATTTTGCACTTTGGTCAAAGGACGGTTTTTCTTTATCACGATTCTCTACATGCTCAAAAGATTCTTTTTTTGCTGGCAACTGCACTTTCCACGGTTCACCTGTCCAAGAATTTGTATGGAAATCACGACGGTTAATCGTTACTTCTTTATCATCCACTTCTACTAATAAACCTTGGCTTAATTCCCTCGCTCCTGGTGGAATATTACCTTGTACTTTGCCGCCCTCTACTTCCATATAACTTACAGAAGATGTGCCAACAGATGTAAAGTCTTTTTGATGAATCGATCTTGGATCATCTAATGGGTAATGAGAATGACCAGAGAAAGTAATTGCTTGTGGGTAATCTTTCAATATTTCATTAATTTTTGCACTATCCTTTGTTCCCCACTCATGACTTCCATACACAGTTTCTTTAATGTGCTGGTGCAAGAACACGAAAATTGGCTTTTCTGGATCATCAGCTTTTGCTTTTGCAATTTCTTCCTTCAACCAATTAATTTGTTTATCAGAATAATATCCATGTGTCGTTCCATCTTCTGGTGACATAACAAGGAAGTGATATCCTTTCACTACTTTATGATAATAAATAGATTCCATACCAGTCTTTTCTAAAAAGCGTTTTTGTGCACCCTCTACCGATAAACCATTCCAGTAATCATGGTTTCCAAGTGAATTCATTCTCACTGCATCTTTATTGGCATACTGATTATAAACTTGCATAAAACGATCATATTGCTGCGTAGAACCTGAATCTGTAAAATCACCAACGATAACAAATGCGTCTTGTTTTGGCGCAAGTGTATTAAACTGTTCAATCGCTCTTTTCCAGCGAAACGTATCATCTGTTCCGCTATTTTTAATATGTATGTCACTTACAACCGGAAAGACAAGTTTTTTCTCCTCCGGTTTTTTCTCTTGCGGCTTCTCTTCTGCTTGTACAGAAGTATTCCACGGAAACGATACAAACGCTAAAACAAAAACTGCTAATAATCCTATAAGACCTTTTACCTTCTGAAACACGTTCCTGCTCACGTAAATCCCCCTTGTATGTTTAATGCTGTACAAGGAACATTGTAACTAACACATATTAACCACGTTTAAATGAACGATAAAAAATATTAAAGCTTTGTAAATGTACAGTCAGTTTCATGTAAAGTTCCACAACATCTTTATAACTTATCTCAATATCTTTCGTAATTCCTGTTCACATTGCTTTTCCAACGTAAAAAAACACCTCTATAGGTGTTTTTTACATTGACTCCACTTTATTTTTCTTTTTCACAAACTTGAAAATGAATATTCCTATTACAATGAGGCAAACAACTCCTAATATTGGTAATGTATATTGTTCGACAATTGCACCTGCCTTTTTCCAATGAGGGCCTAATTTCAATCCTATATATACATATAACGTCGTAAGAGGCAACATCGCCACAAATGTGTATATGCTAAACTGCCAAATATTCATTTTTGCGATTCCACATGGAATGGAAATAAGCGTACGAACCCCTGGAATAAATCGGCCAAGAAACGCCACAGCTGGTCCATATTTTTCAAAGAAATGATCTGATTTTTTAATTTGCTCTTCCTTTATAAAAAAGTATTTTCCATATTTCATTAATAACGGACGACCACCATAATAACCGAGTGCATATAAGGTTAATGGCCCCGTCGTCCCTCCGATTGTTCCAGCTAATACCGCAAGCCAAAAGTTCATATCTCCCTCATATACCCAATACCCAACAAGGGGTAAAACGATTTCTGCTGGAATAAACTCGAATGTTAATGCTAGAATTACACCAAAATAAGAAAACTGCTTTAAATAGTCAATTACATCTAAAATAAACTGCTCCATTTATTAACTCCTATCCTTTATTTAAATTATATTTTTCTTGTAAGTGCTTCGGCGCCATTTTCACAATTCGCTGCAAAATAAATAAGACAACAGCAATATCATCTAATCCCCCAAAGAATAGCAAAAAATCAGGGATAATATCAAATGGAAATACGACATACCCGATTAAAAATACAATGGATAGTATTTTCTTTTGCATAGCGACTTCTTTTGATGTAAAAAAGTCATATAGAAATGGACCAAATCGACGAAAATGAAGCATAAATCGAAATCGGTTTATAAACTTTTTCACTTTTCACCTCTCCTTTTCTGCATACAAAAAGGACCTTTACCAAATATAGTAAAGGTCCTAAAAAAGACAATAAGGGGCCTTTACCATTGCCGGTAAAGGTCTCACTAACAACAAAAATGTTGCCAATAAAGCCGAGGGTTTCTCCCCGTAATGACGACTTTATTGTGACAAGTTACTCCCCTTTATATACGCAATCTTATAAAATCACCTTAAAATATTTGATAGAACTTGTCAATCTTTTTTGGTTATCCTTCATTAATAGACTGATACATACTTGCTATAGCTTGTATTTCAGAACCTGGTGCTGGCGATAACTGATAATACCCTTTCTTCACCATATACTGCCAAATGTCATACGCATGGTGACTACTATTTAAAAACGTATTTTCTAAAAGCATCCTTAGCTCTGGATTCGCAATCTCTAATAAAGAACCTGCACAATTAAATGCAGAAGATTTTTGATTTAGTAAATACCCAAGTGCAATGGACCGATCATTAGGGGGCTTTGCAGCTACGCTTGGCGTAACTGGCAAGTACTCTTGTGAAGGAGCCTTTGTATACGAAGGTAACACTGGATTTAATTTAGATGGCTGGAACTTTGAAATATTAGGAGGAGATTCCTTTTGTACAAACTCCACCTTCAAGTTATAAGCTTGTACATGAAAAGGCAGATGCTTCTGTAACATTTGTTTCAATTCAGGATCCTGTGCTTGTTGTATATATGTAGACATCGTATTAATCGTGTTGTAGTCCCCAGCTATCAGTTCACTTAAATCACGTAATTCATGCGTAGCTAATTGCATGTATGAATCCTCCTTTTTCAATGTCTGTTTAGCTTCTCCTAAAACATAAAAAATAAAAGGATGTATACAAGTTTGGTTAATACCTCATAATATACCTATTCATCTTCTTTTCATATAAAGGGGGACTATTCGTATGCATACAGTATGGAAGGGCACTCTTTCACTTGGACTATTAAACGTCGGAATTAAGCTATATAGCGCCGTAGAGGAAAAAGATATTAAATTTCTAAGTCTTCATAGGGAATGTCTAACACCGATTAAATATAAAAGAGTTGCTCCTGATTGCACGGATCACGAAGTAAATAATGAAGAGGTTGTAAAGGCTTATGAATATGCACCACATAAATATATTTTGATCGAGGATAAAGAATTAGCTGAATTACAAAAAGCATATGAACCACGGGTAATTCGCATTTTTTCCTTTGTTCAAAATGATGAGATAGATTCCATTCTTTTCGAACGCTCCTATTTTATAGGCCCTACTCCCGGCAACGAAAAGACATATTTATTATTAAAAGAATCACTAGAACGAACAAATAAACTTGGACTTATTCATATTTCTATCCGTAAAAAACAACATTTAGCCATTATCCGCAATTTTCAAGATGGGCTTATTTTACAAACGATCCATTATCCAAATGAAATTCGCAATATAAAACATACTCCTAATCTTCCAAGTAATGAAGATCATCCTATACAAAAACAAGAATTAACGACTGCGATGAATTTAATTCATCATCTTACACACCCATTCAAACCTGAAGAGTATACGGATGAATATAGAGAAGCTCTTAGTAATCTCATCGAAGAAAAAATTGAACAACAAGAAAAAAATGAACTTATATCTCCTACTACCAACATCATCAACATTATGGAAACATTAAATGCTAGTATCGAACAAATAAAGCAGCAAAAAGAAGACATGAACAAACAAAAAGCCACATAATTGTGACTTTTCAGCTACTCTCAGAGCGGATTACACTTTGGCATCTCTAATCCAGAAGCTTGAGCTAACTTCAATAAGTAATAACACTCTTCCCTTGCCATATGATCTGCTATTCTTCCAGATACTAAGCTTAATATTTGATCTGATAACTCTAATTCCTCTAATTCATTAAGGAAACGTGAAAATAGTATCAGTTCTAATGAAACATCTTTTGTAAACCTTTTTAGAGCTGGAAAAGAGTGTAGTTCCGTCCGTAAGTAACCCGTCATTTCCACAGCTTTTAAGTAAAATTGTTCAAAATGCTTTTCATATTCCTCACTTTTCTCTTTAAGTCGTTTTTCGACAAGGTCTAGCCCACCTGAAATGGCACCTGCATGACCCGCTGCATCCGTTAACCAAGCTAGATGATAATGTAACTCGTGGAAAATAGGCGGCACTTCTCCTTTTATTAAATACTCTAATACTGTTATATACTCTTCCACTTCGTTCACCATATGATTAAGAAAAGTTGGTGTAAAATGAATCGCAATTTTTCCTTCCAATTGCTTTTGTATAATACTTAACTTAAATGTTCTAATTTCCTCTGCTGCTGTATGTGCATCTTTCGCAAATGCAAGCAAATTTACTGTATGAATATTACTGAGAAATCTATCAAATGTTTGGACCAAATACATCGCTTTTTGAATATCTTCTCTTTCATTTGGAGCTAAAGCATCTAAAATAAACTGGGCATGATCCCCAAGGATCTTCAACCAAAATTTATGCTCAAACAAGGCACTTTCTTCATACGTACTATTCATCCTATCGCTCCCCCTTATAGTGAGCCTTTCATACTTATACAGTCTCAGGCTACTCTCTCGACTCAATTAGAATTTTATACTGGTCAGGATCATGCACAGCAATCCCCCGTTTCTCCGTTTTACAGCTCTCTAATTCTTCAAATGACACGCAATAGAATTCTAATTTTTTTCGTACTTTTTCCATGTCGCATAGGGGCAAACTAAATTTTATAGAAGAAGGCATTTCCCTACTAAAATTCTCGCCCTTTTTCTTATTTAAAATGAAGCAAATTCTTGTTGAATCAATATCATACCAAACACCAGGTACATGTAATTGTGGCCTGTGTCTACTCGGCTGAAATCCTAAGACACCTTCATAAAAGTATAATGTATCCTTTAAATTTCTCACTTCTAATACAATGCAATTTGTAATCGTCTCCACTTACATTTCCCCCTTGACCCTACTAGTTTTTCTATATGAGTCATAAATGACAATTATGTCTGAATACAATACGTAGTGATGAATGTTTCACTTGTAAAGGAGGTTTATATTATGGACAAATTTATGAAATCTTACACACCTTACCGTGGTCCAAACGATCCTTGTCCGCCGATTGGAAAGAGATATTATTCAACTCCTCCACATTTATTTATGGGATTCCAACCACCAAACTTGCCTCAATTCCCACCTAACGAAGCGTTAAGGAAGGGCACTTTATGGCCTGCTTTCTATGATTTTTATGAAAATCCCTATAAGAAAGGAAGGTGAGGGAATCCGTGGCTCAAACATTGCCAGATGAATATTATAAGTGGCTGGAAGAACTGCAAGAACTCGATTTTGTATTAGTCGAACTCACTCTTTATTTAGATACCCATCCAGACGATATCGCAGCTATTAATCAATTTAATGATTTTTCCTATAAAAGAAGATTGCAAAAGCAAAAAATTGAGGAAAAGTATGGTCCGCTTCAACAATTTGGAAATAGCTATTCTAATGCGCCGTGGGAATGGAGCAAAGGTCCTTGGCCATGGCAAATATAAAGGAGATAAAATATGTGGATATATGAAAAAAAATTGCAGTATCCTGTTAAAGTAAGTACTTGTAATCCGGCCCTTGCAAAATTATTAATTGAGCAGTATGGTGGTGCAGACGGCGAATTAGCTGCCGCACTCCGCTATTTAAATCAACGCTACACCATTCCTGATAAAGTAGTTGGTTTATTAACAGATATCGGTACAGAAGAATTTGCACATCTTGAAATGATTGCCACAATGGTGTACAAATTAACAAAAGATGCAACACCTGAGCAAATGAAAGCAGCTGGACTAGATGCTCATTACGCCAATCACGATAGTGCGCTATTTTATCACAATGCAGGCGGCGTTCCATTTACAGCCACATACATACAAGCAAAAGGAGATCCAATTGCAGACTTATATGAAGACATTGCTGCGGAAGAGAAAGCAAGAGCAACTTATCAGTGGCTAATCGATCTATCAGACGATCCAGATATAAATGATAGTTTACGCTTTTTACGCGAGCGTGAAATCGTTCATTCCCAACGTTTCCGCGAAGCTGTTGAAATTTTAAAAGAAGAACGCGATAGGAAAATATATTTTTAACTATTTCACAAGCACATATCGAAACGGTATGTGCTTGTTTTTTACTACTAAAGACTCTCTCCTTTCTCTACTCTCCATAACACACTTCTTTCAAACTGCTTTTCTCCTTCCTTAACTCCTTTTGCAACCCAAATTTTTCATAAAATACAAAAGTATAATTATTCAACTTAACGCATTATTTTTAAAATTATTTAAAATTCCCTGTTGCTTTCTAGTCATCAGACGATTAAAATTAATACAGTTACTCGACAAATTATTTGAATTTTCGACAAAAATATATCTAGGAGGATTTTCTATATATGCGTACAACTTTAAAGCCATCGCAAATTCTCTCCATTAGCTTATTGCTATTTGCAGTTTTTTTCGGCGCTGGTAATATGATTTTCCCGCCCCTTCTTGGGCTTTCTTCAGGAGAAAACATGTGGGTTTCTATTTCAGGATTTATCATTACAGATGTAGGTTTATCATTATTAGCAATCGTGGCTGTCGCCCTTGCAGGTGGCAATTTTAAAAATTTAGCGAGCCGTGTTCATCCAAAATTCGCAGCAGTACTAGCTATCATTATCTATCTTTCCATCGGCCCACTATTTGTTATTCCACGAACTGGATCTGTTTCTTATGAAATTGGAATCGCACCACTTTTTAATGATCAATGGTACTCCATGTTACTATTTAGCTTTATTTTCTTTACGGTTGTTTACTTCTTATCATTAAACCCATCTAAATTAGTTGATCATATTGGAAAAATATTAACACCAATTTTACTTGGAATTATTGCAGTTATGGCAACGAAGGCAATCCTTTCACCAACAGGTTCATTTGCAAATCCTGTCGGCGATTATAAAGATATTCCATTTTTCAAAGGTTTTTTAGAAGGCTTTTTAACATTAGATGCGATTGGTGCTCTCGTTTTGTCAACAATTGTCGTAAATGCGATTCGTCAAAACGGTGTAACGGAAAAAGCTTCTATCGCAAAATACACAATTATTTGCGGAAGTATCGCTGCTTTCTTTTTAACGATTGTTTATTTCTTACTTGGCTATATCGGAGCATCGAACGGAAACCTTGGTCAATTTGAAAATGGCGGTCAGCTATTAGCAACTGTTATGTACCAATTATTTGGGACAAGCGGTAATGTTTTGCTAAGTATTGCAATTATATTTGCTTGCTTAACGACTGCTATTGGTGTAGTGAGTGCATTTGCCAACTATTTCGCAAATGTATTAACAAATGTTTCTTATAAAAAGCTTGTATTATATGTTTGTATCTTTAGCTTTATCATTTCAAATCTAGGACTAAGCTTATTAATCAAAATTACACTGCCTGTGTTAATTATTCTTTATCCAATTACAATTATTTTAATTTTTGTATCATTTATTGATAAATATACGAAGCGTAAACCATCTGTATACATCGGTGCAATGATCGCTGCATTCATCATTAGCTGTATTCATGCGCTTGATAATGTGGGAATGATGCCGCATGCCATTACATCTATCGTAAGCACAATTCCTTTTTATAAACTAGGAATTGGTTGGATCATCCCGGCAATCATCGGAGGTATTGTCGGATACTTTATCCCACAAACCCAAACAGAAGGTGAAGTTTCTACGAAATAAAAGAAGAAGCAAGCATTATACAAAATGCTTGCTTCTTTTGCATTTTCTATCACTTAATACAATGTTTGTATAAGAACGAACGATTAACATGTAATAACAGTTTCATAGGCTCTTTACATCGTATGTTTAAATGTAAATAACTCTTCTTTAGGAAGCGAGATAGACTGCACTTCTTCTACTTCCTTGTCTTTTTTCATTTCTCCTAACCTCACTTTTGCTATCGCATCCTCTATACTTCTTACAATCATATTTCCTGAGAAAATAGTGAGTCCAAAAAAAGTAATTGGCACGAGTGGAATCCATGGATGCACTGTTAGAGAACGAAAATATACACCAATTAAACCGGACCACTCATGTGTGTAAGAATCTATCTCAGTTCCCCCAAAACTCACTGTCCCCCCAAAAAACACTCCAAGCAATCCTAAGTGAAGAAAGATAACAAGCGTTTGAATAAACTGCTGCATCAATACAAGTACAAACGTCATATATAAATGCGGAAACACATGTTTCACAACAATATGCCGTCTACTTCCTCCTAATATACGAGCAGCATCTATAAACTCTTCCTTTTGTAATTTCCGCACTTCATTTGCAACATAAAGAGAAACTGTCGGAACTGCCAGGGTAACAAGCAATATGACTTGAAATGATGCCCTCTCAAAAAAACTGGTCGTCGCTGCTCCATTCACAAAACTAGTTGCAAACTGAAGAAAGAAATACGCAATCATAACTGTTGGAATAACTGTAAAGCTATCAAAAAATGCTTCAATTTTTGAAAACCCTCTTTTCACATAGGTTCCTAATATAACACCAAAAAAGACACCTAAAGCCATCCGCATCATCGCAATAAAAGCGGATATACCAATGGTCCACTTCGCTCCTTCAATGACTAAATATAAAAGATCATAACCTTTTCGATCTGTTCCTAGTAAAAATTTTAATGAGGGCGGAAATGGTGGAGCTTCTACATTTCCTTGCGCATCATATTGCAGCGAAACTTGGCGAATATGCCCTCCATTCCACAATGTATTCCCCATGCTAAGTCCAACTAACACGACAAGAAATAAAATACTAAACCAAAACTTTTTATCGCGCTTTATATATTTCCACATCTCTTACGCCCTCTCTTTCATCGCATCTGGAACGAAATAATGAAATGACTTAAATAGAACAAAGATCGGGATATAAATAAGTAAGATGCTCATTGTAAAAACTTCAACCGGTTGATAATTTTTAATGAATACAAAAATACCGTGCGTATTAAAAAGCCATTCGATAATATATAAATTCGATAACATAAACCAAATATTCGTTTTCGCAAAAAATAGTGTACTAAGCAATACATTTCGCACAACATGATGATTTAAAATATAGAAGCGATCAAACCCTTTCGCCCTTGCAAATAACACGTAATCTTTTTCTAATTCTGTCTCAAAACGAAGGAGTAATAACTTTACAAACATAATCGTAGTAGGAATACTTAAACAAATAATAGGTAGGCCCCGAATGGACTCTCCTCTTAGCGCAGCAATTTTAACAGGTAAAAAACCTGTCTTTTGAAAAAACCAGACGACAAGAATTTGTGATCCAATAATAAGAAGAATATCTGGAATAGACTCAAGAAAAAGTAGAAATGATTTAATGCGACGTTGTATATGCGAACGACTTCTCATAATGATGTACACAATGCAAAAAGCTATACATAATGAAATAAAAAATGAAGCTAAAAAAATAATCATCGTTTCTTTGTAATGAATAAATAGTTGCGGAAATAACGGCCGATTCATCCCATACGTTAAGTTTGGAACGTCGATCAGCTTCATAACTAACATCTTTAAAGTCTGTACATACTGCGAAAAATTAATATGTAAGCCCTCAAATAATTTTGGAAGAGCACCTAAACAAATAATACCAATAACGGAAAGAATAAATTGCACTGTAATCTCTATTCCATTTGAAATTACCTTTCTTGTCATTTTTCCCCTTCTCTCTATACAATTCTCCACTCTATTCATAGCGTTTCGCTTTATTTTATAAATAATTTTCAGAATTGTAAATATTTTCTACACAAAAAAAGAATCACTAGATTATGATTCTAGTAATTCTTTTTGCATATGTTTTTCACTTCTAGCAAATGGCACATACAATAGTAAACAGCCTATAAACACAGCGATTTCTAACGAAATAATATAGTATGGATGCGGACCTAACATATCAAGTAATGAAGCAGTTTCTGGTTTATGTGCCAAAAACATATAATTGCCGCCGGTTTTATAATTCACAAATGAAATGATTGGAATCAACAGGTTTAAAAAAATCATTGTACGCTTAATCGATTGAAATGTCGGTCTATACCCTTCTACCCAAGTCATAAAGAGCGGTGCCCAAATAAGCAATACGTGTGCGATGAAATATTCTATGAAGCGAAAATGTGGAAAAGCATACTGTAAATTAGGTGTTAAAATTGCTTGTGATGCTCCGATAATTCCAGTAAAAAAGACGATCTCATAGATTTTATAACTTTTTGTTATAACCATAATCGTTACTAGCACGAGACTAATCGTACATAACTCAAATGGCAGCGATGTACTTAATTGAAAAATCCCAGCTTTCATTTGCCACACATCAAGTCCAATTTCACTTCCGATAAATAAAAAGACCATCGTATATCGAATAATCATATTCCATTGTTGTTGTCGAAGTAGGTCTTGAAAATGATAAAGAAAATAAGCTCCTATGCCGATAAGAAGAAGTATAATGACATGTTGTTTTGAGTACGGAACAAATTTCTCCACAGGAAATGCTCCAAAATATGTTTCCATATTCCTCACTCCTTTCCTTCATACAATATTATTGTAAGAAAGAAAAGACGCGTCAAACAATCTGCTTGTCTCCCAATATGTAAACCTTACAAAACTGTAATGTTATTGTAAGCTAAAACGATTTGTCATATTTTCCTTCTCTTCTATACTGAAAGCAGATACAAAAACGAGCGAAAAGGTGATAAATAAATGAAAAAGAAAAATAAAGTGATAATTACAGGTTTGATAACAATTGGGATTGCAGCAGGATCATATTTTACATTTGCTGGTGGCGGTTCTGACGTAGCTATAGCATACAGCAGTTATAAAGTCACAGAGAAGCAGATTGAAAATGCACAAAAATTTGGCGGTGAAGTCATTCCAAATGGAATTGAAAGCATCACATTTGATCCCTCAAAAGGTACGTATGAACTGTCCGTTAAAAAAGGCGATGAAGTAAAAAAAGGACAGCTACTTTTTAAATACAATGATCCTTCTATGAAGTTAGGTGTAACAGAAGCAGAAATGCAAAAAAAACTTGCTAATAAAGAAGTAGAATTATTAAATAAACAACTAAATGAAGCAAAACAAAAATTACAAAAAGATAAAAATGCTGGCTCACCTGGGGAAATGTTAAAAGCAACTGAAACTGAAATCGGGCAACTTGAATCTCAGCTTGAAATGAAAAAAATTGAAGTTGAAAAAGCCACTCAAATGATTCAAACAAGCAACGAAAAACTAAATACTCTTTCTGTAACAAGCCCAGTTGATGGCGTAATTGAAGATATTACAAAAAATGCGGATGAAAAAACAGGTATGAGCGGTATTACCCTTCGCACTGCTGGTCCTCTAAAAGTAAAAGGGCAATTATCAGAATATGAACTAGCTCATGTAAAAGTTGGGCAAGAAGTAACTGTTACATCAAAAACTGTACCAGGAAAAACATGGGCTGGAAAAGTCACAGAAATCGGTACAACTCCAGTAAAGAGTATGGATGAAAATAAGACAGTTTCTAACTATCAATTTATCGTTACATTAGATAATAATGAAGAATTACAAACTGGCTTCCATGTATACGTAACAAGCAAGTCTGGTGAAGCAACTGGTACAGTTGTTCCAAAAAGCAGCATTGTGAAAAAAGGCGATAAAAATGTTGTATTCATCGTGAAAGACGGTAAAGCAAAAGAACAAGCAGTTACTGTTGAATTTGAAACAGATAGCGAGGCAAAAGTTTCTGGCGTGAAAAAAGGTGACCAAATCATCTCTAAACCAGAAAAAGACTTAAAAGATGGTATGGAGGTTAACGCCCAATGATTGATTTAAGAGGCATCACGAAATCCTTTCAAAACGGTGAAGAAACAGTTCAAATATTGCATGGTATTGATGTAACGCTTAATCAAGGCGAATTCACTTCTATCATGGGACCATCTGGTTCTGGTAAATCAACATTAATGAATATCATTGGTTGCTTAGATAAACCGACAAGCGGGACTTATTCGTTAGCTGGGCAAAATATTTCAAATATGTCTGAAACGGAGCTAGCTCATATTCGTAATAAAGAAATCGGATTTGTATTCCAAAACTTTATGCTACTCCCTCGTCTCAATGCAATGCAAAATGTAGAATTACCTCTTATTTATGCTGGTGTAGATAAAAAAGAACGACGTGAGCGTGCATTAGCTGCACTAACAAAAGTAGGTCTAGCAGATCGCGCAACACATTTACCAAACGAATTATCTGGCGGGCAAAAACAGCGTGTTGCTGTCGCCCGTGCGATTGTAAACAATCCGAAATTCATTTTGGCCGATGAGCCAACCGGTGCACTCGATACGAAAACAAGTAAACAAATTATGGACCTCTTTTACGAATTAAACAAACAAGGCTCAACAATCATTATGATCACCCATGACAGAGAAATTGGGGAAGCGGCAGCACGCCAAATTGTAATTCGTGACGGAAATATCGTCCAGGATTGGAGAGGTTAATTTTGAACACAAGTGAAAATATACGCATGGCCCTTTCCTCCATCTTCGCTCATAAAATGCGTTCTGTGTTAACGATGCTAGGGATTATCATTGGGGTTAGTGCCATTATTACAATCATCTCAATCGGGGATGGAACAAACGCCAAGTTCCGTGAACAAATTGGGAAGGAAAAGAAAGATCAATTTTCAGTAAACTATACGACAGAAGATTATTCTGATATGGATGGCAAAATATCCGCAAGCATGTATGAAAGTGTCTCAAAAATTTCTGGTGTTCAAGATGTTTATCCAGATGTTAGAGGCAAAGAAAAAGTATATGCAGGTAAAAAAGAATTGGATCTTGATATAACTGGTGTAAAAGGCGATTACTTTGAAGATACATCTCGCTTCAAACTTGAGCACGGCAGGTTGTTCACTGCCGCTGATTTAGATAAACCTGAACATACAATCGTGTTACACAAAGATGCATTTGATAAATTATTCTCTTCATGGGAACCAAACTTATATATTGATATAAAGGGGACTCCCTATAAAGTAGTCGGTGTATACTCTACAGAAGCAATGATGGGTGGCATGGAATCTAAAGAAGGTGCTATCTCTGCAGAAAACTGGCCTGTGCTATTTGGTAAAAACAACTATGATGGTTTAACAGTAAAACTCGCTCCAGGTCAAGATAAGGACGCAGTACAAGATGCAGTTGTAAAATCATTAAATGATGCTAAAAAACCAGAGCATACAGGAAAATTCAAAGTACCAGATCCACAAGAAATGTTAAAAGAAGTCGATAGCTTCACAGGCATTCTAAAAAGTGTATTTGGTGGTATTGCAGCTATTTCACTACTTGTTGGTGGAATTGGCGTTATGAATATCATGCTTGTTTCTGTAACAGAACGTACGCGTGAAATCGGTATCCGTAAAGCACTTGGGGCAACTCGAGGAAAAGTATTAATGCAGTTCCTAATTGAATCTTGTATTCTAACAGCATTAGGTGGATTCATTGGATTTATGCTTGGTATTTTCTTCGCTTGGATCGTTGCAATATTCGCTGGATGGCCACTTGTTGTTTCCGTAAAATTAGGTTTAATTTCAGTAGCACTATCTATGTTAATTGGTATTCTATTCGGTTTACTTCCTGCTAATAAAGCTGCGAAACTTGATCCAATTGAATGTTTACGATATGAATAAACAAAGAAGCTACCTTTTGGTAGCTTTTTTGTTTCATATGTATTCTTTCTTAAGTGAATCGTAATTTTAATTCAAATCTTGGTACATCGTTAAAATCTCGTCAGCTTGTATACGCAAATTATCTATTAATTCCTTTGGTTCTAAAACTCGCGCATGCATTCCAAGTCTGTAAAATAGTGGCGTTATAAAACCAAGTTCACCTTTATCAATGATTATATCAATATATCCAGTTCCATCTTCTTGCTCTACTACAAAGCCCTCAAAAGTAGGAACACTTTTACATTGACGTACGCCTTCCATTGTTAATTGCACATGCAATCGAATTGGTTTTTTCACTTCATGAGAGGTCAACCATTCCTCCAAATTCATGAATTCACCTTCAGCTTTTTCGGTTGATAAGATTGAAAGAATGCGATCTACACGATGCAGTAATACTTTTTGCTTACGATAATCATAAGCAGGTAAATACCATAATCCATCATGGGCATATACACCGATAGGATGAATATGTTTTGTTTTCATACCTGATTTAGATTCATATTGAATGTTTAAATTTCGACCATCAATAGAAGCCTCTAAAACATCTTTTAAAAATAGTGCATCAATCGTTCTTTTCGGATTCCAAAAGGCAATATAAGAACGCATTTTATCCACCTTTATTTTAGCATCACTCGGAAGTGTACTATATAATTTATGTGTAACTGAGTTAATCTCAGTATCAAAAGGCAAACTACGATAATAATTTAGAGATTGAAAAGCAAAGAAGATTGAAACAGCTTCTTCTTCTGTAAATAAAATAGGCGGAAGAAGTCTATTTGTTAATACTGTATATCCCCCGTTCCGTCCTTGTTCAGCATAAATTGGTAATCCCATATCACATAGGTCTAATATGTATCTATGAACAGTGCGAATAGAGATTTGAAATTCATCCGCTATTTCTTGTGCTGTAAACTTTCTCTTCGCATTCACAAACAGAAGAATATCTAACAACCGCTTTGCTTTTGACATTTCTCTCACCTTTTCTTTTATCATGCCATTACTTGTCATGTTTTATCGTTATTATAGTGTGTACCTAATGATTTTATCAATAAGGGATATTCTATAAGAGAAAAGGAGATAAAAATATGGCACGTGAAGTTATTTTATATATTGGAACTAGTTTAGATGGATTTATTGCGAAAGAAGATGATGACTTACAATGGTTATATGACACAGAGGGTGAAGGTGACAATGGATATACAGAAATGTATCAATCTATTGATACAACGATTATGGGGAAAAAGACTTATGACTACGTAATGAAACATACAGAAACATTTCCGTATCCTGATAAAAAATGCTACGTCTTTACCACTTCTAAAAAAGGTTCAAGTGAGTATGTGAATTTTGTGAATGAAGATGTAGTAACGTTTACAAAAAAGTTAAAAGAACAAAAAGGCTCTAAAATATGGATGGTTGGTGAAGCAGCTATACTCGATGCATTTATAAAGGAAGATTTAATTGATGAATATATTATCACGGTTTCACCTCATATATTAGGTTCTGGTATTCCTTTATTTAAAGAAAAGAATCCACAAATAGATTTAATTTTAATTGATACAAAACGTTTTGGACAATTTGTACAACTACATTATAAGGTGAAGAGATAACTTTAACTATTTTTGGTGTTGAGACAGAACACGCCCTTCATTTAATAGACATGTTCTGTCTTTCCTTGTTCTTTCTTACTGTATTTATAAAATAATTATTTCTTTAATGTAAATCCAAATTTATCCCACGCTTGTAAATAATCTAATAGGAAGATTTCCTCTTCTACCACACGACCTACTACGTTTGTCTTACCTGTATTCACCATATCTTTTAAGGCAATCTGTAATTCACCTTTATATTGACCGTATTGTTCATTATCAATAAGAAGATCACCACGTTTAATTGGTCTTGTATTATGTGGTTTAAACTCTTCTTTTTTATATTTTACACGGCTTTGTGTGGAACGAATCATATATTCAGATACATCCCCGCGGTAAAAATGTGGTTCTTCTAATACAATTTTTCTTTCTAAATCTGTTGTTGTTTCATAAATCTCTACGTCAAACGTTTGTTTTTCTTTATTTACTTCTCCAAGCGCTTTTAATTCTTCTTCTGATGCATAAGCATTTGCAATGATCACATCATCAATAGATTCTGTAGCAAATAAATGTTTCGCCTGCGTTGTCATTGGCAATTCACGATGTTGTTCGATTGTACATAATCCTTCAGTGACCGGCCATGGACCATATGTCGCATCAAATGATGTAATAAAAGCAGCAGTTCTCATACCGTAATCTTTAAATTGTTTTGAGCATTTTATAAAATGATCATAAGAAAGACCGGAATAACGATGCGGATAAAAATTATGACAACCAATTAAATTTTCACGGTTCGGACGATGACTCATAATATTATCAACATATTTCGTACCGTTACTCATATTAATCTCAATTTTTAATCCATATGGGTTATATGTCATAATGGATTCTTCTAATCCTGAGAAACCAACATCTAGACGAATACCATATGCACCTAATTCATGGAAAAATGAAAGGTCGTTATAAGAAATACCAAGCTGTTCAAAAACGGCTGGACTAATATCAACAAGTACTTGGAAACCTAATTCATTTGCATGCGAAATCGTTTCCTTAAATTCTTTAACAATTTTCTCTTTTTCTCCATCCACTGATAATAAACATGTAAATACACGTGTAAAACCATATTGATGTGCTAATGTTAAATATTCCTTATCTTTCTTTACTGTAGAATGTTCTGGATAAATAGAAATACCTAATCGTCTCATGCGTATACGCCTCTTTCTTCATCATCAATTTGTAAACCTTTTCAAACATATGTAGTAAAATAGTAGAAATCCTCTTCTACTTTACTATCCGTTTGAATCCGCTTTCTTTTAAAAAAACATCTCTATCAATCATAACAACTAGCAGACTATACATCTATACTTTACCTTTTTTGAGAATATTTGTGTAGTATTTACACAAATTTGTAAATTTTTTCACCTAAAAAAATTGTTACACCCTTTTAGTTCACCTTTCTTGACTGTTACATTGACCACTACATATACTCGAAAGAACAGAGAAAAATATTTAGGGGATGAATATATGGGAGAAGCAGCACTCGTAAAACGAGAACCATTATGGACAAAAGAATTTATTGCGCTCATTTTAGCAAATTTATGTATGTTTTTAGGATTTCAAATGTTAATTCCAACCTTACCTGTTTACGTTAAAGAAATTGGTGGCACAAGTTCAAACATCGGATTTGTTGTTGGAATGTTTACTGTAGCAGCTTTAATTATTCGGCCGCTCACTGGAAATGCACTACAGAAATTTAGTAAAAAACTCATTTTAATGACTGGAACTGCCATTTGTCTACTGGCCATGGGTAGTTACCTGTTTGCCTCTACCGTTTTTCTTCTTCTTGCTGTTCGCATTTTGCACGGAGCTGGGTTCGGTATTACAACTACTACATATGGAACTGTAGTCTCCTACTTAATTCCAGCAGCCCGCCGTGGTGAAGGTATGGGGTATTTCGGCCTCTCGGGAACGATAGCTATGGCACTTGGCCCTCTTATCGGACTGTGGCTCATGCAAACTTATAACTTTACGATTCTTTTTTTATGTGCGCTATCTTGCACAGTGATTTCTTTAATATTAACAAAGCTACTCAAAATTCAAGCAACTGAAAAACCAATTCACCAGGCACATGAATCATTTTTAGATGGATTTATCGAAAAGAAAGCTTTACTTCCTTCATTATTAATATTGTGTATTACATTAATGTATGGGGGGATTGGTAGCTTTATCACTTTATTTGCTACACAAGTCGGTATCGCTGATATTAGCCTTTTCTTCTTATTTAACGCTCTTGCCATCGCAGTAACACGCCCGTTCTCCGGAAGATTATACGATGTAAAAGGCCATACATTTGTTATTATTCCTGGTGTTATCTTAACATTTGCAGGAATTATCCTGTTATCGTATACAACAACAATACCAAGCTTAATTATTGCAGCAAGCTGTTACGGAAGTGGATTCGGTGCCATTCAACCTGCCTTACAAGCATGGATGATTGACCGTGTAGCCCCGCATCGCCGTGGCGTTGCTACCGCAACATTCTTTTCTGCATTTGACCTTGGCTTTGGAGCAGGAGCCATTATCTTCGGATTCATCGCACACTTTACAGACTATGCAACTGTATATCGGTACTCTTCGGTGTTACTTATCGCTTTTCTCTTTATTTACATTACAAATGTACGAAAGCAAAAACAGATGGATAAAAAGAATGAAAAAGCCGCTGGGTAAACCAGTAGCTTTTAATTTTATCTAGCACGATTTCTCCCTCCAAATTTATAAAGTGAAACTTCCATCTGTAAATATTGCAGATGAAGTTTTAGGAGAACAGGGAAAAGTTGCATTAAAACAAACACTATAATACAAAAAGACGATCTTGATAAAAGATCGTCTTTTTATATAAATATAAATTGAAAAAACTGATATAAAATCTTTCTTTTTTGGGTGGGAGAGATCGTCCGACCTTGCATAGAAACGGTCAGACCCTTTTTCTGCCCATACCAAGTGAAAACAAAGGGAGAAAACGAGTGGAGATCCCCTTTTATTCTCACAACCACAACTTATATGCCAGCAAATCAAAATAGATATATACTAACTACCTAATCTTGTAGTACATTTTTCATTGGATCTTCTGTACCTTGCGTTAATACGTTCACAATCGTTCTTCCCTTTAACTTCCCTTGCAATATAGGTTCAAATTTATCGTTTAATTCTTCTAATGTACATTCTGTCGTATAAGGTAATAAATTTAGATTCTTCCACTCATTTCCTAACATTGACCAAATCTTCTTTCTTAATGCCATTGGACATTGTACAGAATCGATTCCTAACAGATTGATACCACGCAGAATAAATGGATATACAGAAGTTTTAAATTCATGTCCCGCAACGTTACCACAGGTCGTTACACTTCCCCCGTATTGAATAACCTTCAGAGCCGTTGCTAATGTATTTCCACCAACTGTGTCAATCACACCCGCATATATTCCTTTTAACATCGTTTTTCCCGATTGATCATTCATTTCATCACGGTGAATAATCTCTTTCGCACCTAAATGAAGCATCATTTCTTTCTCTTCCGTTTTTCCAGTCGCAGCTACTACCTCATATCCTAATCGCGCTAAAATGCTAACTGCAACACTTCCAACTCCTCCTGTTGCTCCTGTAACAAGAATTTTCCCCATGTCAGGTGTAATACCTGATGTAATTAACTTGTGTACAGACAAAGCAGCTGTAAACCCTGCTGTCCCATACATCATACTCTCTTTCAATGACAGCCCTTCTGGTAACGGAACGACCCATGATGCAGGGACACGAATATATTGACCAAATCCACCAGATGTATTCATTCCTAAATCATATCCTGTTACAATTACTTGATTCCCTTTTTTAAAGGAAGGATCTTGACTGCTAATCACTTCTCCTGCTGCATCAATTCCTGGTGTATGTGGATATTTTCTTGTAACTCCCTTATTCCCAGTAGCTGAAAGAGCATCTTTATAATTTAATGAAGAATAATGAACACGTATTAGCACTTCTCCTTCAGGTAAATCATTTATCTCCCTCTCAACAAAGGTTCTTTCAAATTGAATTCCTTCCTTTTCATTTACAAGAATTGCTCGAAATGATGTATGATTCATTATGTCTATCTCCTTTACTCCTAACAAACTGTCTTTCTACTTCATTATATAAGGTCTATAGAATGTAATATAATCATCCTATTGAACATATTTCAACAAATCTTACTTCTTTATTATTTTTTCATAATATGTATTTCTATTTCAAATAGAACAAACTATACTTGTTCTATTGCTCATTCTCCCAAAATTCCCTTTACAAGAAGTCGAAAAATCTGACTTTTCGTAAAATAAGTTGGATTTTTGCGAAATGTAAATGATTTGTAATGTTCTTTTTCGCCAAATTTCATTATAATTAGGTGATATGAGTATCGTATTTCAATCCAAATGAAGGAGTATATGAAATGGATCAAAACCCATCTTTGCAAGAAAATATACGAAATAATAAGAAAACAGGAAAACGAAAAACAAAAATTATTATAAGTGTCCTTTTATTATTTTTAATAATAGGAGGCGGTTATACTTGGTTTCTAGTAAATAAAGCATCCTCTGCTGTTCGAAATGCCGCTCATGATTTAGCACGCGGTGATAAATCAGATTTACGTGATAAAGCTGTTAAACCTATTTCTAATAATGTATCTGTATTGATAATGGGCGTTGACGAAAGTGATGTACGTGGTAAAGAATACGGTGGTGCTATAAGAACAGATGCACTGTTACTTGCAACGTTTAATAAAGATAGTAAAACTGTAAAACTTTTAAGCATTCCGCGAGACACATATACTTATATCCCAATAGAAAAGAAAATGGATAAAATTACACATGCACATGCATATGGTTCTGCTAAAAATGGAAAAGATGGTGGACCGCAAGCTAGTATTGATGCGGTAGAAAAATTACTTCATGTTCCTGTTGATTACTTTGTAAAATTCAACTTTAAATCATTTATGAAAATTGTAGATGATTTAGGTGGTATTGAAGTAGATGTTCCTGTTGAATTTACTGAACAAGATAGCAACGATAATGCAGAAGCAATCCACTTGAAAAAAGGTGTTCAAAAATTAAACGGTGAAGAAGCACTTGCTCTTGCTAGAACACGCCACATTGATAGTGATGCAATGCGCGGTCAACGTCAACAACTTGTTATCGAAGCCATTTTGAAAAAAGTAACAAGCGTTGACTCTGTAACAAAAATAGGAAATATTATCGATGATATTAATGGACAATTTGTTACGAATCTAACATTTGATGATATGTTATCATTCTATAAATATGGTGCAGATTCTTCAATTGAAAAATTACAAATCAATGGTAAAGATTGTTATATGTCCGCTGGTGATAAAGAATGTGGCCGTGCGAGTGACGGCGGTACGTATTACTATGCACCAGTAGAGGAAGATTTAGAAGATTTAACAGATCAACTCCGTACTCACCTTGGATTGCCTGAGTATAAAAAAGCTAATTCTAATGATAAAGAGAGCAGCAAGAAAACAAATTCAGAGAAAACGAAAGAATCAAAATCTAATAGCAGTAACAAGGATGACTCAGATAACCAAAAAAATAACGATAATGATGAAGACACAGACTCCAAAACAACATCGAATGAAAGAATAAACAATACAAAACAAGATAACGATAATCAACAAAATTCTAACAACAATAAAAATAACAGTAACGATGAAGATACAGAAACAACATCGAATGAAAATTAATAAAACCCAGCTCTATGGAGGTAGAGCTGGGTTTTTCTACTTTTTAAAGCTTCTATCAGTGAGGAGTTCTTTATTTATCTTATTGTTTGTTAACGCACAACAAAAAATTAAAAATTCTAACTTTTTAGCTATCAATTCCTATATCTTTAAATTATAATAAAGGGTAGATATATATTCTAATTAACAGGAGGCACAAATATATGAAAGCCGCAGTTAAACATAACGTTTCAGACTTTAAAGATTATCTACAATCCAATGAAATACATATGGAAGAAAACATAGATGAGAATGATGGATCCGTATTTTTTTCAGTGAACTTAGAAACAGAGACAGGTGCAAAAATTCGCCTTATCGCTGCCTTTCATAACGACCATCCTACTGTCGATATATATTGCTTCAATGTCGCTCAAGTTCACGATTCAGCTAAGAAAAGCGAAGTATTGCATTTACTAAATGAACTAAATACGGCATATAGATTCGCAAAATTCACGATTAGCAACAGGGATTCTATCGATATTTCCACTTCCCTTGTATTTACAGAACCATACTTTAATCCTGCCCTTGTATTTGAACATACTAGACTATTATATAAAGCTGCAAATGATGAATATGAAAGATTGATGAAACTTGTTTGGGCTTAATAATTGAACGCCACTAATTCTTCAGTGGCGTTCTTATATTCTTTCTATACTAGCCTTCTTCTTAAGATATCTATCCAGTAACATTTGGTAATAAACTTCAA
Source organism: Bacillus sp. XF8 (assembly GCF_017498755.1). Lineage (NCBI taxonomy): Bacteria > Bacillati > Bacillota > Bacilli > Caryophanales > Bacillaceae > Bacillus > Bacillus sp. XF8. Next base: position 45,787 of record NZ_JAGDQK010000038.1, on the reverse strand, counting down.
AAAAATCATATTACAACGCGATATCCATCCAAATTTTAATAGATGTCGAAACAATCAATATCGCTAATATCCACTGCAATATTTTTTGATTTAACCTCTTCCCTACACTTGCTCCAAGGGGTGAAGCGATTAAACTTGCAATCGCGATGATTATAGACGGCAGTACTACTACTTGTCCTGTAGTTACTTTTCCAATCGTAATCCCAATAGATGAAATAAAAGTAATTGCTAATGAAGTTGCAATTGTCATATGTGTAGAGATTTTGAGAATGACAAGCATAATTGGTACAAGTAGAAATGCACCGCCTGCCCCAACAATACCAGAAAAAGCACCTACGCTAAATGCTAAAATGCTAGCTAATCCTTTATTATACGTCAATGCTTCTAAAGGGAAATCACTCTGATTCCTTTTCGGAACAAACATCATAATAGCTGCCACTGTAGCTAAAATAGCATATACAATATTAATTTGCCCTTCCTCTAACACTTTTGAACCTAGACTCCCGACAAAACTCCCCACTAAAATACTCGTCCCCATATATAACACCAATGTTTTATTTATATAACCGCTTTTCCGATAAGCCCATACACCCGCAAATGTTGCGAAAAATACTTGAATAGCTGTAATACCGCTCACTTCATGCGCTGTATAACCAGTAAATCCTAATAGCACCGGAATATATAAAATCATCGGATAATTAATAATGGCACCGCCAATACCAACCATCCCTGAAATAAATGAACCAACAAAGCCAATAAGAAAGATTACAATCATAAAACTGAAGCTCATCTTTATTTTTCTCCCTTCTGAAGAGAAGGCTTCCTTTAATTGATTCCCTTTAAATAAATAAATTTACATTTCCTTCAGAAGCATCTGCTAAATAAGCTGCTACTCCAGCAAACTCAACATCGTCCATAATTTCTTCTTCTTTTAGCCCTAATAAATCAACTGTCATTTGACAAGCTACAAGCTTAACACCTTGCTCTTTTGCCATATCAATTAAATCTGGAAGCGGCATAGCATTATGCTTTTTCATAACATGCTTAATCATTTTAGGACCCATACCGGCAAAGTTCATATTAGATAAGCCCATCTTATTTGCACCGCGAGGCATCATCTTTCCAAACATTTTCTCTAGGAAGTTTTTCTTTACTTTTACATACTCACCTTTCCTGAGTGCATTTAATCCCCAAAACGTATGGAAAATCGTCACTTCTTGATCATACGCTGCTGCACCATTGGCAATAATATAAGCTGCCATCGCCTTATCGTAATCTCCACTAAACAAAACGATCGTTGTTTTTTTCTTGTTCTCCATGTTGACTTCTCACCTCTATATACCTATACGGGTATTTATAAAGATATATAATACCCTTTATAACATAACTCTGAGTCGTACTCAGTATTATTCTGTTTTACCTTCCCAATCTAACATGCCACCGGTCATATTTATAACCTGGAAACCATTACTTTCTAAAAATTGAACCGCCCGTGAGCTTCTCCCACCAGAACGACATACCATAATGTATTCTTTGTTTTTATCTAATTCATGCATACGAAATTCTAATAAACCAAGCGGAATATGAAGGGCTCCTGGAATTTTACCTTCTATCACTTCTTCTACTTCACGGACATCAATAATGTTTAACACTTCATGGTTCATTAATTTATTTTCTAATTCTTTGGCTGTCATTTCTTTCATTTTTAGTTCCTCCTTAGTTCCAAGCATTCATACCACCTGAAACATTTGTGATATGTTGAAATCCTAATTTCTTTAATATTTTTGTTGCTCGTTTACTTCTCATTCCACTTTGACAAATAACGATTACTTCTTTGTTTTTATCTAAATGGTCCGCTTTCTGCACCAACTCATTTAAGGGGATATTACGAAACCCTTGAATATGATTCCCTCTAAATTCACCTGGTGTGCGAACATCAATAAATTGTTTATTTTTTTTATTAATCTCAGCTTTTAGTTCTTTTCCATTTATATTTTTAACTCCCTTAATCGGTAAAAAGCGAGAAATAATAAACCAAGTAACAAGTACAATTAAAACGATATTTAATACTACATTTGCACTCATAGACCATCTCCTCCAATCTTTCTTTATACAATTTATTATCTACGCCTTTTTAATCCAGAATTTCAGTACACCGTTTTCTTCCGTATGCTGTAGTACTTCGTGTCCACCTGTTTTTGACCAAGCTGGAATATCCTTTATCGCACCTTTATCTGTTAAATGAACCTCTAGTACTTCTCCAGTTTGTAAAGCCTCCATTGCTTTTTTTGTTCTTACAATCGGCATTGGGCACGCTAATCCTTTTACATCTAATACTTGTTTTACATTCATGTTTCATACCTCCAAAATATTTTTTCTTTTATCCCGCATTAACCATGAACCGCACAGCGGTTTGGACCAATTTCCATCTCACTCTCTTCATCTACACTTGGATTGATTTTCCCCATATTTGTTTGGCGAATATCCTCATATGCATTCGGCTGAGGTGGCAAGTTTTCTGTAACTGTTTTACGAAACTCCGACTCATCCTCTATGTTTAATCCTGCATTTCGCTTAAATAGATCTTTCAGTGTTGCACGAACTACACCTTGCTCATCCAGTTCACTCACTTTCGAATAATGCGCTGGTAAAACAATTAACTCTTGAGATAACTCCTTGTAACGTTTATATAAGGTGTTACGTAAATCGTTTACCCAATCCTCCGCTTTACCTGCAAGGTCCGGACGCCCAATAGAATCTACAAATAAAATATCACCTGATAGAAGATAAGCATCGTCTACAATGAATGATGTACTTCCAATTGTATGTCCTGGCGAATAGATTGCCTCAATATCAATTTTCGTCTCTCCTACCGTAATTACTGTTCCTTCAACAAGAGGCTCATAAGAAAAGACAACTTCCTCAGCATCTTTTGGTGGCAACCAATACGTACCTTTCACCTTCTGTGCTAACTTACGACCACCAGAAATATGATCGGCATGTAAATGCGTATCCATAATATTTGTAATTACGCCACCTTTTTCTTTTGCAAACTCCTCATATATCTCGATTGTTCGTACAGAATCAATGACTGCAGCTTCACCGTTTGAAATAATCATATAGGACAAACACCCTTTTCCAAGACGGTTAAATTGATATATGCTGCCACCATCTTTTAAATTTCCTACTTTAATCGGCTTCACATATTCACTCCAAGCTTTCATGCCACCAGCTAAATAATAAACATTTTTCAAACCCGCCTCTATAAGTTGCTCAGCAACAAATTTGGAAGACCCTTCTTTCGCACATACAACAAGGATATCTTTTTCCTTTGGCAACTCTTCCAAGGTGCCCTCTACGCCTTCTAATAAATCAAAATATGGTTTATTAATAGAAGAAACTTGTTTCCCTTCAATTTTCCAATCCATATAATCCGCTTCATTACGAACATCTAAAATAAATAATTCTCCAAATAAAACCTTCTCAGCAACATCTTGCGCTTGTAATCCTATAACACCCACTACCTTACCCCCTATGGTATATTTTTATTTGAAAAATTTTAATGCTTTCCTAACACATTTTGTACATCCTTCCTATAGCATCCAACACTTATACCTGTATGGGTATGCTGAAATGTTTTTTAAAATCTGTCAACACATTCGTTTGACAGATTATCTACTTTTTACAAGTAGCTGTACTGCTTCTTTAATTAAATCTTCATTTGATGCATCGCCTTTTTCAAACTGTTCACGCAAACATTGTTCCAAATTTGTTCCAACGATTAATCCAATTGTGCGATCCATCGCGGAGCGTGATGCAGTTAATTGCGTAATTACCTCTTTACAATCTTTTCCTTCTTCAATCATTCGAAGTACACCACGAACTTGCCCTTCAATACGCTTCAATCTATTTTTGATATCTTGATTATATTCCAACGTACAATCACCTCGGTAATATTATGTTGTAACTTTTTCTAACTTATAACCACATAATATACCCTGCAGGGTATATTGTAAACCCCTTTTTAAAAAAATATCGTTTTCGTCTGTAGAAATATATGCCAAATTTCCTAAAACATTAATATACAATGCGGTTTGGTAACACTGTGCTATACAATTTAAATCCACCATCTACATTCTTCACCTTATATCCTTTTTCCATTAACATACGTGCAGCAACATATCCCCTCATACCGAGCTGGCATGTAAGATATATTTCTTCATTTACTGGAATTTCATCTAATCTTTCACGTAATTCATCTAATGGAATATTGATTGAACCCTTAATCATCCCTTGTTTCAACTCATTTGGTTCACGGACATCAATCAAATACCCACCATTTTGGACAATATGGTCAATCTCATGCCACTGCACTGTATCTACAAGCCCTTCCATTATATTACTTGCAGCATACCCGATCATGTTTACTGGATCTTTTGCAGAAGAATACGGCGGTGCGTATGCTAATTCCAAATCTGGTAAATCCATTACTTTCAAATGAGCTTTCATAGCCGTTGCAATAACATCAATACGCTTATCTACACCGTCACGTCCAACAGCTTGTGCACCATAGATTTCTCCTGACTCTTTATTAAAAATCAACTTTAATAAAACGGGATATGCATTTGGATAGTAACCTGCATGAGAGTTCGCCTGTACATGCACTACCTCATAGGGTATATTTAAGCGCTGTAATACCTTTTCATTCCCCCCCGTTGAAGCTACCGTTAATTCAAATACTTTTGCAATTGATGTTCCCATCGTTCCTTTGTATACAGACTCTGTATGCCCATGAATAATATCCGCTAATAGACGTCCTTGTCGATTTGCTGGCCATGCTAACGGAATCATTGTTTCTGTTTCCGTTACAAAATCTTTCACTTCAATCGCATCACCAATCGCATAAATAGACGAATCAGAAGTTTGTAGTTTTTCATTTACTTTAATTGTCCCTCTTACTCCAAGTTCTAGTCCTGCTTCTTTTGCTAAACGACTCTCTGGCTGGACACCGATAGAAAGAATAATCATATCTGTATTAATTTTTGCACCACTTTTTAAGCGTACGACTGCTCCATCTTCTTCAAAAGCATCTACTCCGTCTTCCAAAATAAGCTGAACGCCATGCTTTTCCATATGTTCATGTACATACGCTGCCATTTCATAATCAATTGGTGGCATTACTTGATTATTCATCTCAACGAGCGTCACTTCTATTCCTTTTTCTCTCAAATTTTCTGCCATTTCAACCCCAATAAATCCTCCACCGATGACAGTCGCATGGCGTGGTTTCTTCTCATCAATATACCCTTTAATACGATCCGTATCTGGTACATTCCGTAATGTAAACAACGCCTTTGCTGTTTCAATTCCTGGAATAGATGGCACAATTGGTTTTGATCCTGGTGAAAGAATTAAAACATCATAAAACTCTTCGTATGTTTCATTTGTCATTACATTTTTCACAATAATTGTTTTTTCTTCTTTATTAATTTTTATCACTTCACTTAATACACGTATATCTAAATGGAATCGCTTTGACATCTTTTCAACGGTTTGCACTAACAACTTCTGTCTCTCTTGAATCACACCGCCAATATAATATGGTAACCCGCAGTTCGCAAATGAAATATATTCTCCTCGCTCAAACATAATAATTTCATCCTCTTCACTTAAACGACGAAGACGTGCTGCTACTGATGCTCCGCCTGCAACCCCACCGACTACAATAATTTTTTTGCTCATATTTCCCTAACCTCCACAACTATTTTTGCTTACTGCTACGGATATATAACAACTCCTAATTACATATACCCGTATAGGTATATAATAACCATAAAAAAATATAATGACAATATATACGGCTCGAACTTTATACTTGTTCACCAAATTGAAACAAACTGAGCATTTAAAAAAACCGCTGATTCCAGCGGCTTCACACATACTTCCGATGCACCATCTTTCCATCATAAGAAAAGACAACATTTTTATTCTCCACGACCGACTCCATATGCACCGTTCTTCCCCATAGCTGATGAATGTAAGGCAATACTTTCTCTAAGTATTTTAAATCAAGCTCAATTCCTTCATAACTATGCTTAATATACAGTTCACCGTTCTTTAAATGGTCTCCATCTTCCACTACTAAGTATGGAAATCCGCCATTTGTCCTCATATTAACGAGCTGATCACGAACATGTTCCCACTCTTTATCAATTACCTTATATTCTTTCCCTTGGCGCTGGAATAAGTACATATCTTCTCTCATCACAAGTTCTTTATTTAAATAGTTTCTAAGGAATGATACGTCCCATTCAATTTCCCGTACTTCAAAGATTTTTTCCCGACCTGATCCCGGTTTTACACCGCGCATTTTCATTTCTTCCGTTGGATTATTATAGCGTTCTTCAATATCCTCAAAGATTTTGATACCGAGGTAATATGGGTTAATGCTTGTTTTCGACGGTTGCACTACACCTGCATTAAGCTTCGCAAACTCGATTGCTTCATCAGAGGTTAAGTCCATTTCACGAAGAATGCGCTGATGCCAGTAGGACGCCCAGCCTTCGTTCATGATTTTTGTTTCTAGTTGCGGCCAGAAATACAACATTTCTTCTCGCATCATCGTTAAAATATCACGTTGCCATTCGTCTAGTTCTCTACTATATTCTTCAATAAAGAGAAGTAAATCTTTCTCTGGCTGCGGCGGGATTTTCTTTTTCTTTCGTATATTTGAACGTTCTCGTTTTTTATTTCTATCATCTAAATTCCACAAATCATCATACTGTGAAACTCGTTTCTTTTCTACTTCTTCCTCTTCTAAGTCATCTATACTCCAAGCAAGCTTCGGCCTCATAAGCGATGGATCAATATGTTCTTGAATGGCTAAAACAGCATCTAAAAACGTTTCTACCTCTTCTTTTCCATATTTATGTTCATACGCTTTAATTCGTTCTGCTGTCGCTGCCATGCTTTCAACCATATCGCGCTTCGTATTTGAGAAGCGAATATTATTTTTAAAGAAGTCACAGTGTGCTAAAACGTGCGCCACAATTAATTTATTTTGAATCAATGCGTTTGTATCAAGTAAAAATGCATAACATGGATCAGAGTTGATGACAAGCTCATATATTTTACTAAGTCCCAAATCGTAATGCAGCTTCATTTTAAAGAACTGTTTCCCAAAACTCCAATGTGAAAACCGCGTCGGCATTCCATATGCACCAAATGTATAAATGATTTCCGCTGGACATACTTCATAACGCATCGGATAAAAATCCAGCCCAAATCCAGTTGCAATTTCAGTAATTTCGGCAATTGCATATTGCAGTGCTTTATCATCACTAGCTCTCATTATTTTCCCTCCTTACACTTTCCCTTAAAACAGTGTATGAGGGGAAACAAGCTTTCATGAAGACTAAACACATCAAAACAAAAATTCAATCTAAATAAAAAACACCTTTTAAGTTTACAAGGGATTTTATATTTCTATAGCGAATAATTAAAATATATGGTAATAACCTCTGAATTAAACGAAGTTATGGCCCCTTATAAGGAGGTAGCAAAATGAAATGGAAGGTGCATCGAGATCGAGGTTTTCTATATATTGTTTTTGGATCGGGTCTATTATCAAATCTACTTTTAACACTCCCACTATGGTTAGATCCTACATTAACTTCTGTTGATTTTATTATTTTTCTTTCCATTATTGCAGTTTTTAATTTCTTTTGGTTTTGGATAACCTTTGATATTCGATATGAATTTAGAGAAAAGACTTTCTACGCACGTTGTGGCCCGTTTCGCTGTAATATTCCTTATGAAGATATTACGAAAATCAATAAAACGAATGATATGCTTATGGGGTTTCGTTTATCTGCAGCTTTAGAAGGCATTGAAATTCATTATCCTAAAGCACTTTTCGGTAGTGTAAAACTTTCTCCACAAGATCAAGATGCATTTATAGCATTATTAAAAGAGAAATGTCCTAACCTACAAAATACTCCATCTAAAAAAGAAGTTAAAAATAGTTAGCTCAATTTCACGAAAACGAATTCCACAATAAAAGGCATCCTTGTACAAAACAAGAATGCCCCTTTTATTATCCTTCAATAACTTCAAGCTTCTCCGTAATCGGTGTACGCGCTTTTCCTTCTGGCTTTTTATCGAAATAACCAATATGAAGAATCCCAACAATACGTTGTCCTTTTGTTAGTCCAATTCCTTTTATAAATAAAGGATTATAATTTAGCCCACCTGATTTCCAAACACAACCTAAACCACGTTCCCATGCTAGTAACTGGAAGTTTTGCATAAATGCACATACTGCTGCGTAATCTTCATCACGTTGCACTTGACGTGGATCTTCATCCATATAAACAACAATTTGAGCCGGCGTACTTAAAAAACGATCTGATAAAATTTTACCTCGTTTTGCTCTTTCTTCTTCTGTAAAAGAATTTAACACAGCATCTACTAATGTTTTACGACCTTCTCCAATAAATAATTTACATTTCCATGGCTCGCGATGCTGATGGTTTGGTGCCCACGTTGCATCATTTAATAATTCAATTAATAATTCTTTTTCTACTGCTTTATCTGTAAATGTACGAATGGAACGTCTTTCCTTAATGATATTCGCAATGGAAGTATATGTAGTCATATGTTTCTCTCCCTTATTTTCATCTATATTTATACGTCTATTATTGATATTGATATTGATTTTCAATTTCGATTATAACGCAGTTTTCTATCATTAATCAATGTTTTATGTTGTAAAACTAACAAAAAACTATTTTGTTACATCGCGAAAAAAAACTTGAAATGTTCACAAGTTTTTCACAACTTCTCCACAACTTACGGACATGCTATATGTAAAGTTTTCCATTTCATTCAATTAGGAGGAATTTGTATGTACAAAAAAATGGTATTAAGTATGACTATGGTAGCACTGCTATTTGGAGTCTCTGTCTTCCCAGCTGCAGCCGCTACACAAAAAGAAGTTGTAATGCATCATCATAAGATAATCTCGGAAGAACAAATCCAGTCATTAGAAAAACAAGGTTATAAAAAGCATGAAATTTGGAAAGCTGCACACATTGCAAAGATTAGCCAAAAAGATATTAACGATGTTTTATCGTACTATAAACAAAATAAATCTTGGAAAGAAACAGCGAAACATTTTGGCGTGGATCCAAAGAAACTGCATAAACATCATATGAGTAAAGAAATGAAACAAGCACTATTGCAAAAAGTAGCCGAAATGCAAAACTCCACTCCAGAACAAATGAAAAAAACAATGCAAGATAACCATATTCGTTTACATCACCTAGCGGTTCTAACTATCATTGCACAAAAAAGTAATACACCATTCAATGATGTATTACAAATGAAAAAAGATGGCATGCATGTCAAACAAATTGCAGAAAAATTAAATGTGCAGAAAGAAGATATAAGAGCCGAAATGATGAAATTAATACAGTCTGTAAAGCAAAACAAGACAAACTAAATATAACAAAAGGAAGAAGCATTTGTTGATCTTCCTTTTGTTATGAGTAAATTAGAATATATGAGAAATTTACTAAGATGAACACCGTTAATATGTGTATTCCCCCATCTCATACTCACTTTGATTCTTTACTCCAGCGTGCAATTCAAGATGTAAAAATAATTCATCAAATTGAAAAAAGGCTGTTCAAAAGACAATCAATATCTAACTTTTGAACAACCTTTTTTATGTTTCCTGTATAAATTTCTGCCTTCCCCAAAAACTAACGAGAGCATTCCATATAAGGGAAAGAGGTGAAAAATATGTTTGGCTTACCACGAAAAAAATCTAAGCCAGAAAACAAAAAAAAGAAGTGTACCGTCCCAGAATTCATTCATACGATGAAAGAATCTAACGATTTTGTTTCTTATAACGTAACAGAAGATGGAGCATTATGCCTATTTTATTATAAATCTGTCGTAGAGTCGCTCTTAATTAAAAAGTACATTTTAACACCTGTTAAAAATCAATTAGAACAAATCCAAGACATCGCCGATTTGATGAATATCGTCTCTATTGAAGACATTATTACCTCGCCTTCCATTAATGATATTCGTGAAAAGTTATTAAGTGGATATGTGCTCATTAAACTACAAAATATATCACAGACTACGCAATATGCTCTAATACGTGCAGAAAGTACCCTCCTTGGTAAGCGTTTATATAACGATACAGAAAATGAATATAGTGTAATTGGACCTAAAATTGGATTTGTGGAAAATATGGATACGAACCTTCACTTATTACGTCAGTCCATTGTAACAGAGCAATTAATTTTTAAAGAAGTTATTGTCGGATCTCTATCCAAGACAAAAGTTACAATTGCTTATATAGAAGGAATTACGAGTGAACAACATATTAATACCACTACACAACGTCTGCAAGGTATTGATTTTGATGTTCCTTTTGATGCAACAATGATTGAACAATTTATTAGTGATAATAGTAACTCACCGTTTCCTGTTTTGTTACCAACTGAACGAGTTGACCGTGCCGTATCAGCTTTAATTAATGGACAGGTATTAATTGTAACAGATGGCTCTCCCTATGCATTAGCCGGACCGACAACACTATTGGATTTCTTTGTTTCTCCAGAGGACTACTATTTACCGTGGGTAATTGGCTCATTTTTTCGGATGATTCGTTTTTTTGGTGCCATATTTTCTTTGTTTTCTTCTGCCATTTATACAGCTGTATTAACATTTCACTATCAAATGATTCCTTCAGATTTATTAGGGCCTATTATTTTTTCTAGAGCTAATGTACCCTTCCCGCCCATTTTAGAGGCACTCTTTCTAGAAATTACGATTGAATTACTACGTGAAGCTGGCGCCCGCTTACCTACAAAAGTTGGGCAAACGATTGGGATTGTTGGTGGAATTGTAATTGGACAAGCTTCTGTTGAGGCCGCTTTAACTAGCACTATTTTATTAATTGCAGTAGCATTATCAGCGCTTGCTTCTTTCACAACACCAACTGTAAAGATGTCTACTACCATTCGTTTACTCCGGTTTCCCCTTATTCTTTTAGCAGGTGCATTCGGAGGACTTGGTCTTATCATAGGATTTGTTTTTATATTGGCACATCTCCTTCATTTAAAATCACTTGGATCACCGTACTTACTACCCTTATATCCATTTCATGGTTTAGGTTCATCTGAAGGTTTTATCCGCTTGCCATTTAGTCAGGCTGCTCAGCGTCCTTCGTTTCTACGTCCAAAATCAAATTGGCGCTATAACCCAAACAAGGCAAAAAGAAAACGTGATGGTGAAAATACATGAAAAACATTCTAACTTTATTAATCATTGGGCTGTTGTGCTTCCAATCTGCTTGTACACAAACATCTACGATAGATACTCAGAGAATTATTCACATAGCTGGATTCGACATAACAAAAGACAGGAGATTTCAAGGTACTATTTTATACCCAGATTACACGCTTGGTGTAAAAACGAAACCAAAAACTCAGTCAACAATAGCAAGGTCGCTTGAAACAATCGCTTCTCGATTGAATGCAAAGTCGCCTCATAATGTTGTTGTAGGACAAATGCGTGTCGTATTATTTGGAAAATCTTTTGGTACTTATGGAATTGCTGACATTATTAGCAATTTACAGCGTGATCCCAATGTTGGACGAGATGTACAAATGGCAATTGTAGACGGCTCAGCGGAAAAACTTGTAAAACATATCACGTCAAATGGTTCTTTATACCTAGCTGACTTGCTTGAGCAAAATATGATGAATGAAAATATTCCTCGAACGACTTTGAATGTTTTTTTATATGATTATTTTTCATCTGTAAGTGATCCGTTCATCCCTTACATTCAAATTGCTGATGATCACGCAGTTTCTGTAAATGGACTTGCCTTTTTAAAAGAAGACAAAGTGGTCATGTATACCGACAAAAAAGACTCGTTTTTAGTAAAATTGCTTGTTAATCCGACTAAAAATGGTCGTTATGAAGCACCAATAAAAAAGGATAACCATACGGGTCTTGTCGTAACACAAAATTTATCTGGGAAGAGCACCTATTATGTCAATCAAACCGGTGACATTCCTAAAGTAAAGATTCGCTTAAAACTAAATGGACTAATAAAAAACTCTCCAGATTGGCTTAATTTAACAAAAAAAGAAAATATAAATTATGTCAAAAAACAGGTAGAGCAAATGATTGAACAACAGTCAAAAAACTTAATTCAACAATTTCAACAAAAAGAAATAGATCCTTTAGGAATACGCGATCAAATTAGAAGCCGAACGAGAAAATGGGATATAAAACAAATTCAAGAAATGTATCCAGATGTAGATATAGATGTTGAGGTTCATGTAAATATTGTGCAATCTGGTATCGGAGAATAGTGAGGTGATGAAATGAATAAGAACAGTAAAGAAATAACTGTTTCCCCTTACTTTGCATTTATTTTGATGCACTCTCTTCAAATCGGAGTAGGGATTTTAGGGTATCAACGAATTATTATAAAAAATGCTGGCTACGACGCCTGGATTTCCCTTATTCTTTCAGGTATTGCAACTCATATTGTATTATTTTGTATGTTAAAAATGCTAGAGAAAGATGAAGACCTAACCAATATCCATACAACTTGCTTCGGAAAATGGATTGGCTCCTTTCTTTCTTTATTCTTCACTATTTATTTTCTATTATTTTGCCTAACTGTTCTTCGTACATATATTGAAGTTATCCAAGTTTGGGTATTTCCAACGATTAAATTATGGAAACTCACTTTGATTTTTTTATTAGTGACTTACTACATTATAAAAGGAGGATTTCGTTCTGTAACAGGAATATGTTTTTGGGGCATCGTACTCCCTATTTTTATATTGTTCTTTTTAATGTTCCCGATGAAATATGCGCATTTTCGTAATATCCTACCAATTTTTACCCACTCACCTTTAGATATTGTAGAATCAGCTAAAGACTCCTCGTTAGAGTTTCTAGGATTTGAAGCACTACTCGTCTTTTATCCACTTCTTGAAAAAGGAAAATCTTTAAAAAAGTGGGCGCATGGTGGTATTGCTTTTACAATCATTCTTTATGTAATTTTAGCGATAGTCTCTTTCATGTACTATAGTGAAGGACAATTACAACACACAATATGGCCTACGTTAACAATGTTAAAAATTATTAAGGTTCCTTTTATTCAACGGTTTGAATATATTATTATTTTTGTGTGGTTTCTTATCATTTTACCAAATCTTTGTTTAACAATTTGGTCATCTTGTCAGTCTATGAAGCGTTCATTCCGTATCCCATTTAACATCACACTGCCTTTTTTTACTTTTGTTGTATTTATTGCTTCTTTATTTTTTACAAATCGAGAAAGTATCAACACATTAAACACAATCCTATCCGAATCCGGTTTGTACATTGTATACATCTATGTTCCTTGCCTTTTTCTATGGCATTCAATTCGGTGGCGTTTTAAAAATAACAAAACTTCATCGTAGGAAACCACTAGAAAGTTTGGTACAATTTTACTAACACAAAAACAAAGGGGAAAAGCAGATGAAAAAATATCTATTCTCTCTACTTGTAATAAGCAGCCTCATACTCTCTGGATGTGGTGCAGCGGACAAGAAACAAACGTCTGAACCTAAAGAAGAACACGCTTCTCATTCTCAGCAAGGTGACATCCAAGAAACAACGAAAGGCTTCGACACGCTCCCAACCTTTTTAGACAAGCTAGATCCGCAACTGAAGGACATATATGCTGTTGCAGGAAAAAATGCCGAATTATTAAATTGGATACCTTGTTACTGTGGATGCGGAGAAAGTGTGGGACATAAAAACAATAAAAACTGTTTTATTCGTGAAATTAAGAACAATGGAGAAGTTGTTTGGGATTCCCACGCAACAACCTGTGTAAACTGTTTAGAAATTGCAGTCGAATCAGCATCGATGCAGCAAAAAGGAAAAACCACTCTTGAAATTCGAAACTACATTGATAATAAATATAAAGAAGGCTATGCAAAACCAACGCCTACACCAATGCCAAAAGCGTAAAAACGAGGAATTTCCTCGTTTTTTTATTTTTCACTCAACATTTTCCTTAACAAATTCTTTCAAGTGTATTTCTTCTCTCTTGTCGTAAACTATTTGTAACTCCTCAGTAAGGAGGGTACACAATGCACACATATAACGACTACGATAAGGCTCTCTATTACACATATTGTTGTAATTGGGACAAGTTGCTTGTATTAATGGTACAAACTGATGATCAATTATTTTCTAAACGAATTGAACATTTTTTACATGCTTATAAATATAGTAAAGAACTTCCAGAAGTAGATAAACAACTTCAGCTTCTATTTCAATACATTGACCATGCTTCACAAAAATCACATTTAGAAGAAATAGATCAAGTACAAATGTAACCGAAGCGCTATTCTCTCCTCCGAGAATAGCGCTTTTTGAATATTTTTCCATACACCTGTTCATAATACACATATCAATAGTGGATGGACGTGATCATTTGCATAAATCCTTATCTGTATTTCTCTGCATGATTATATTGCTTATCGGTTGTGAAAAAGCGAATAATCCTCATTCGTTTCAAGGGGTAAAACAGGAAAAAGACATATGGAATATCTTAATTATCGGCAGCGATTCACGAGGCGAACGACAAGCTCGTGCTGATACAATTATGATTGCCCAGTACAATAAAAAAGAAAATACAGCAAAGCTTGCTTCGATTATGCGAGATAGTTATGTAGAAATCCCTTCTTATGATAAAAAATATAATAAAATTAATGCTGCCTATTACTACGGCGGTCCTGAACTATTACGAAAGACGATTCAACATAATTTCGGAATCGATGTTTCTCATTACGTTACGATCGATTTTGAAGCATTTGTTAAAATTGTGGATACAATCGCACCTGAAGGTATTGAAGTCAATCTTACACAAACAATAATCGATGATATGGGACTACATTTACAGCCGGGGATACAAGCTCTTCATGGAAAGGATTTATTAAAATATGCCCGCTTTCGTCATGATGCTGAAAGTGATTTTGGTCGTGTGAAACGGCAACAAGAAGTACTCCGGGCATTGAAACAAACCCTTACTGATAAAGTTCACTCTATAGATGGAGTACTAAATTTACCAATAATGGCACACGAACTCTCTCCATATATAAAAACAAATTTAGATACACCAACGCTATTTACACTTGGAAATAGCATTTTATTTCAACCCATTGATAAAATGGAAACAATGCGAATTCCAATTGATAAAGAATATGAACCAGCTCTTACCGAACACGCTGGCTCCGTCTTAAAAATAAATCAAAAAATAAATAAAGAAGCAATTCAAAACTTTTTTAATGCTACAAAAGCTGTAAATCGTCCCTAAAAAAACAAGGTTTGTGAACCTTGTTTTTTTATTTCCAAGTTTTCTTCTTATAAAACTTTCCTTGATAAAAATATTTTTCTCTTCCTTTTTTTATACGCTTCATACTATAATTTAGTATGTAACTATTATAAGAGAGGTAAAAAACATGGAACGTGAGAAAAAACAAGAATATGCTTTGTTTACTGCTTGGGGAGCTTCGTTTATCGCTACACTTGGAAGTTTATATTTTTCCGAGATCATGAAGTTTGAGCCTTGTGTACTTTGTTGGTATCAACGCATTTTTATGTATCCATTTGTTTTATGGCTTGGTATTGCAGTTGTAAAAAAAGACTATCGCATTGCTACATATTCTTTACCAATTGCAAGTATCGGTGCCTGTATTTCGCTATATCATTATGCAATTCAAAAGGTTTCTGCATTCTCAGAAGCAGGAGCTGCTTGTGGACGTGTACCTTGTACAGGAGAATATATTAACTGGTTTGGATTCGTCACAATTCCGTTTTTAGCACTTATCGGATTTATCACGATTGCAATTTGCAGTTTAATTGTAATCAAAAACAAATAAGGAGATGAAATAATGAAAAAAATGCTTATCTTTGGCGGTATCATTATCGTTTTATTTGCAGCTATTTTAGCCATAACAAATATGGAATCAAAAAAGAAAGAAAGTTACTATACAAATAAAATTTCAGCCGATGAAATTCGTAAAAATAATGAAGAGAAAAAAGAACAAATCATTTATTTCTATCAAACAGGTTGTGTACACTGTGAAAAAGTTTCACCTATCGTTGTTCCAATGGCAAAAGATATGAATATTGATATGAAAGTCATTAATATTTTAAACGACAACCCAACTTGGGATGAATATAAAATTGAAGGTACACCAACAATTATTCATTTTAAAGATGGCAAAGAAGTAAGTCGTATTCATGGCGAAAAGCCAAAAGAAACTTTTGAAAAATGGTTTAAGGAAAACAAAAAGTAACAAGAAAAGGAAACTTCCTCTATACATGAAACGTGTGTAAAATCCCACACTAATGTATAAGGAGGGGGTTTTATGCCAGAAGTACGATGTTCTGTTTCCAATTGTTCATTTTGGGGACAAGGGAACTTTTGTCAAGCAAATGCGATCTTTGTTCAGCCTGATGATCAAAACACGAATCAGTCAAATAATGACTCTTATACAAACGCGGCCTTAACAGGTGAAACACTTGAAAGTTCTGCGGCAACAAGCGTTGAAACATGCTGCCAGACGTTTAGACCGAAATATTAATACATGAATCCCCATCTCCTTTTGAGATGGGGATTTTTCTTTCTTTTCTCCCTCATGTCTTTCATAATATGTATAAAGTGAAGGCTTTTACGGGCAGCCTACCCCCACCTAACATCTTTGCTTTCGCTGAATTTTGAAGTGGGCTCTTACTGCCTGCAAATAGCGGGATAAACATAATATTTGAGGAGCGAACATAGATGAGACACGTTTTTTGTATCGGAGAATTACTAATCGACTTTGTATGCCGTGATGTTCATTCATCATTAACAGATGGTAAACATTTTGAAAAGAAAGCTGGCGGAGCTCCAGCAAATGTTGCAGCCGCTATTACAAAACTAGGAGGACACTCCTCATTTATGGGGCAAGTCGGAAAAGATCCATTTGGAAATTTTCTTGAAAAAACATTACAAGATGCACATGTGAACACCTCTATGCTTATAAAAGAAAAACAAACAACACTTGCATTTGTATCAATTGATGAAGATGGGGAACGAGATTTCACCTTTATGCGAGGAGCCGACGGTGAATATACATTTGAAGAAATTAACCTTGCTGTTATTAAAAATAACGATATTATCCACTTTGGATCTGCAACTGCATTACTACCAGGTAATTTAAAAGAAACATATATCAAACTTTTGCACTATGCCAAACAGAACGACATATTTATTTCCTTTGATCCAAATTATCGTGATGCATTAATCAAAGATATCCCGCAATTTCGAAAAGATTGCCTGATTTTCATTTCAAATGCACACTTTGTCAAAGTAAGCGATGAAGAAGCAATACTATTAACTAAGGAAACAAATATGCATCAAGCGGCACAATTATTATTGTCATACGGAGCAAAATCTGTTGCAATTACGCTTGGAAAAAACGGGACACTTCTTGCAACAAAAGAAAAACAAATCATTATCCCTTCTATTATCGTTCAACAAATAGACACGACAGGTGCAGGTGATGCTTTTGTTGGAGCAATGTTATATCAATTTTCAAACGAAGAATATAAGTTCCTACCAAATTTTACAACTCTAAGTCATTTTGTTGCATTTGCAAATAAAGTAGGTGCCTTAACTTGTACAAATTATGGAGCAATTGCTTCCCTTCCGACGCTAGAAGATATAGAAGCATACCGCTAAAGGTATGCTTCTACATCATAACAATCCCATATTTCCAAGCATCATGCATCACCGTCATATACACAATCAATATAAAAACGGTTCCAAATAATGTTACCCTGCGATATATTCCATCTTCCCCTTCTCTCGCTTCAACAAAGGACCAAATAAAGCCAACTAAAAGCACTAAATCAATATAAGTAATGTAAAGATCAAACATAAATGATACATACAAATAAATAATAAATAAACAATTTGTTAACAAAAAGATTTTAAATGCAAATTGGCTATTCCCTTTTTTCATAACGCGCCCGCCCCCAATCTGTACTGTATTATATTCACAAGAATAGAATAGTTGCGATTGGACCAACTAATTTAACAGAATTTCGAAGTAAGTTTTCTTCCTCAATTTGTGTAAAGGTGATTGTACCAATAAAGTGAAACTTTGAAGAGTTCATGCTTTACGAACAAACAAGCTACCGCTTATTTACGGTAGCTTTTACTGAACGTTATATTTCCGTTTATAAATATTACTTAAAGTGGAATAAGGCACTTGCTCATAACGAATTTTTTCACCTGTTTCATCCATAATATACAAATTATTACCTATATAATAGCTTCCATTTTTTCCGCGAGAATAAACAGCATATCGTTCATTTGGCAATACCGTTTTTACTTTCGTAAATTGACCATTTGGTTCTTGCCAATATATATTCATACGATCCACAAGTGTTAATATTCCAATTTGTTCTTCTTCTATTATACGTCCATTCCAGCTTGTAACACGATATCCAAGCTTATGCGCTGCATATTCTGGAGATGTATAAAACTGAGAAATAATTACTTTGGTTTGTAACGATACCCGGGCATATAGCCATTGTATGTCTCGATCATGCATACGAATGCAACCGTTTGATTCCCTTCTTCCAATCGATCCTTCTCGATTTGTACCATGAATTGCATATTCTTTTTCATTTAAACCGAGCCACCGTGTTCCAAGTGGATTATTCGGTGCACCACCGGGAATTTTTTTTCGGTGATATTCTTTATTTTTATATTTGTTAATAATACAAAATGTTCCTTCAGGAGTTGGTGTGCTTTGTCTCCCTGTTGTTACCGGGAATGTCCTTATATAATTTCCATTTTCAAAAAAAGATAGCTGATTTGTCGTAAGATTAATCAGTATTAAATGGTCTGCACTAGCAAAAGTATTGATTGGTAGACAGAAAAAGAGTATTACAAATAAACATACTTTTTTCATTCATATCCCCCCGAGCATCCCCCTTTAAAATTGACCATAACATATGATGGTACAGTTAGTTTTTACTACGAGCTCTATTCTTATGAATGAAAATACAAGGCCCCTTCCTGGTTATTTTTATCCGTTCACAATTACACCGCCATTCACATGAATAATCTGTCCGGAAACATATGTGGAATCACCTGAAGCTAAGTATACATAAGCAGGTGCTAATTCATATGGCTGTCCTGGTCTTTTCATCGGTACATTGCTTCCAAATTCAGATACCTTCTTCTTATCGAAACTCGCTGGAATAAGTGGTGTCCAAATCGGCCCTGGTGCAACGCCATTTACACGGATTCCTTTTTGAACTAACGATTTTGCAAGTGAACGAGTAAAAGCAACAATCGCTCCTTTTGTTGCAGAATAATCAATGAGCTGCTCATTTCCTTCATACGCTACAATAGAAGCTGTATTTATGATTACATCTCCCTCTGTTAAATGTGCGAGAGCGGCTTTTGTAACGTGAAAATAAGAAAAAATATTAATGCGAAATGTTTTTTCAAGTTGCTGTGCTGTAATATATTCCAAACTTTGCTGTGGATATTGCTGTGCAACATTATTTACAACAATATTTAAACCACCTAGCGCCGAAGCCGCTTCTTTTACAATATGCTGACAATGTTGTTCACTACTTAAATCTCCTGAAAGTAATATGCACTTTACACCTTGTTTTTCCACAAGTCTTGTCGTCTCATTTGCATCTTCATGCTCATCTAAATAAGCAATAGCAATATGTGCCCCCTCTTTAGCAAAAGCAATGGCTACCGCCCTTCCAATTCCACTATCTCCCCCTGTAATGAGTACATTTTTTCCTTTTAATTTTTCACTGCCACGATAATTAGGATCTTCATACTCTGGGAGAGGGTTCATAATTGATTCAATCCCTGGTTGTCTATTTTGATGCTGCGGTGGTAATGTTAAAAACTTCTTTTGTTCTGACATCCACTATTCCCCCTTTCATATTTCTCTCTTTTATGATGTACACAATTATGAAAAGTACTTATATAAAACCGAAATATAAGGGCATTTTTTTGATTAACATTCGAAATTAAGACATAAAATATGAATTGTTATAAATTTTTTTGTGCAAAACTCTTGCAATATGACTTAAAAACGAATATTATATATAACTGTTGTGAAAATTATTCGTAAACAGAAAGGATGTTTATATGTTTAACCTTTCGAAACATAAAACTTCTATTAAAACTGAAATTATGGCAGGTATTATTACCTTCTTAACAATGGCATATATCATTGTCGTAAACCCTGTCATCCTTGGGGATGCAGGTGTTCCGT
Source organism: Bacillus sp. XF8 (assembly GCF_017498755.1). NCBI lineage: Bacteria > Bacillati > Bacillota > Bacilli > Caryophanales > Bacillaceae > Bacillus > Bacillus sp. XF8. The sequence goes on along the minus strand of NZ_JAGDQK010000038.1, from coordinate 25,382 downwards.
TTGAACAAGCATTTACAGCGACAATTATTGCAGCTGTTGTCGGAACATTATTTATGGCAATCTTCACAAATTTACCAATTGCAATTGCACCGGGTATGGGACTTAACGCTTATTTCTCTTACTCTGTTGTAAAAGCACATGAAGGAATGACATTTGCAATTGCATTCTCTGCTGTATTCGTAGCAGGTATGATTTTAATTTTGCTATCATTCACATCTTTCCGTACAAAATTAATGGAAGCAATTCCTGAAAACTTAAAACACGCAATTACTGCTGGTATTGGCTTATTTATTGCTTTTATCGGTTTACGCATGACAGGGATTGTAGTAAAACATGAATCAAACTTAGTTGGGCTTGGGGATCTTCATTCTGCTCCAGTATTACTAGCGTTAGCTGGACTTGGAATCACACTTATTCTTATGTCCTTAAATGTAAACGGCGCATTATTCTTCGGAATGTTATTAACAGGAATTATCGCTTATTTCACAGGACAGTTAACATTCTCAAAAGGCATTACATCAATGCCTGGATTACCAGAAGGAATTATTGTTTCTAATCCAATTACAGCTGTTTCTGATGTTATTAATTACGGGTTATACGGCGTAGTATTCTCTTTCTTCCTTGTTACACTATTCGATACAACAGGTACACTACTTGGTGTTGCTCAGCAAGGTGGATTTATGAAAGATGGCAAACTTCCAAAAGCTGGACGAGCTCTTCTATCTGATTCTTTCTCAGCAACGATTGGTTCTATGTTCGGAACGACACCATCAACAGCATATATTGAATCATCTGCAGGTGTTGCAGCTGGCGGACGTACTGGTTTAACAACAATTACAGTTGCTGTACTATTTGCAGTTGCTGCATTCTTCGGCCCTCTAGTAGGTGCTGTTTCAGGTGTTTCAGCGATTACATCTCCATCGTTAATTATTGTTGGTAGCTTAATGATGGGATCTGTACGTCACATTGATTGGGATACATTCGACGAAGCATTCCCTGCATTCTTAGTAATCTTAAGCATGCCACTTACATCAAGCATCGCAACAGGTATTGCACTTGGATTCATTTCATATCCACTTATGAAAATGGCAAAAGGACAATTCCGTGCTGTTCATCCACTTGTATACGTATTTGGTATTTTGTTTGCTTATCAATTGATTTTCTTACCGCATTAATAAAAAAGCCTTGGTTCGTAAATTTCATGAACCAAGGCTTTTTCTAATATTTCTCATTCATTTGCAATTCTTTACTATACTTTTGGATTAAAAACGAAGAAATAAACATCACCAGTCCCGTGCTGAAACCAATTAGTTGATCTAATAAAAGTTCGTCATGAATCATAAAGCGTAATAAAAATACTCCACCAAAAATGAGCATTGCCAAATATCCAATGTGTCGAATTCCTTTATATACATTTTCCACATATATCATTCCTTCAAACATTATATCCATATTATACCACATATTGAACTAGAATAGATTTTATATTCAATCTATTCCCAAAAACAAAAAACCTCTTAAAGAGGTTTTACATTCATTAACTTTGCAAAAATGCCTGCAAATCCGCAAATTGTCTTGCCGCATCCTTATATCCTTGCTCATATAAATTTTGCAGTTTTTGTGGGTCTTTTTCCATTCGGTCTACTTGCAATGGTACTTCTGGACGAATGACAAATAGATTACCAGCTAACTCTTCTTTTTCAATATAGTGAAGTGTCTCATTGTATACTTCATAACGAGAAAGCATCGTATTGACAAGATTAGGATATTTTTTATAAGCCTTCGCTGCAATCCATCCAAATTTTGATTTTTTCTTAACATATCCATGATTTCTCGTTAAAATAACAACTGATTTCTCATAGCCATCTTTCTGTGCTTTCCGAACTGGGATTGGATCCGAAATTCCACCATCCAATAATTGTTTACCACGGTAATTTACAACTGGTGCGATAAATGGCAATGAGCTAGAAGCTTGTAGTAATGTCAATGCATCTTCATTTGTTCCTTCTTTTTCAAAATACATTGGTTTACCTGTTTCACAATCTGTCGTCCCTACTAGAAAACGCTCTGCGCTATTAAAATATGTGTCAAAATCAAATGGCACATGCTTTTCTGGAATTTCATGAAAAATAAAGTCCATATCAAATAGTTGCCGTTTTTTCCATAAATTTTTGTAAGATAAGTATCTCGGATGTGTTGCATAATCAATATTTACTGTTTTATTCCGATTTCTTTGTCTTGAAATATATGACGCCGCATGACACGCCCCTGCTGAAACACCAATAATATATGGAAAATATAAATCCTGTTCCATAAAGTATTCTAGTATTCCACCTGTATATACGCCGCGCATACCGCCGCCTTCTAATACTAAACTCGTATTTTCAAGCATTGCTTTCTCTCCTCTTTATATATATAGACTCTTTAATTATTCATCTTGTTAAGTATCTCTTTCTATTATATATGAGTCTTTACAAAAACCATATTCAGAAGGCTTAATGTGAGCAAAAAAATTCTTCCTCTACTTTTCTAAATGAGCTCCTACATCCTTTACAAACCTTTGAATAAATGATAATTCCTCTTCTGTATACTGATCTAAAAGTAACAACCACTTCTCTTCAGCTTGTTGATGCAGTTTCTCATGCGCCATATAAATTTCATTTCCGCTATCTGTTAAACGGAAAAATATTTCTTTTTGATTATCTAACATTTTCATCTTTTCAACGAATTGTTTATTAAACAATTTTGTACAAATTTTAGAAATTGCTCCCTTTGTCATTCCCATCTCTTCCGTAATCGCTGTCACATTCATTAAGCCTTTTGTTCCTATGCATTGGATTACGTGTAGTTCTGATAGAGACATACCACTTACACCTGTCTCACGAAGAAAAAGCTCATCATTTTCCTTCATATGCTCTTCTTTTTTATGAAAAAGTGTACGAATATCCGAAAGTATTTCTATTTGCCTTAATGTGCGGTCCAAGTCGGATCCCCTCCATGATACTTTATAAGTTTCCACAGAAACAATTTATCTATATACCATTGTAAAATTATTTTTTTATCTTTACAAGCAAGAAAATAATGTTACAATTATTTTAGTTTCCAAGGAAACTAAAATAAGGAGGTTTTATTATGCATTCATTATCTTCATCTAAATTAAAATCCATTCTATACATTGTTTGCATGAGTGCTCTATTAGGATCTTTCGCACAAAATATTTACACACCGGTCTTACCAATGATTCAAAATTCCTTTCACACCTCTCTTTATCTTGTAAATTTAACTGTCTCTATTTTTACTTTTGTTCTTGCAATTATGCAGCTTGTTTACGGACCATTAATTGATGCAAAAGGACGAAAATATATTCTTATTCCAAGTCTATTCATTGGTACTATCGGTTCCATTGGTTGTGCCTTTACAACAAACATTTATTTATTTCTTATTTTTAGAGCCGTTCAAGCGTTAGGAATAGCTGCCATTCCTGTTATAGCTGCTACTATTATTGGTGATTTATTCGAAGGAAAAGAACGTGGGAAAGCAATGAGTACATATCAAATGCTACTTGCTCTTGCTCCTGCTGTAGGCCCTCTCATGGGTGGCTATCTTGGAAGCATAAACGGTCACGTATCTATTTTTCTATTCTTATCTACAATTGGCGTATTCCTGTTAATTGCAAATACTACATTGCTTCCAGAAACAAAACCGGCTACGCCTAAAGCAGCTAGAAAAGCAAATCATTATCGGAGTATTTTAAGAAATAACACTGGATTTTCTATCGTAATTATTGGCTTTATGCAGTTTTGTATTTATTTCTGTTTCCTCGTTTTTTTACCTAACATATTAACAAATTTATTTCATCTAAATGCAGGGGAGATTGGACTTACGTTCGTACCAATGTCCTTATGTATTATGCTAGGAAGTTATTGCTACAAGTTTTCACAAATATTACTCTCAACAAAACAAGCTTTACTTCTTACTAGTTTTTTTAATATCGCATGCGTTATCCTATTCTCTTTCGTATATCATATAAATATCCCAATGCTTATTGTGGCTACATCCCTATACGGTTTTAGCATGGGATTATCCATGCCGACTCATACCACTTTATTGACAGAAGAATTTGTAGAAGAAAGAGCAACTGCCATTGGAACCTATAACTTCATTCGTTATATTGGAATGGGCACAGGACCAATTGTAAGTGGTTTTCTATTATTTAATCAAAATTACTTTTGGATTTTCTTTACAGGGGCGATTGTTTTTCTAATCGTGGTCTTATATGTGATGAAAAAACTAACTCGTTATCACACAAGAAAAAACGAGATTCAAAAAGCTAAATAACAAGCAAAAAAGAGAATGTCCCAAAACAGCTCTTTTACTGCACTTAGACATTCTCGCTTTATGTAGTTTAGGAATAAAGTTTGATTAAAAACACCCCAAAAACTTATATTTTAAAGTGTATAAGAAGAATCTATTTTGAAAAAAGATTGATCAAAACAGATTCTTCTTCAGCAAATTTAAGTTTTTTTATAAAAAGTTTAATCGTTTTAAGATACGTTTTGTCGAACATTAACACCTGTTAGTTGAATACCCAATCATTAATCTAACTCTATATTTTTTATTCAAAAACAATACATTTTTGGATTTAATATTTCGGCTGAATAGACTTTGAATTCAGATATATACATACCAGCCTTTCCTTTTCATAATTCGCAACACTCTTTAGGTAATTTTATCCAGAATAATATTTTTCAATCGATGAATTATTAATTAGTAATAGCGGTTTTCTTCAGTAGACATGGCAATTGCTTTTGTTTCATGAACTGTACCATATGGATGCTCTGGCGGCGCATAGATAGCGTAAATTTTAAGTGGTATATTACCTATATTGGTTACATTATGCCATTTTCCAGCAGGTATCATAATCGCATAGTCATCATAGGCCATTTCTTGAAAATCCAATTTATCTTTGCTATCACCCATTTGAACAAGTCCCTGCCCTTCTTCAATACGTATGAATTGATCAGTTGTCGGGTGGGCCTCTAAACCTATGTCATCTCCAACATTAATACTCATCAGAGTCACTTGTAAGTTTTCCCCTGTCCATAAAGCGGTGCGGTAAGTATTGTTTTGCTTAGTAGCTTGGTTAATATTCACTACAAATGGTTTTGATCCATAATCTTTTAATCTGATGTTTCCATAATAAGGATTCCAGTTATTATTGTTCCTATCGTAATAATAAGGATTCCAATTATAAATCCAATTGTTGTTATTCCAGTTGGTATGCATTGGATTTTGCCATTGATAGTGATGGCATGATTTACGGTACATATTCATGCTCCTCTCATGATTTCATTTACCTTTTATCCTATGCAGTTGCCTATTTATAGGGATACAACATGGGCAAAAATGGGCAGTAATAAAACAATGACAATACAAAATTATAAACAATTTATATTCAATTTTCCCCTTAATGTTTTATAGTTATTGAAGATAAATGCCCCGTTAACTTAACAAGAAAAGAAATATTCTGTATGTTCACTACATGATTTTGATCAATCTTTTTTATAAACGATCAGACTGTATTATAAATTATCAAACTTTATTTCAAAGAAACAATTTATACTCTCTGATCAGCCACAATATGAATATCGATATGTTTTGTTTGTCTCATAATTTCATTTACAATTGATCCTTTTCGAATTTCTTCCCACCTTGTTCTTGCTGATTGACCAAGTAAGATTTGTGTAACCTGCAATCGTTTCGCAACTTCAATAATGACATCTGCTGGCTTTCTTCCTTTCGCTTCTTCCAATAAGAAAGTCGCATGAAATTGATTCGTCAATGCTTTCCACTCATCGATTGTTTGCCTTTTGCCTGCCGATAATGATTCTATATTTTCTCTTTCTACATTTAACACATATAATTCAGCATTTAACCGATTCGCCATACGCCATCCACGCCGTATTAATTTCTCCGCCGTTGAACTGTATTGCACACAGACAAGAATTTTCTCTTTTACACCTATTGGTTCCGTCACCGACTGACTAATTTTCTCATCCATATCGTCTGCAACTTCGCGCAACGATAGCTCTCGCAAAGCTCCTAAGTTATTAACCGTAAAAAAATTTTGTAAGCTTTGCTGAATCTTTTCTTCTTTATATATCTTCCCATCTATTAATCGTTTCCTTAATACTTCCGGTGTTACATCAACGAGTTGAATCTCATTCGCTTTCTGTAAAATAAAATCAGGAATGCGCTCTCGTACTTTTACATTCGTTATCTGCTCCACAATATCATGAACACTCTCTAAGTGTTGAATATTAAACGCCGATAAAACTGATATTCCAGCGTCTAACAATTCTTCTACATCCATGTAGCGTTTTTTATGTTTTGAGCCAGGTATATTACTATGTGCCAATTCATCCACAACAACAACTTTAGGTGCTCGCTTTATAATCCCCTCTATATCAAGCTCATAAAATACCTTTCCTTTATAATTCATTTCTTTTAAAGGAACTTTTTCTAAATCAGCAATTGCTTCTTCTGTCTCTTTTCTTCCATGTGTTTCAATTAAACCTATTACAATATCAATGTTCTCTTTTTTCATTTCCTGCGCATCAAACAACATTTTGTAACTTTTCCCTACTCCTGGAGCAGCACCTACATACAGCTTTAATTTCCCACGATTTTGCTGGCGTATATATTCTAAATATTCTTCTGGTGTTCGCCTTTGAAATGTTGGTTTATAGTCATCTGCATACATTACACACACAACCTTTCCTAGTAAACAGCACTACCTCAATCGATTGGATTGAGGTAGCAACGGTACTATTTCATTATTTTCTGTAATTCCAAATTTAATTTCAAGACATTAACACGCTCTTCTCCAAATAACCCTAATGCTGCACCTTCTGTTTGAGACTTAATCAGCTGATCCAGCTTTTCTTTTGGAATATTCGTTAATTTCGAAATACGATCGACCTGTACGTAAGCTGCCTCTGGGCTAATATCAGGGTCTAATCCAGATCCTGAATTCGTCACTAAATCCATTGGTACTTCCGTAACTGGAACAGCCGGATTTTTATCCTTCCAATTCGCTACACTTTCTTCTACACGTTTTACTAAATCAGGATTAGATGGTGCATAGTTATTTGATCCCGATGCTTCTGCTTTATATTCTATACTAGAGACACGCCCATGAAAATAACGTGGATCTTTAAAATTTTGACCGATTAGTTTTGAACCAATCACTTCATTTTTTTCATTATATATAAGACTGCCGTCCGCATTATCCTTCATAACCGCTTGTGCAATTCCAGTTACAAGTAGTGGGTATAACAATCCACACAGGACAAGAAATGTAAAGGTAACACGAATGACCGGTGAAAGTATATTTTGTTTTTTAGACATTTTCTTTTCCCCTCTTCCTTAAATAAACAATCCCACAATCATATCAATTACCTTAATTCCGATGAAAGGAACAATAACTCCTCCAAGTCCATAAATCAATAAGTTACGACCAAGTAATGCATTGGAACTCATCGGTTTATACGCAATTCCCTTCATTGCTAACGGAATGAGTAATGGGATAATAACTGCATTAAATATCAATGCTGATAAAATGGCTGACAGCGGTGAAGTTAACTTCATCACATTCAGTGCTTCCATTTGTGGAATTGCTAATGTAAACATCGCTGGAATAATCGCAAAGTATTTCGCTATATCATTTGCAATACTAAATGTTGTTAGCGCACCACGTGTCATTAATAGCTGCTTCCCAATACCTACAACCTCAATAATTTTTGTTGGGTTGGAATCTAAGTCAATCATATTGGCCGCCTCTTTTGCAGCTGTTGTTCCACTATTCATCGCTAATCCAACATCAGCTTGTGCTAATGCTGGTGCATCGTTTGTACCATCACCTGTCATCGCAACAAGTTTTCCTTTATCTTGTTCTGCTTTAATAACTGCAATTTTATCTTCTGGCTTACATTCCGCAACAAACTCATCTACCCCTGCTTCTTTCGCAATTGTTGCCGCTGTTAATGGGTTATCCCCTGTACACATCACCGTTTTAATTCCCATTTGGCGAAGCTGTTCAAAACGTTCGCGCATACCAGGTTTTACAGTATCCTTTAAATAGATTAAGCCATAGATGCGATCATCGACTGCCACTACAAGTGGTGTCCCACCTTCTTTGGAAATTAGATCTGCCTTTTGATTCACATCTTTTGGAATCGTACCACCTTGTGCTTGTACCCACTCAATAACGGCACCAACTGCACCTTTTCTTACTTTTGTACCATCAAGTAGATCTACACCACTCATTCTTGTTTCTGCTTTAAACGGAACAAACTCACCTTGCTCAGCAAGCTCACTGTTATATGATAGAGCTTTTGATTTTACATATTCAATTACAGAGCGACCTTCTGGTGTTTCATCTAAAACCGATCCTAATGCAGCCCATTTTGCTAATTGCTCAATTGTTTCGTTTCCTACAGGAAGCAATGTATGTGCCATCCGATTCCCAAAAGTAATAGTACCTGTTTTATCTAAAATAATTGTATTAATATCACCAGCAGCTTCTACAGCTTTACCTGACATCGCTAATACATTAAATTTCGTTACCCGATCCATTCCAGCAATCCCAATGGCTGATAATAAACCACCAATTGTCGTTGGAATTAAGCAAACAAGAAGTGCCACAAGTACAGCTGTATCAATCTTGAAACCTAAATAGTTTGTAAAGATAGGTAGTGTCACAACAACAATTAAGAAAATAAGAGTTAAACTTGTCAATACTGTGTTTAAAGCTATCTCATTCGGCGTTTTTTGACGAGCAGCTCCTTCTACTAAAGAGATCATTTTATCTATAAATGACTCACCAGGATTGCTTGTAATCGAAATTGTAATTTCATCACTAACAACCATTGTACCGCCTGTTACCGAGCAAAAGTCACCACCAGCTTCCTTAATAACCGGTGCAGATTCTCCAGTAATAGCTGATTCATCAACAGATGCTAACCCTTTAATAACCTCTCCATCACTCGGAATCATTTCTCCTTGTTTCACGATTACAACATCACCTTTTCTCAGTTCAGTTGCTGAAACTTGAACAATTTCACCATCTTCTTTTACGACATTCGCAAATACATCTTTCTTCGATTGTTTTAAAGAATCTGCTTGTGCTTTTCCTCGCCCTTCTGCTAATGCTTCTGCAAAGTTAGCAAACAAGACTGTAAATAATAGAATAAGAGAAACTGTTATATTAAACCAACCTGGTATACTACTAGACACATTGGGAAGAAACGATAAAATAAAAGTAATAATAAATCCAATTTCTACTACGAACATAATTGGGTTTTTGACCATTACTTTTGGATTCAACTTCGCAACTGATTGTTTCATCGCATGTGTAACAATGTCACGATCCATTGTTTTCGCTTGTCTAACCTCATCTTCTACAACATGTACCCGTGATTGATTCACTTGTTTTTCTTTTACCACTACAGGTCTCATCATTTACCCTCCATCACTTCAATGTAAGAAATTCTGCAATTGGGCCTAATACCAACATTGGGAAGAATGTTAACGCCCCAACAATGACGATCGTTCCAATGAAAATCCCACCAAATAAGCTATTATCTGTTCGGAATGTTCCGACTGTTTCTGGTACTACTGTCTTCTCTTTTAATGAATATGCAACAGCTAGCATTGTAATTAAGCTGAAATAACGTCCTAAAAACATAACTAAACCAGTTGTAATATTCCAAAACGGTGTATTATCTCCTAACCCTTCAAATCCAGATCCATTGTTAGCAGCAGAAGACGTGTATTCATATACAACTTGCGTTAACCCATGAAATCCTGAATGAGAAATAGCATCCGTTCCTAAATGCGTTGAAAGAGCCAATGCTGAAAACCCTAAAATAAGCAATGGATGAAATAATATCGTTACCGCAATTAATTTCATTTCTTTTCCTTCAATTTTTTTACCTAAAAATTCTGGTGTCCGTCCAACCATTAATCCAGATATAAAGACTGCGATAATTGCGTACATAATGATATTGACAAAGCCTGCACCAACCCCACCAAACACTGTATTTAACATCATGTTTACAAGTGGTACCGATCCGCCAATTGGTGTTAATGTGTCATGCATCGTATTAACTGCACCTGTTTCGGCTGCCGTCGTTACTGTCGCATATAGCGAAGAAAAGACCGTTCCAAATCGTACTTCTTTTCCTTCTGTACTGCCTTGCACGCTTTCCATTCCCATTTGATTTAATGCTGGGTTGCCATGCAATTCTGATGACACAATCGTTGTGAATCCCACTAAAAATACCATAAATAATGAAACAAAAAGGATACGTCCTTGTTTTTTATTCCCTACCATTCTTCCGTACGTAAACGGTAAAGCTGTTGGTAATAGCATCATAAGCATCATTTGCAAAATGTTACTGATTTGACCTGGATTTTCAAATGGATGCGTGGAGTTTGCTCCGAAGAATCCACCACCATTATTACCTAGTTCCTTAATTGAAACGAATGAAGCTACAGGACCGCGTAAAATACTTTGTTTCACACCTTCAATCGTTTGTGCTGTAACCGCCCCATCTAAAGTTTGCGGTACACCAAGCGCAACAAATATCAGTGCTGTAACAAATGCAATCGGAAGAAAGACCCTTGTTAAAGCTCGTGTAAAATCAACGAAAAAGTTACCAAGTTCCTTGCCTGCTAATCCTCTTATAAAGGCCATTACAAGGGCTAATGTTGTTGCCGGTGCAGCAAACATTAAAAATGTAATCCCTATTAATTGTGATAAATAAGATAATCCATTTTCACCGCTATAATGCTGTAAGTTTGTATCTGCCATAAAGCTGATTGCTGTATTAAAAGCAAGCGTTGGCTCCATACCTTCAATATGTGCCGGATTTAACGGCAATACGCCTTGTAATCGAAAAATGAAATATACGACAACAATCATAAAACCATTAAGTGCAACTAACGATAATGCATACTGTTTCCAAGTTTGATTGTATGACTTCACACCTGTAATTTTGAAAATAAGCTTTTCAAAAGGTCCAAATACTTTATCTAGTTTTCTACTACCTTGAAAAGCCTTCTCTAAATAAATGCCCGTTGGCTTTGCCACAAGAATAAACAATAGCACTGTGATAACAACTGCGACCCAAATCATAATGAATGATTCCCCCTAATTAAAACTTTTCCGGATTTAATAACGCATAAACTAAATACACAGTAATCGCTGCGACAATAACTGATAAGGCAATCATCATGATTGCTTCCCTTCTTTCACAACTTTATCTGACCAGCTTGCAAGCCCTATCATAGATGCTACTAATACAACAAAGATTCCGATCATCACTACATCTAGCATTCCAATCCCCCATCTCGAAAATGTTAAATTTTACCATTTATCCATCAAAAAAAGAACACTGAGGCTCTACTCAGTGTTCAAAAATGAACAACACAAAAGTAAACCTCCTCTCCAAACGCTTACGAGGTTAGCTGTCGGATTCGGGCCTAAAGAGTAGCCCTACTTTCGTAATGAAAGATTCACCCCAAGTGACAATGCACAAAATTGGTTCCCCCGCTCCAAATACTTGGACTCAGCGATATCAGGTTGTTTTTGGAAAATTTTATGAACAATTTATGAATGTAAATATACTCCTCTATATTTGAGTTGTAAAGAGGTATATTACTTAAAATAAGAAAGTTTTTACCTGTTTAACCGCTTACATTGATTAATATTAATATTTTATCGTCTGTTTTCTTGTCTTTTCTTTGTTTTTCATTAAAATTAACTTTTAATTTGAAATAATAATAAAAAAGAGCGAATAATTCCAGATACTATTTTAGTACCTAGAATCTGCTCTTTTCTCATTCGTAAGCCTATTATCCGCTATAATCAGAATCATTCATCATTTGTTAATAACATGCTAAAAACGTTCGTAAACTCCGCCCACGAAAGCACACTTGCGTCAACTCCACATGTATTTTTTCATACGCAATCAGCTCAATCTCTAAATACAAACTATCTCCTGATGGTAATATCATATATGGTTTTGGAAAAATAGAATCTTGCATTGCTAATTCTTCAACTCGCTCTACTGATACTGCCCAACGGTTCGCTATATCCTCTCGTAATAACACCTTCATCTTCACTTCCTCCACCCTATTCAAAAAATAAAAAAGAAATGTTATCACAGTTTGTAAACACTACAAATTTAGCTCCAATTGTTTGATAGAGCCTTACTGGATATCTTTTATTTCTTGTGACAACTGTAATAGGCGCTTGAAAAGAAAAACGAATACGTTCGGTAAAAAAACTAACTGTTGGAAGTTCATCCCCTAGAAGGATTACTTTTTTAATCCCATTGCAAATATCGGTTAATTTCTGTTCCCCATTGCAGCAATAAGTTGCTTCAAATCCACATGCTCGCACTTCAGATGCTACATGTTCATTTACTGTAACAATAATCATATCTTGTTGAAAAGGTACTAATTCTCGTAAACTGTTTACTTTTTCCTCTTCCCCTACACAAATGAGCGTTACTTCTTTTTCCCCATCCATGCACATCATCCTCCTTAGCATAAAAGAATTCAAATATAGCTTGATATTCTCCTATACTAATCAGACCGATGAAGCGATGTATCCATCAATGCACCATCCTCTCCCAAGACGCTTACGAAGTTAGCTGTCGGATTCGGACTTTGAGAGTAGCCCTACTTTCATCATGAAAGATTCACCCCTAGTGACCATGCACAATTTGGTTCCTCCGCTCCAAATTAATTGGACTCAGCGTTACAAAAAAACAGATTCTGGCTGATATAATACTCCTAAATATGGAAAAAGTAAACAACAAAAAACCAGTTATAAAAACTGGTTTCCTCATTAATATTTGAATATTTATGCATGAATTTCTTGACGTTTGCCCCGCTATTTGCAGGCAGTAAGATCCCCATCCCAAAATGCAGCGAAAGCAAAAGCTATTAGGTAGGAGATTAACTGCCTGTAAAAGCCCGATTGGTGAAGGCTAATAATCAGTGGGGGATGAAGCTCCCTACTGATTAAAGTTTCATTTTATATGCAAAATGATTCGTTGGTCCATGACCACTCCCAATATTTAATTGCTCTTCAATCGCTATACTAATAAACTTCTTCGCTTCTTGAACTGCTTCTTCGATTGGGTACCCTTTTGCAAGTCCTGCCGTTACAGCAGATGCAAATGTACAACCACTACCATGCGTTTGTTTGGAATCAATTCGTTCACTTCTATATTCAATAAACTGCTCACCATCAAATAAGAAATCAATTACTTCATTTCCTTGATACGCTGCATGTCCACCTTTCATAAGGACGTATTTAGCTCCTAATCTATGCAATTCTTTCGCAGCTTCTTTACTATCTTGGATGTTATGAATCTCCATCCCTGTTAATACTTCTGCTTCTGGTATATTCGGCGTCACAACTGTTGCAATTGGTAATAAATACTCCTTTAACGCTTGCACTGCTTCTTGTTGTAACAATGACGCTCCACCTTTTGCAATCATAACAGGATCTAGTACAATATTATTCCAGCCAAACTTTTTAATATTCTCTGCAACAACCTTAATAATTTCACTACTAAACAACATGCCAAGCTTCACAGCATCCGGTGTTAAATCAGTACCAATTGAATTTAATTGTTCCTGAACCCCTTGGGGCGTAACTGGATATACCCCTTGAACACCAAGTGTATTTTGGGCTGTAATAGCTGTAATGGCTGTCATTCCGTATACACCCAGCTCTTGAAATGTTTTTAAATCTGCTTGAATACCAGCACCACCGCCGCTATCAGATCCAGCAATTGTTAAAGCTTTATTCACTTTCATTTCACTCATCCTTTTCATCCAAAATAACGATGATAAATTGTTTTTGCTTCTACTATATCTTTCGTTCCATGTACAAGAACCCGGCCATCTTGAAATGCAACTAATCTCTTTCCTTCAACCGAAAATGATAATAAATATGGATTTACCATTAACTCTGCTACGCGATTACGCAGCAGTTCTTTATATCGTTTAAAATCTAGTTTTTCCTTATGAGGCGGTCTGATTTGAACTGTATTTCTCCCGCACAAAACTGCAGTTTTCGATGTGTTCTCTTTACTTAAATACGGATAGATTGCCTCCTCACCACATGATGGACAATTATGTTTGCGAAGCTTTTGCACATTCATACATGAATATTCATTTTTCCATACATCAAACGATACAAGTCCATCTCGAAGTGCTTCATAATCCTCTACTAAAATTTTGAGAGTTTCCGTTACTTGATGAGAAACAACAAGAGATACAGCAGGTGAAATTATACCTGCTGTATCACATGTTGCTCCTCCAAGCGGGATGGATTGTAGTAAACAAGACAGACATGGCGTTTTGCCTGGTAAAATCGTATAAGAAAGGCCATAACTTCCTACACATGCTCCATAAATCCATGGAATGGAATATTTTTGTGATATATCATTAGCGATAAAACGTGTTTCAAAATTATCAGTTGCATCAATTATCACATCCACATTTGTAACAAGCTGTTCTAATTCCTCTGCTGTTACATCTTGAACAAAAGCTTCTACGATTACATTGCTGTTAATTGCTTGCAGACGTCTCTGTGCGGCTACGGCCTTCGGAAAATTATTTTCTACATCTTCCTCACAATATAGCTGCTGACGTTGTAAATTACTCCAATCAATATAATCACGATCCACAATTGTCACTTTTCCAACACCAGCACGCACAAGCATCTCGGCGTTCGCACTACCAAGTGCCCCAGCTCCAATGATTAGTACATGTTTTTCTCCTATCTTTTGCTGTCCTTTTTCACCAATTGGCGAAAATAACTCTTGGCGAGAATAACGATTATTCAACTACACTCATTCCTTCTAACGGGCTACTTGCTGTCGCACAGCGTTTACGTACAATACGTCCTGCTTCAAATCCTAAACGTCCCGCGTGAATACCTAGTTTCATTGCTTCTGCCATTTTAATAGAGTCTTTCGCACCTGATACAGCTGTATTTAATAACACACCGTCTGCTCCTAATTCCATAGCAAACGCAGCATCAGCAGGACTACCAACACCGGCATCGACAATAACTGGTACAGTTGCTTGTTCAATAATAAAGCTTAAATTTAATGGATTCACAATTCCAAGCCCTGAACCAATTGGTGAGGCACCAGGCATAATCGCATGCACACCAAGCTCTTGCAACTTACGAGCTAATACAACATCATCAGATGTATAAGGAAGAACAATAAACCCTTCTTCTAAAAGCATTTCAGATGCTTTCAATGTTTCTACAGGGTCTGGTAATAACGTTCTGTCATCACCAATAACCTCTACTTTTACCATGTCACAAAGCCCTGAAGCTTTTGCTAATTTCGCAATACGAACTGCTTCTTCAGCATTTTTTGCTCCTGCTGTATTTGGAAGCAATGTATATTTTTTCACGTCAATTTTTTCCAATAAATTCGGTTGGTCTGCGTCGAATATATCCATACGGCGTACTGCAAATGTTAAAATTTCTGCTTCTGATACTTCAATTGCTTTTCTCTGCACATCAAAATCTGAAAATTTCCCTGTTCCTAATAAAAGTCTAGATTTGAATGTAAATGGTCCAATGTTTAACATAATCAACCGCCTCCTACGAAAGTTACAATCTCAATTTGGTCTCCATCAAAAACAGATGTATCTTGATGGTCTTCTTTTGTTAAAATGCCTGTATTGCGTTCTACTACAACAATCTTTGTATCTAATCCTAAATGCGTAAGCAATTCTGCTACTGTCTTAACACTCCCAGGTACCTCTACTTGCTTACCATTAATTTTCAAGTTCAAGCTTCCATCCCCTTTCTAAACCGTTTTAGAAAGCAATGAATCTAATAAATGATTCCCTTGCTTTCCTTCTATTAAATCGGCCATATATTGACCAGAAACGGGGCTTAATAAAATGCCGTTTCGGTAATGGCCAGTGCAAGCATATAATCCTTTTATTTCCTCATGTTCCCCCATATAAGGGACTTCATGATTAGATTGGGGGCGTAATCCCGCCCAAGTATTTTCCCATTCCGCTTCTTTTAAAGCTGGTAAAATTGTATACGCACGCTCTAATATCGATGTAATACTCTCTGGTTGTACAGACTTATTAAACGTATGTGGCTTCATCGTTGCTCCAATTACATAGCGTCCACCACGTTTTGGCGTGATATAAAACCGCTCTTGGAAAATCGGGGATTGCAATAGTGGTTTACGGCTCTTTACAGCAACAACTTCTCCTTTCACAGGGTATGTACCCCACTCTTTATCAAAATGATGAAGGAGTTTTGTGCTCCATGAACCACCGGCAATTACTACCTTTTCACATGGAATCATACCTTCATTTGTAATCATTCCTACTACTCGATTGTTTTCTATTTTGATATCAAATACTTCTGTTTGTTCATATATATCAGCACCTGAAATGGCCGCAGAATGCGCAAATGCCTTTGTCAGTTCCGGTGCAATAACATGACCATCTTTCGGATAATATACAGCGCCGGTAATAGACGAAGAGAGAAATGGCTCTTTTTCACGAAGCTCATCTCCTGTCATAAAATATGATTCTTCACCTGTTTTTTGTTGCCAATCCATAATATCTAGTATTCTTGTCTTCTCAGCTTCATTTTGGGCAATCCGATATATGCCTTTCTCTTCATATCCAATATCAATACCCGTTTTTTCGCGTAAAGCTCTTGCAAGTTGCGGAAATATTGCACGGCTTTCTCTAGCAAGCTCAAATAGTGGATCATACGCATCCCATTCTGCCTGTACACCAAGTAAACCTGCCGCTGCTTTAGAAGCTTCAGATGCAATCCTTTTCTTCTCAACAATCGCAACTTGGTATCCTCTTTCCGCTAGAAAATGTGCAACTGAACTACCAATTACACCACCGCCAATAATGGTTACATCATATATCTTACTCATGATTTTCCGCCCACTTTCTTATTGTTTCCTTATACATTCTTGCTTTCTCGTATGGATTACTATCACTTACAATTCCAGACATAACAGCAATACCACTCACACCAGAGCTAAGAACCGCTGCTGTATTTTGAGGTGTTATCCCACCAATAGCTGTAATCGGTATCGTTAATCGCCTTGCCATATCTGCAATTTCTTCTAACCCTCTTGCTGGAACACCCTGCTTACAATTCGTTGGAAATACATGACCATAAACAAGGGAATCTGCCCCGTTTTTGAAAGCTGTTATTGCTTCTTCCAAAGAATGCACAGAATACCCAACATGCAAATAAGAAAACTTTTCCTTTACAGATCTAACATCAGCACTTCGATACCCCAATTGTACGCGAGGGATATTTAATAAGATCGCTATATCAATTCGATCATTCATTACAAGCTTAGATGCTGGAAAGCCCCTCTTCAGGAGGCCCTCTACACCTTCATATAATTCTTTCGTGCTTTTCTCCCGCTCACGAATATGCAAATAATCAATCTCACTCTCAATCTGCATTGCTACATTCGCTAACTCTTTGAATGTCATCTGGCCATTTGAGATAACATGGAGCTCGTCTTTCATATTCATTCGCCTACTTTAAAATGTTTTCGAATAATTCATTAGCAGGAACGCTCTCTTTTGTCATTCCTTTTTCTTTCAACCATTTATTTTGTTTTTCCCATGACTCTTTTGAATCTGATAAAAATGGCTCATCTTTCGTTTCCATTTTCTCTAATAAAATTTTCATACTTTCTTTTTCAACTTCTGGAACAAGCGGGAAGTTTTCTTTTTCTTGATGATCTAATAAAATACCCAGTGCCTCATCGGGATTCTTCTTCATAAATTCGTATCCTTTTTTCGCACCGCGTAAAAAGGATTGCAACGCTTCTTTATCTTTTTTCAATGTTTTATCACCTGTTACAAAAACAAGTTCATGATAATTTGGTACACCATAGTCAGCTGGGTTAAAGTATGCAGGTTCATGGCCTTGATGACGCATAACAGGAACTTCATGGTTAATATAAGCACCTGTGACAGCATCTACCTTTTTCGTAATTAACGCTGGTACTAAATCAAACCCAACATCTACTACTTTTACGTTATCTGGATTACCACCAGCTTCTTTTACCATCGTTTTTAAATATGCCTCACTTAAAGGCGTTCCAGAATAACCTACTGTCTTTCCTTCTAAATCTTTTGGTGAATGAATTCCAGCCGATTTTAACGATACAACATGGTTT
Source organism: Bacillus sp. XF8 (assembly GCF_017498755.1). Classification (NCBI taxonomy): domain Bacteria; kingdom Bacillati; phylum Bacillota; class Bacilli; order Caryophanales; family Bacillaceae; genus Bacillus; species Bacillus sp. XF8. Next base: position 7,083 of record NZ_JAGDQK010000038.1, on the reverse strand, counting down.
AATGGTGAACGTACAACCGCCCCAATTGATTTTACCGGGATTTGTTCATTTGCTTTTGCAATGACAACATCTGGCTGGTAATATAAACCAACTGTTACTTTCCCTGCTGCCGCTAACGTTAATGGGTCCGTCGGATTAGAAGGAAATTTAATATTCACTTTCACTCCTTCTTCTTTAAAATATCCTTTTTCAATTGCCGCATAGATAAAACTATGGACCGCATTTGGATACCAATCGAGCATCACTGTAATTTCTTTTTCTTTCTTTTTCTTATCTGATGCCGAATTACTAGAACATCCTGCAATCATTGCAACTAATAATGTAAACACAAAGATGCGTTTGAATAATTTCATGAATGTTTCCTCCAACTAATCAATTTCTTTTCTAATATAGAAACCAGTAATACAAAGAAGATGGCTAATAATGATAAGAGTACAATAGGTGCAAATACGCCTGCTCCATCTAATTGTGTCATCATTCGTTTACTAAAGTACCCTAGACCCGCTTGAGCGCCAAGCCACTCACCAATTGCTGCTCCAATGACACTAAGAGGAACTGCAATTTTTAAAGCAGAGAAAAAGTAAGGAAGTGCAGATGGCAACTTTAACTTTAGAAAAATGTCTTTTTTTGTTGCACCGTATGTTACTAAAAGTTCCTCCCATTCCTTTTTTGTACTGCGCAATCCGTCATACGTATTTACTGCAATCGGGAAAAATGTAATCAAAACTGTCACAACTACCTTGCTCCAAATTGAATATCCAAACCATAAAACAAATAATGGTGCTAGAGCTGTAATTGGAATCGTTTGTGATGCAACTAACAGTGGATAAAATGCTCTCTCCATCCATGAACTAGCATTCATTAACATCGCGAGTCCCACACCGAGCACGATGGAAATAACAACTCCTATTAAAACTACGTATAACGTCGCCGGTAGATGAACTGCAAGCAATATATCTCGCAACGCCCACATTTTAGCTAGAATTGCAGTCGGGGATGGTAAGATGTACATCTCGTCTACAATTCTAGCTCCCACTTCCCAGCTCACAAGTAAAATGCTACTTAAAATCAATGCAGGTAATAATTCTGTCATACGTTTCATATGAGCACCTGCCTTTGCAACATACCAAGTAGCTCATCTTTTAGCGCGAGTATCTCAGGCTTATACAAATCTTTTCTTGAACGATCAGTTCCAAGGGGAACGATACGCTCCGTCAAAGTTGTTATGGGCTGCTCCGTCACAACTAAAATTCGATTAGAAAGAAAAAGAGCTTCCTCCACATCGTGCGTAATAAATAAAATTGTTTTTTGCCATTGTTTCCATTGTTCAAACAACCATTCTTGCAAAGTTGATTTCGTTAATGCATCTAGTGCACTGAACGGTTCATCTAACAGTAAAATATTCCCACCTGTTAATAAGGTTCGAATAAAGGATACCCGTTGCCGCATTCCACCAGATAAATCTTTCGGATATTTATCCTCGTATCCTTGCAAACCAAATTGTTCTAAGAGTTCCTTTGCCTTTACATGCGCTTCTTTTTTCTTTACACCCTGACATTCTAAAGGTAATGCCGCATTTTCAATAATCGTTCTCCACGGCAGGAGCATATCTTTTTGTGGCATATATCCTACAGGATGACTCGTTGTTTCTGTCAGTTGGATAGTTCCAGCCGTCGGTTCTTCTAATCCTGTAATTAAACGAAACAATGTACTTTTGCCACAGCCACTCGGTCCAATGATGCTAACAAACTCCTTTTCTTGCACGAAAGCATCTAGGCCGTTTATGATTGGCTTTTCATCATAATGAAAAGAAACATTATGAAATTGTAGTATGCTCTTGCTCCTCAAAACCCCACATCTCCTTACGATACGCCATATCCCAGAATAAATACTCAAATCGGCTGGAATATAAGAAAATCTCTTCTAATTTGGCTAACTCTTGTTCAGATTTCCCAATAGCTAGTTCATTTAATAAATCCATTAACCAAATGCAAAGGTCTCCATATTCTTCTGAGCTATATCCTTGAATCCACTCCCCAAAGAACTCATGATTCCTTGCTCCCGGAATATCATTTAAACGTTTTCCAATTTCCCAGTAGCTCCACATACAAGGAAGAAGAGCCGCAATTAACTCTGCAAGCGTACCATTTTGAGATACTGACATCATATAGTTTGTATATGCTAAATTTTTAGCAGATGGTTTTGCCTCTTCCATCTCCTTTACAGAAATACCAAGGCGTTTTGCATACTGTTTATGGATTGTCATTTCTCCATTTAAAATACCATCTATTTGTTCTGCAAATTTTGCCATAACTTGCGGATTAGTCGCTTTCACAACTCCAATTGCATATAATTTTGCATAATCTAGTAAATATAGATAATCTTGTATGATGTAATATTGGAATTTATCTTTTTCTAACGTACCGTCCCCCATCCCCGTTACAAACGGGTGATTATGACTTTTTTCCCAAACAGGCTGCACAGTCTCGAATAATCTCTCACAAAATTTCATTTATATTTCCCCTTCCTTCATATCTGTTTATCTAAATAAAAAAGCCACTCCTATATATAAGAAGTGGCTACAGCAAATAAAAACACATTTATTCGTTGTTCCACTTCCCTTCGCTAGTATTACCTAGATCAGGTCCATAAGGGTTAAGGATTATTCCTCTCTCAGCATGCAAAGCACCCCTAGTGGTTGTTACTATGAATTTGTCCAATAAAAAAGCCCTGTTTCTTTACGCAAAGAAACAGGGACTGACTGTTCATGTCCGAATTGCTTCCCTACGCTAGCATAATCTAGATCAGGTAGTAAAAAGGATCAAAGACTCTCGGTCTTACTCTCAGCTGGCAACACCAGCTCTCCTAGCATAATATGAAATTACCATAGTCAGTATAACACTGTCGTGGGTCATCAGCAACTGTTTTAACTTATTACTATCTCATTTATCCTAATTGGCAAGGACTAATAACCAGTTGGCTTACAGATTATAAAATGAGAATTATTCACATCTAAGTTCTACTATATAAAATATGAAAAATAAACATTCATATAGGCATGGCTACTTGTTCTCCTACTAATAAGTACAAAAGTGATTTTTCACTATCTATTCAGAAAATATCGATTATCTTTTATTCATATTCTAATGATTATTTATCTGTTATTCTTGTAATATATTTCGATTCCATTAAAAAATTGTTATTTTTTCTCATTTCATATTACAGTTATGTGAACAATGCACAAAGTATTATATCTTTATACTATAATAAAAAATATATTAATACATCTATGGGGGCTAATATTAGATGAAACAGAAAGCTACAGCTTTAACGGCAACTACTGTCGCAGTCGCCTCTCTACTTCCATCCATAAATCAAGTAGATACGCGCACTGTAGCAGCTCAGCAATTGCCTACTCAAAACACTCAATATATAAAATCAAATACAAAAATATTATATTCGAATAACAGAATAAATACAATAAATAAAACTAACTCCTTAAAAAAAACAGATATTGCGTTTACTACATCTACTAAACTTAAAAATAATTATATCGTAAATACCAATATTTTAAACGTTCGCTCTGAGCCAAATATCAAATCCTCTATTACTGATAGATTACCAAACGGCAAATTCATCTCTGTACAAGAAACAAAAGGGGATTGGTATAAAATCTCACATAATGGGCAAGTAGGGTATGTAAAAAAAGAATTTGTATCCCATACATCACAGCCATTAGTAAAAGGAATTACAACACAAAATCAATCTTCCTTTTATGTTGGTGCACCTGTATTAAAAGTCCGCAGTGGGGCCGGAACAAATACCTCCGTGATTGGATCTTTACATAACGGAACACAAGTAGAAGTTATAGAAACAGTCGGTACTTGGTATAAAATCCGTTTTGGAACAGCTTATGGATTTGTAGCAAAACATTATATCATTGAAAAGCAACCACAACCTAAACAAGCCGCTCCTTCTATTCCTGCTGTTTTTAAATTTCCTACTCAAGGAACAATTAGTTCTACATTTGATATGCGCTGGGAACAAATGCATTATGGTGTAGATATTATCGCACCAGGTAATGTTTCAATTCATGCAGCTGCTGCAGGCAAAGTTATAAAGTCTTATTACTCTGCTAGCTATGGAAATGTCGTATTTGTGGCACATCATATTCAAGGTAAACTATATACAACAGTTTACGCTCATATGAAAGACCGTTCAGTAGAAGTTGGTGATCAAGTTCAAACCGGGGAATTATTAGGACATATGGGAAATACAGGTCATTCATTTGGACAACATCACCATTTTGAATTACATAATGGTGAATGGAATTCTGAAAAGACAAACGCAGTAAATCCACTGCCTTATTTGGTTCGGTAATATTATATGCCACGTAATATTCCCTTAATAATTGAGTATTTAGCTTTTCTCGGTTTAATCTGTTGCTTAGTAATTTACAATACTAACCTTGTCTTTTTAGCTATCGTCATCTCATTTGTTGCAATTGAATCTTTGATGGAAGCATTCAAAATCCGTCTAAAGAAACAAATTTCTCATATATATACTGCATTTATTATTATCGGCGGTTTAATAACAAATATAATTTATAGTGGTTTTCATATTGCTGCTATACTCCCTGTATTTTTTATAGGGGTATTAGTAATTATTTCCCAATATATCTACATTCCTGAGCACCGTAAGAAGCAGCAAGAAGCTTAGAACAATCTTCTACATTTACGACTACAAAAGGGATCCCACCTGAAGGTGAGATCCTTTTTTCCATATATACACTATATTACTTGAACAAAGAAAAACTTCTCTTTATCCACACGCATATCGTTCATAAATAAAACTTAAATTATACTTCTTTTCTAAGCCCATTCGTTGTTCATCATCACACCAGTAAAATAAAATATCATGAATCGTTGCATAGCGCTTATTCTTTAGAAATTGCTTAATAAATGACGGTAAACAATCATGTAATTGTATAAATATATAATTCCGCAAGATTTCTTCTTTATGTTCAGTTCCTTTACAAACATACATCAACTCTTCACAATAATATGCATGTTGCGGAACTTGAATCATTTCAAAAAATGGTACATATGATAATAGTTTTCCAATGAAGTGCTCGTATCGATTCATAAACTCAAACGACATGTGCTCCATCATTTCCTTCATTACATAAAGATAATCATCCACATGCGTAGTTTTTAACGGATTAAGACGGTCAGAAATTTGAGCAATTACAGCCCTTTGACATGCAACAACAGAACGACTCGGTCCATAATATGTTAAAAAATCCGTACACTTACGATATTTTTTTAATAAGTCATATATGTATAAGTCATAAACGTATGTATTACAGTATATTGCTAAATGCATCATCTCTTGATCCAATTCTTCTTTGGACAATAGTTTTGCCTGTTTGCAAATATAAAAGAATGTAAGTTCCATTACTTCCTTATGAGATAATAGCTTTTCACATTTTTCAATACATTCTTCATTAAATTTAATTCTTTCCCATATCATTACATCTTTATTTTCTAATTCACCGACTCGATATTTTACGATTAAGTAGTTCCAAGCCACAACTTGAGTTAAAATATCCCACGTTTCATATTCCATAGATGTATGTACAAATTCATCTAATCTTTGGTTCACCATAAATGTATAAGCTTCCTTATACCAACCAATCTTTTGGCATAAACGAACAATACGAACTAAAGTTGGTATTTCATCTTTATGAAACTGTGGCAAGCTCTGTACTTTATTCATTGCATATAAGATAAACGGAGCCAAGTTTTCTTGTTTATAAAATTCTTTTTCTTTCCAAGCTAAAATTGTCCGTTCTTTTCCTTCACCTTTTGGACGATTTGGTACAAGTAAAGAAAATAAATCCGCAAAATTATTTGGTTCCACATAGACATCTGTAACCAAATTCCAATTTGGGTTACTCTGTACATCCCTCATATCATTTCCCCTCCGTTTCTACTTATATATGAAATCTTTGATAGCTTAGTAGGTAATCACGATATTATTAATATATTCAAAATCCCTTATGAAACTTATATTTATTATTATATCATTTTTTAACATAACAAAAATTAGTAATAGAAATTGTTAACCCAAATTTCAAATGAATTTAACATATGTCATTCTCCAGATATACTTAATGAAGCATCTTTACATCTTATATACATCTATGCCTAATATTTTGGATACGTTTTAATCACAATATAGTTTTATTTATATTATTAATAAAACGTATCCAACCTTACCTATTTTCTAACATCTAAACACACTGTATTTTCTAGGCTAAAAATAATCTGCCTATACTCCTTTATTCTGTATGCTCGGAAATCTCACTTAAAGCAAATCCTGCTTGATCATCAGCTTTCTCTGTTGTTGCTAAATCACCTAGCGCTAACATCCCAACAAGCTCGCCATTTTCAACTACAGGTAGTCTTCTGATTTGGTGCCGTGCCATTAACTCCGTAGCCTTTTCAATAGAGTCATCAGGAGATACGGAAACAATTCCTGTTGTCATGACATTTGTAATTTTATTAGACCCAGGATGTTTCTCAGCAATTCCACGAACAACTAAATCACGATCTGTGACAAGACCAACCACTTGATTGTTCTCTACAACTGGAATCATTCCAATGTCCTCTTCTTTCATTTTCACAGCAGCTTCATATACATTATCTAGCGGTGTACATTGTACGATATCGGTACTCATAAATTCTCTAACTGTTGTCATCTAGCTCTATTCCCTCCTTTTTATACATACTATAGTTTTTCCAAATTCCCTTTATTTATTATGAAATAAAGGGAATTTTAGATTGATCCTATCTTGTATTAGAAAAGGAAAGAACTTTCACATTATATTTTCACACAAAAAAAGAGCCAGCTAATTGCTGACTCTTTTATATGACCCGTACGGGATTCGAACCCGTGTTACCGCCGTGAAAGGGCGGTGTCTTAACCACTTGACCAACGGGCCATGGCTCCGCAGGTAGGACTCGAACCTACGACCGATCGGTTAACAGCCGATAGCTCTACCACTGAGCTACTGCGGAA